>JAQTSO010000017.1:0-28907 GCA_028711215.1 Endomicrobiaceae bacterium | reverse complement strand
CGGTACATAAGGAAGCAAAATATAAAGGTGTAGCCATGATGTTGGGGACATAATATTTTAGAAATATTATGTTGGATGTTTAAAATCGTTATAGATAAGAGGAAAAATGGGTTTTATAACATATCAAGCATTTCAGAAACATTTACAGGGGAAAAAGTTATCTCCTGTTTATTTATTTGCCGGTGAAGAACAATTCTTTATTGATACCTGTTTGAAAAGCATCGAGGAAAAATTAGCGGTTGATTCACTCAACAGGGAAATTTTTCAGGCACCTGACTTAGACGGTAAAACTGTTGCAGAAGCAGTTGAAACATTACCGTTTTTAGGAGACAAAAGACTTGTTGTTTTAAAAATGGCACATAAATTGAATAATTCTGATTATGAAATGATAACAAAACTTATAGAAAATCCCGTAGATAGTTCATGTTTTGTATTAATAGTTCCGGAGAAATTGAGAGATATTAAAAAAAGAAAAGATTTGCTTGATTTGTGTTCCTCTTCAAAAGAATGTATTTCTGTGGATTGTAAAAAAATTTATGATTCAGATGCGGTTAAGTTTGTAAAAAACGAATTTTCTCGAAGGGGGAAAAATATAACCGATGACCTTGCGCAACATATTGTTGAAGAAACAGGTGCCGATTTGCTGAGTTTGTATAATGAAATAGAAAAAATTTGTATATATGTCGGTAAAGATAATAAGGTTTCAGAAGAAGCATTTGCAAATGTGAGCGGTTGGACAAAAGAAATAAACGATTTTGCACTCGGTGGAGAAATAGAAGCCAAAAATTTAAAATCTGCATTGTTTATATTGAGTAAAATGATAATAGCAGGAGAAGAACATATAAAAATTTTGTTTCAGATATCATCAACGGTAAGAAAATTATTAACTGTAAAAAGTTTAATTGAAGAAAAAAAATATAATCCTTCAGATGCAGTTTCTTACGCAAGAATATATAATTCTTATTTTGCTTCAATATTTTTAAGAAATCTTTCAAAATATAAATTAAACCATCTTAAAGAATGTATATCAAAAATTTTGGAAACGGATATCACACTGAAAACGAAGTCACAGTCAGACAAAACCTCAATACTGGAAAATCTCATTATTTTTATATGTAAGTAGAAAATTACCTTATTTATTTGGTTGGTATAAATTCTTTAGCTCTTAGCAATTTATGATAAGTAATGGCAAATCTGTGAGCTTCATCACGAATAGATTGTAAGATTCTTAACCCCAATGAATTTTTAGGCAAGTTTATAGGTTTAGGTTTACCCATAATAAAAATTTCTTCTTGTTGTTTGGCAAGAGAAATTAACGGTATATAAATGCCGATTTCATTTAATGCTTGTTCAGCATAAGCAAGTTGCCCTTTGCCTCCATCAATAATGATTAAGTCAGGGAATTTCTCATTTTTTCTGATAATTGATGAATACCTTCTGAAAACAACCTCTTTTATCATTGCGAAATCATTAATTTGGTTAACAGTTTGAATTTTAAATCTTTTATATCCGCTTTTATTCGGTTTGCCGTTTACAAACTGAACCATTGACCCGACAGGATTTGTTCCTGCGGTATTTGATATATCGAAACATTCCATGATATTAGGTAGTTGTTTTAATTTGAGTTTTTCTTTTAATTCAAGCAGAGCATCTGTTTTTGAAATATACTGATTTAATTCATCAATGTTTATTTGGCTGATTGTAACACGCTCAGCCATTGATTTTATTGCAAATAATCTGTCTCTTATATCTTTTGCTTTTTCATATTCTTGCCTGTGGCTTGCCTGTTGCATTTGTTTTTGCCATACAGATTCCAATTTTTTAAATTTACCTTTTAAAAACAATTCAAGTTCTGCCAGATTTTTTTTATACTCTTCGGATGTTATATGTCCCATACAGGGACCGTAACAAAGATTTGTATGATAATAAAGACATGATTTTACCTTGCTCAATTGCGGAAGAGAATTTTCAAAAAAATATAATTTACAGGGTCTGATTTTAAAAATTTTATTTAACCAAAAGATAAGTTTTTTTATGTGCATAATTTGTGGATAAGGACCGAAATACAAAGCTCCGTCATTTATCAGTTTTCTGGACATTATAAGACGGGGAAAATCTTCATTTATTGTTAATTTTATATATGGATAGGATTTGTCATCTTTCCACATAGCATTAAAATAGGGTTGAATTTTTTTTATTAAATCTCGTTCTAAAATTAATGATTCTCTTTCAGATGAACAAAGAATATAATTTATTGTTCTCATCGCAGTAATGATTGATGAAGATTTACTGTTTGTGTCTGAATGGAAATAAGAAGTTATTCTGTTTTTTAAATCTTTGGCTTTTCCGACGTATATGATATTTGCGGATATATCTCGCATGAGGTATACACCGGGTAGATGAGGTATGTTTTTATTGTAATCTTCAGCTGTTTTTTGCATAGTATTTTTTTAGAAACACTGATAACAATTGTTCAATTTCCGGTGATTTTAAAAGTTTAGATACTGCAATAAATACGATTAGTCCAATTATAATAGCAAGAGTTAAAGATATAAATATTGATATTTTAAGTTGTACTATTAAATAACAAATAATACCCATAATAACTGAAGCAATTACAGTTTTTAAAGTTGAATTTAATATTTTATAAATGCCTATTTGTCCGATTTTAATTCTTAATTTGTACAAAAGCATCAAAGCATTGATATAAGCACATATTGCCGTTGCCAAAGCAAGTCCGCCTACCCCTAGCGGTTTCATAAGTATGATGCACAAAAGAACATGTATAAACATAACGACAAAAGCAATTTTTACCGGTGTTTTTGTATTCTGAAAAGAAAAGAAAGTATTTGCAAGTATTTTTGAAATGGCAAAAGCAGGAAGCCCCAATGAATAATAAAGAAGTGCCTTATTTGTAAGCAATGAAGCAATACTGTCAAATTTACCGCGTTGAAATAAAACCTGTATCATGGGAAGCCCGAGAACGACTAAAGCTACCATAGCAGGTGTTAATAAAACTATTGAAAATCTTATTGATATGTTTAAAGTTTCTTTCATGTCTTTTATATTTTTTTGTGCAACTGATTTTGACATAAGAGGTAGAGATACTGTAGCTAAAGCAAGACCAAAAATTGCAAGCGGAAGTTGCATAAGACGATTGGAATAATATAAGGCTGTAATTGAGCCATTGCCCAAAAATGATGCGCAAATAGTATCAACAAATGTATTTATCTGATCTACGGAAATACCTATTACTGACGGAATCATCAAAAAAACAATTTTTTTAAGTCCGGGATGATTAAAATTAAAATTAAATTTAAGATTCCAGCCGAGCTGTTTCAAATACGGGTATTGATATATAAAATGAAGAACAGCTCCGAAAATAACACTTATGGCAAGTCCTTTGATTTTATTGTCGGGTGCCAAAATCGGGGAAATAGCCAATACATAAATAATTTCGGATACGCTTAACCCCGCAGGTGCAATTGCCGGTATAAAAAAAGAGTGCAGAGTATTAAGCAAAGCAAGTAATATTGAAGCCAGACAAATAAAAATTAAAAAAGGAAACATTAAACGTGTAAGTTCTATTGTTAATTGCAGTTTTTCAGGGTCTGAAGTAAATCCCCATGCTATTAGTTTGACAAGTTGCGGTGCAAAAAATACACCCAAAATTGTAATAATTGTTGTAACCGAAAATAACGCAGTGAAGACAATATTGATAAGTTTTTGCGTTTCATCTTTTGTTTTTGTGTGAAGATATTCCGAAAAAACAGGTATAAAAGCAACCGAAAATGAACCTTCTCCCAACATTCTTCTTATTAAATTAGGAATTCTGAAAGCCGCATAAAAAGCATCTGCAACAAGTCCGGCCCCAAATAAGTAAGCAACCAACATATCTCTTACATATCCGAAAATTCGGGAGATTGTTGTGCCAATGCTTACATTGCCTATATGTCTTACAATATTTTTGTTTTCACTCATGGAGTTGATTATACTAAAATAACATTTTGTATGCTATAACGGTTTGCATTTGATTTGTTGTTATATTATAATTAATATTATTTTTCAATCTTCATAAAAGTCATTTTAGCAACAGAATATAGTAATATAATTTTTAATATAAAGCGGTAAAATGGAACAAAAAAAACAACATATTAAATCTCTGAAACACTTAATTGCACAAAAAAAATATGATGATGCTCTGCGATTATCATGTCAAATATCAGAATATGAGAATGATTTGGAATATATGATGGAAATGGGACAGTTATTAAAAGCTACATCTGATTTGCCGGGAGCATTAAAATGGTTTGAAAAAGTTATTCTGATTGATAAAAATAACATTTATGCCGTAAAAGGAAAAGTTGAATGTTTAAAAAAAAGCACAAATTACAGGGAAATTATAAATTTTATAAATTTTTTTGAATATGAAGAACAGATAAAAATAATAGTAGATGTCGCAGATATATCAATAAATTTAGGTGATATTATTTATTTAAATGAACTCTTTGAATATGTTGAGAAATATTTTATTAAAGATAAAACAGATATATTTGTCAGCATATTATTAAAGCTTTCAGATAAAATAGGCGAATGCGTAAACAGTAATGATGAAACTACATTAATTACAATGCTCAACAACTATATGCAGACACTGTCTGCAGAAGATAAAAATATAATAATCATAAACTCAGCATTTTCTTATTTGTCAAATAAAAAAATTGACTCGTCGTTAAAATGGATTGACAAGATAATCCCGGCACCATCTGTCAAAAATCAATTTACGGATTTAGTTATTAAAATATTAACAGAAATAAAAAAAAATCATGATGAAATTGATGAACTTAAAGAATATTTAAATAATTTGCATGAAAAAATAGATAATCAAAAAATTAAAAATATGATCGTAAATGAAACAAAATTACTAAAGCATTGCTTTGTCAAAACCAATATGAGAACATTGCTTGCAAAAAAAGAATATACAGATGCGACAATACTTTTGAATCAAATTTCAGATGTTTGTGATCCTGATACGGATGTTGAGTTTCTTCTTTTAAAAGGGCAATTGCTAAACGGAATTTCTAATTTCACAGGTGCGCTGGAATATTTTGAGAAAGTTTTAAAACTTGATAAAGAGAACATGATTGCTATAGAAGGTATGCTGGAATCTTTAAAAAACACAAAACGATACATGGACACTATGAAATTTATCGGTTTTTTTGATCCAAGTAAACAAATACAAATATTAGAAGAAATTTCTACTGTTTCCCTAAATTACAATGATATAAATGCTTTGAATGTAATTTTACTTTATGTTGAAAAACATATTAATAACGATAAAATAAAATTGTTGTCTTATATATTATTAAAAATTGCCGACAAAGTGCCTCAATCCGATAACAATAAATCAATTGATGAATTTATTAACATACTAAATTTGAATATTGAAATTTTGCCGGAAGAATCCCAAAACATAATAAGAGAAAAAATCGGGCTTTATTATAAACATAAAAATGATATTACAGGGGCTTTAAAATACTTTATTTCAATCACTAAAAAACCTGAAATTGAATCTAAAATTGTATCACATATAATTCAATTGCTCAGAGACAGCATTATCTTTGAGAATCAAGCACCGGATATTATAAATTATTTAAATGTAATTTATGAAAATTTACAAAGTGACAAATTAAAAAATATAATTCTCGGTGAAATAGAAATATTACAATGTAAAACTGTTTTAAAATCAAAACCTGTAAAAATGAATGTTATCCTTACGACAAGATGTAATTTAAACTGCATAATGTGTACCGTTTGTAAAAATGAGTATACCATAGATGAAAACTATTTAAGAATAATAAAAGAATATTTACCGTATCTTGAAAGTGTATTATGGCAGGGGGGAGAAGTTTTTCTATACAGTAATTTTCAGGAACTTATAACTTTAGCCCATAAAAACGGCGTCAAACAGGGATTTGTAACAAATGCTTTATTATTAAATAAAGAGCTGATAGAGATGATTGGCGAATATAATATTGAACTTTCAATTTCAATAGACTCTGTTCATAAAGAAAATTATGAAAAAATAAGGTGTGGTGCAAAATTCAGTAAGTTAATTGATGTATTGACACAATTACATAATTATAAACTACAAAAAAAGGACATAGTATACGGAATGGCTGTTGTTGTAATGTCATTAAATTATGACGAAATAGATGATATAGTAAAATTTGCAATATCTTATGGTTTTAAAGTAGTATATTTTCAGAGATATGTTCTTAATAAAAATGTATTAAATGGCACTTTAATGCTTACGGATGAACAAAAAATAAAAGTTTTAAAAAAAATAAAACAACTCAAAAATGATACGACAATCACTAAACAAGTTGAAATTTCAACAAATATCGGAGATGATCTGTTGATTTCTAATAATATTGATGTGGCAACAGAAAATATAGAAGTTAACAGTTCTGATAATAATACTGATGCAGAAAAAACACACCTGTCGAATAATTCTAATATGACGGTAGATACAAAATCAGATTTTATTGTTAACCATTCTGAAAAAATTAAAAACAGACTGTTTTGTATTGCCCCTTGGAAAACTCTTTTTCTTGATTTTAATATGATGGGAAAATGTTCTTGTTATTGTGACTCTTTTAAAACATCAAAAGAATTGGATGATATTTGGAATTGTCAAGCGCTTGTTAAATACAGAGAATCCATTATAAATAATAAACTGTATAAATGTTGTGATTCTTTTTGCAGAAATGCAGGAGATGACGGAGTCGAAATCAGAAAATTAGGTTGGAAATAAAATGAATATGAACAACGATTGTAATAATATAATAAATTTTATAGAACTTGAAGAATATCATAAAGCAATCTCAGAAACCAATAAAATAATATCTTGTTCTTATGTCCAAAACATAAATACTTTAACAGATAAATTAGTTGAACTTACAGGAACTTATAATGAAAACCGTAATCATGCTAAAGCGCTAAAAGTTTTAGAAATATTATCATTGTTGGAAAAATATATAGACAACATAAAAAAGAAAAATATTATATTGAACGAATATGAAATAGCCAAAGGATTAACCGTATTAAAATCAAAACCGCGATTTTTACAGGTTGTTTTAACTACCGATTGCAATTTGGATTGTATTATGTGCGGTTTGCCGCACACTAACCATAATTTATCAAAAAAATTTAAGGAGTCAATACTTGAATATCTGCCGTTTGCAGAAAATGTAATCTGGCAGGGAGGAGAGCCTTTACTATTTAAAGATTTTGTAGAGTTATTTGCCGTTTCTGCAAAAAACAATGTATTTCAGACGATAACAACGAACGGATTGTTAATAAATGATGATATTTTACAAATCATTGATAATACTCAAAGCAATATCAATTTAGATATTTCAATAGATGCTGTTGATAAAGTGACCTATGAAAAAATCAGAAGGAAAGGCAATTTTGATGTTTTAACGGATAAAATAAAATTAATAGGACAAAAAAAATTATCAAGAAAATCTAATTTTAGATTTGGTATGCAGGCTGTTATAATGAAATCAAATTACAAACAAATAGACAGTATGATAGATTTTGCTCTTCAAAACGGTTTTAACAAAATAATGTTTCAAAGATTATATCCCGGATATCTTGCCCAAAATGAAGAATTAAATATCAATGAAAATAATTTTGTATGTGATTGTATTGATAATTATGTAAAAAAATTAGATTCAGAAACTATGAAGTTTGGAATAGAAAGCAATATTAAAAGAATCATATTATCTAAAAATGAAAATAGTACTGATGTTACGGGTGGAATAGAGGTAAAGAAACAAGATTGTCCAATGAATGCAAAAGATTCCGGAATATTCTGTCTTGCTCCGTGGAAGAGATTATTTATCGGAAAAACTAACATAGTCATGCCGGTTTGTCATTGTGATGTTGCCGGTCTTAGAATTGATGAGACATCTGATTTATGGAATGGTAATACAATGGTATATTTCAGAGAACAAATCTTAAAAAAATCGGAACCTGTTCAATGTAAAACTTTTTGCCAAACATCCGGCAAAGTTTTTGAAGATATAAGAAGAACAGGGAAATGATAGTTTTTTTTCTGATACATTTCAATTGTAACAATAAAAAAAAACGATACTGTTTTTTACAATATCGTTTTTTAAATTAATTGATAAAATTAAATTGAAGCAACCAATTTTGCAAGTCTTGCTTTTTGGTTTGATGCGGCATTTTTATGAATAACATTTCTTTTTTTTGCCTTATCCCATTCTGAAAAAGCAACATTAAGGGCACTTTGAGCAACTTCTTTATCTTTTGCCTTTACAGCTAATTCAACTTTTTTTGCCATTGATTTAATTTTACTTTTTGTTGCCGTATTTCTGACGGTTCTTTTCGCTGCTTTTCTTACTTCTTTAAGAGCAGAAGTATGCCTTCCTGTTTTTAACTTTGCCATTATAGCCTCCAAAATTGTTTAATATATAGACCTGAATTTTACATTATTTGATATTTATAGTCAATATCTTTTTGATATTTGTTTTTTTGGCAATAATAGACTATAATTACGTTAAGTAAATAATTTATTTGGGGGGATTATGAGTGCAAAATCTTTCGTGCTGGATACTAATGTCTTATTGCATGACCCTGATTCGATTTTTTCGTTTGCCGATAATAAAGTTATTATTCCATTATCAGTAATAGAAGAATTGGATCACTTTAAAAAACTTTCGGATGAAAACGGAAGAAGTGCAAGATTAATTTCAAGAACGCTCGACGGATTAAGATCAAAAGGAAAGTTGTCTAAAGGGGTTCCAATAAAAAATGGCGGTACATTAGTTATTGAAATGATGCACAGAGTAGAATTTCCTGCTGAATTTATGATTTCAAAATATGATCACCAAATTTTATCAATAGCGCTTTATTTAAAACAACAAGGTGAAAATATAATATTTATTACCAAAGATATTAATTTAAGAATCAAAGCAGAAATCCTTGATATAAAAACTCAGGATTATGAAAAATCAAAAGTTAAAATAGACGAAATATATGCGGGTTGGAGAGAAATAAAAATTTCATCGGATAAGATTGATCAATTTTATAAAAATTCAAAACTGCCGACAAAACTGGATTTTTATCCGAACGAATGTGTTTCAATGAAAGATGAAGCAGGTTCTTCAAAAAGTGCACTTGCAAAATATTCAGTAACTGATAAAGCATTGTTGCCTTTATTCCATATGACGGCACAGCCTTGGGGTTTAAAACCTTTAAATATTGAACAGAGATTTGCATTTGAATTGTTGTTGTGTAATGAAATTAATTTAGTTACATTAATTGGGCTTCCGGGTGCAGGAAAAACATTGCTTGCACTTGCTGCAGGCCTGCAAAAAACAGTAGAAGAAAGACAATTCAGAAGACTTTATATTGCAAGGCCAATTATTCCAATGGGTAAAGATATTGGTTATTTACCGGGTTCAAAAGAGGAAAAACTTGCATCTTGGATGGGTGCAATAAATGACAATTTAGAGTTTTTAATGGATAAAGGACATGAAGATCCTAAGGTTGATGAGAAAATAGATTATTTATTCAGTTCGGGACAAATAGAAGTTGATTCTTTAACTTATATCAGAGGCAGATCACTTCCAAGACAGTACATAATAATAGATGATGCTCAGAATTTAACGCCGCATGAAGTAAAAACAATTATATCAAGAGCAGGAACCGGAACAAAAATAGTTTTAACAGGTGATCCTTATCAAATAGATAATCCCTATTTAGATGCTTCTTCAAATGGGTTGACATATTTAGTTGAAAGATTTAAGGGACAGCCACTATACGGACATTTGATGTTTTCAAAGAGTGAAAGAAGTATACTTGCCGGTCTAGCATCGGAGCTTTTATAAATGGCAAGCAAGGATTTTTTTGTTGATTTACATATACATACAAACTATTCTGACGGAGTATTTTCTCCAACTGAAGTTGTTTCATATGCTTCAAAAACCGGACTGACTGCTATTGCTATAACTGACCATGATACGGTTGATGGTATTGCCGAGGCTATGGAGGCAGGCAAACAAAGTAATATTGAAGTTGTTTCCGGTATTGAATTATCTGCTGAATATGGAGATGTCCAAAAAACAGAAATGCATATATTAGGTTATTACGTGGATTGGAAGTCTACAAAGCTAAAAGAAACTTTAGATATTTTTAAAAATGCAAGAACAGAAAGAGCCAAAGAAATTTTTTCAAGATTAGGAAAAATAGGAATAAACTTAAATCCTGAAGGATTAATTGCAAGCGTAGGGAAAAAAGTTATAGGAAGATTGCATTTTGCAAAGGTATTGATTGAAAACGGTATAGTTACTTCTGTTCAAGAGGCATTCCAAAAGTATTTAGCAACCGATCAGGTTGCTTATGTTCCGAAATATTCAATCACTCCGAAACAGGCAATAGATTTAATTATAGATTCCGGAGGAATTCCTGTTTTGGCCCATCCGTATTACGGACACTACAACAATATAGATGTTATAAAAGGATTAGTTGATGATGGGTTACAAGGTATAGAAGTTTGGCATAATAAGCATCCGGAACATGTTGTCAGAAAACTTTTATCTATTGCGGATGAATTAAATTTGATTGCGACAGGCGGTTCTGACTGTCACGGTATTTATGGCAAACAGGAAACACCGTTAATAGGCAGAGTAAAAGTTCCATACAGTGTGATAGAATCTTTAGAAAAAAAGAAACAAGAAATGTAGTGTCTACAATTTATGATTCAAATATAAATCTATGCGAACGATAAATAAATCAGTATTTATAAAGTCATTGGATTGCCAAAGGCTTGCTTGGCATTTGTACAGAAATCTAATTGAAAGAGATAATTCTCTGGGTGATGATTTTTTGATTTTTGAATCAAAAAAAATTCATGCATTGGCGCAACAATTATTTCCGCAAGGCGTCAAAGTAAGCGCAAAAAGTTTACAGGAAGCTTTGGATACAACAAAAGCACTTACGGCTGATAAGAATATTAATACCATATTTGAACCTGTATTTGAATATAACGGTTTTACGGCTAGAGCTGATATTTTATGCAGAACTGACGACGGATGGCAAATTATAGAAGTAAAATCCGGCAATAAGGGAAAAAGAAAATACATAGTGGATATGGCATACAGCACACTAGTTATATCAAAAAACTTGGAATCCGTGTCAAAAGTTAAACTGTTGCTTTTATCAAAAGATTTTCATTTGGGAAATCCTATTGAAAACCTATTTGCAGAAACAGATTTTTCTATTGAAGTTTTTATAAAAATGCATGAATATTTTTTGATATTAGACGATATAAAAAAAATGATTGAAAATGAAAACTCTCCTGAAGCAAAATTAAAATTATGTTGCAAAAATTGCAGAATGTTTAAACAATGTCTTGGTAAAGATATAGAATTTCATATATTTGATTTGCCTAGATTGTCGCATCTTGAATTTGATGAACTTTGTAAAATAAATATAAGTCAAATCAAAGATATTCCAAATGAAATTGAATTGACAGAGTTTCAAAAGATAGTAAAAGAATCTATTATAAACGATAACGTTTTTATAAGTCCCAATTTAACAGCAGAGTTAGAAAAAATTCAATTTCCCGTTTATTATCTCGATTTTGAATCTGTTATGACTATATATCCTCTTTATGCCACTATTCACCCTCATACGCAGATAGTAACACAGTATTCTCTTCACAAATCAAATGATTTAAGTACTCAGCCGGAACATTTTGAGTTTATAGCCGACCACACAAAGGATGACAGAAAATCTTTGGCAGAACAATTGATAAAAGATATTGGTGATGTCGGAAGTATTATTACTTATTCTTCTTTTGAACGTCAAATATTGAACCATCTTGCCCAGTTATATCCTGAACTGTCAGAAAGCTTAAATAAAATAATTGAAAGGATAGTGGATTTAGAAGTAATTATCAAATTCAGTTATTATGATAAAAATTTTCACGGTAAAACTTCAATAAAAAAAGTTTTACCGGTAATGATACCGGATATGAATTACAGTGAATTGGAGATATCAGAAGGCGGTTCTGCCTCATCAGCATTTGCATATATGGCAATGGGTATGTATGATCAGGAAAAAATTATACAAACAAAAAAACATTTGCTGGATTATTGCAGACAGGACACGCTTGCACTTGTAAAAATGCACAGATTTTTAGCAAAAACCGTTCAATAGAATTTTCCTAATTTAATAATCAATTTGTTATACTATAGCAAATGCATAAACCCATAAATCTTATTAATGTCAGACTTGCATACAATAAAAAAGTTTGTTTTGAAAATTTTTCAACCCAAATTTTGTATGGAAACAGAATTGTTATTATGGGCAACAATGGAAGCGGAAAATCCGGTTTACTTAACATACTTCAACCCGATATCGTACCAACAACCGGAAATATTATAATACCTAAAGATATTGTATTCGGCTATGTACCGCAAATACCTAAAGAATATGATAGTTTAAGCGGCGGACAAAAATTCAATAAATCACTATCTTATGCATTAAGTCTGCACCCGGACATTTTGTTACTTGATGAACCAACAAACCATTTGGATATAAACAATAGAAAATCTTTAATGAAATTTTTGAACTCTTTTAAATCAACATTAATCGTAGTATCACATGATGTTGAACTTTTACAACAAAGTTTTGATACTATTTGGCATATTGATAACGGAAAAATAAATATATTTCATGGTAAATATACAGATTATTTATACCAGATAACTCTTAAACGTAATATTTTAGAAAAAAAACTAAATCAAATAGACAAGCAAAAAAAAGCAATTCATCAATCTTTAATGCAAGAGCAACACAGGGCAAGCCAAAGTAAAATGAAGGGCGAAAAAAATGTTGAAAATAAGAGGTGGATTAAAGCCGTAGCAAATGAAAATGCTTCTAATGCCCGTAAAACTGCCGGCGGAAATAAAACAAAATTGTTTGATAAAAAGCAAGACTTAATTGAACAATTATCAACATTAAGGATTCCGGAAATTATAAAACCAAAATTCAATTTAAACGGAAATAATACCGGTCAAAAAACATTAGTGTGTATAAGAGACGGGGTTGTCGGGTACAGAGAAAATCAAAATATTATTACCGGTATCAATTTTTCGTTAAATACAAAAGAACACGTCGCAATTCTAGGTAATAATGCAAGCGGAAAAACAACATTTATAAAAGCAATAATGTCTGATAATACCGTATTAAAATCAGGTTTATGGGAAGTTCCGCATATAAAAGATATCGGATATCTTGACCAACACTATAATATCATTTCTGCCGATAAAACAGTTTTGCAAACAATATCTGAAATTGTTCCTGATTGGACTTATGCTGAAGTCAGAAATCATCTGAACGATTTTTTATTCAGAAAAAATGAAGATGTTAATGTTTCTGCTAATAGTCTGTCCTGCGGTGAAAAAGTCAGGTTAATTCTTGCCAAAATAGCTTTACAAATGCCTAAACTTTTAATATTAGATGAAATTACAAATAACATTGATTTGGAAACAAAAGAACATATAGTTGAAGTATTGAAAGATTATGACGGAAGCATGATAATTGTATCACATGATGAACACTTTATAAAGGCATTAGGAATTTCAACCATATTTTATGTAGAAAACGGAAGTTTAAAAAATAAATTATCCTAAATTAAAATACACAATCATAATTTGAAAAAAATGTTCCTAAAAGCTATAATATCTTGGTTATGAAAACAAATATTAAAGTTGATTTTTTAGGGCTAAAATTAAACTCTCCTGTTCTTACTGCATCAGGTACTTTTGGCTACGGTGATGAAGTTGCGGATTTGGTTGATTTGAAACAATTGGGAGCTATTGTTACAAAAACAATAACATTAGAGCCGAAATTGGGAAATCCTCAACCAAGAATTGCAGAAGTTGCCTCAGGAATGCTAAATACAATAGGACTGCAAAATATAGGTGTGAGAAAATTTGTTGAAACAAAATTAGAAAATTTATTGGAATTGAATGTGCCGATAATTGTCAGTGTTGCAGGAGCGTGCAGTGAAGATTATGTAGGTGTTATAAAAATTTTAAATTCATATGACAAAATATTTGCCGTTGAATTAAATCTTTCATGTCCAAATTTAAAAAAGACAATTATCTGTCAGGATATTGGATTATTTGACAGTGTTATAAGAAATGTTAAAAAAATATCGAGATTCCCTGTAATAGCTAAATTATCTCCTCAGGTACAGGATATTTCAGAATTATCGTTGCTTGCACAAAATATAGGGGCAGATGCAGTAACGCTGACAAATACGTTTCCTGCAATGGCTATAAACATACATACTTTTAAACCTAAACTTTCTACGATAAAAGGCGGGATGTCCGGTCCGTGTGTAAAACCAATGGCATTGAGATGCGTTTTTGAAGCCGGTCAAAAGATTAAAATTCCTATCATCGGTTGCGGCGGAATATCAAATGCAAATGATGCAATTGAATTTATTCTGGCAGGTGCAACGTGTGTAAGTATCGGGACTGCAACATTAGTTGAACCTAAAGTTATTACAGATGCCGTCAGTGATATTACAAAATATCTAGAAAATAAAAATATAAGAAATCTAAGTGATTTAATCGGAAGGGTGGAACTGTGAATAAAACAATCCTGGCATTAGACGTTTATGAGTTTAAAAAAGCAGAGAAATTAGTAAAGGATTTAAGTGAATATATTGATATTTTTAAAGTTGGTCCTATATTATTCTTACAATCCGGTAAAGAAATAATAAAGATGATAAAGGACAACGGCAAAGAAGTTTTCTTAGATTTAAAATTTCATGATATTCCCGCTACGGTACAAAGATCCGTCGAATCCGCAAAAGATTTAGGAGTTTACAGTTTAACCGTTCATTCCTGCGGTGGCAGAGAAATGTTAGAACTTGCAACATCTGTTAAAAACAGACCTAAAATTTGGGCAGTAACAGTTTTAACAAGCCAGTTAACAACTCCTAAAGAAGTTATACAAAGAGCTGAACTTGCAAAAAGTTGCGGAGTTGACGGAGTTATATCTTCACCGCTGGAAATAGAGGCAATAAAAAAGGCTTGTGGTAATGCTTTTGAAGTTGTTACACCCGGTATCAGACCCGTAAAAGTAGATGATGATCAAAAAAGAGTTGCAACACCTGAATTGGCAATAAAGACCGGTGCAAATTATATAGTTGTGGGAAGACCGATTATTGAAGCAAAAGATCCTATAGAAGTTGCTAAAAATATATATGAAAGTATAAAGGGGCTATAACGTGGAACAAAATGAAATGAAAGATCTTTTTAAAAAATACAATGCATTGTTAAACGGACATTTTTTATTATCAAGCGGATTACATTCGGATACATATTTTCAGTCAGCTTTGATATTACAATATCCGCAGGTTGCATCAGTTCTTGCAGAAAATCTAAAAAATGAAATAACAAAAAAAGTTAAAGATATAGATTTGATAGTATCGCCTGCAATGGGTGGTGTTATAATAGGGCAGGAAGTAGGAAGGGCATTTGGCAAAAGAGCAATATTTTGCGAAAGAGTTGACGGTAAACTAGTCTTAAGAAGAGGTTTTGGTATAGCAAAAGGGGAAAAAGTACTTGTTGTTGAGGATGTTATTACAACAGGTCTTTCAACAAAAGAAGTCATAGAAACAATAACCCCTCTTGGTGCAAATGTAGTTGCTGTTTGTTCATTAGTTGACAGAAGTGCAGGAAAAGTTGATTTTGGAGTGCCGAGATTTTCATTACTAAGCTTGGAAGTTAAAAGTTATAAACCTGAGGAATGTCCTCTTTGTAAAGACGGTTCAAGTCCTATAAAACCTGGCAGCAGAAAATAAGGAGATTATTAAAATGGCGATTACTTACAAGAAATCCGGCGTAAATATTGAAGCAGGAAATGAATTAGTAAAAAGAATTAAAAAAAGATTACCGAAAATCGGCGGATTCGGCGGTCTTTTCCCTATAAATGGAACAAAATATAATCTTGTCAGTTCAACTGACGGTGTCGGAACAAAATTAAAAATAGCTTTTTTGGTAAATAAACATGATACTGTCGGTCAGGATCTCGTTGCAATGAATGTTAATGATATTATTTGTTGCGGAGCCAAACCTTTATTTTTTTTAGATTATTTTGCCTGCGGAAAATTAAATGTTAACCACACAGAAAATGTGATAAAAGGAATTGCTGACGGTTGTAAGATATCAGGGTGTCAGCTTATAGGCGGAGAAACAGCAGAAATGCCGGGTTTTTATAAAGACGGTGAATATGATTTGGCGGGGTTTTCTGTCGGTATAGTTGAAAAAGGCAAGGAAATTACAGGTAAAGAAATAAAAGCCGGTGATATAATTATAGGACTTCCGTCAAGCGGTCCTCATTCAAACGGTTATTCACTAATAAGAAAAGTATTTAGTGAAAAAGAATTGAAAAAATATTCTAAAGAGTTACTTGCGCCCACAAAAATATACGTTAAAGAAGTATTATCTGCCATAAATAAATTCGGTAAAAATATAACAGGAATTGCACATATTACAGGCGGCAGTTTTTATGATAAAATCGGAAGAATATTGCCGGAAAATGCAAAAGTTATTATTGAAAAAAATTCATGGAATGTTCCTGAAATATTTAAATTAGTGCAAAAAAAAGGAAATGTTCCCGAAAAAGATATATACAGAACATTAAATATGGGTATCGGTATGGTTCTGATAGTCAAACCTCAAACAGCAAAAAAAATACAGCAACATTTCAAAGGCTCAAAAGTTATAGGTTATATTAAAAAAGATAAGAAAGGCGTTGAGATAATATAATGAAAAAATTAGCAGTGTTGATTTCAGGCGGAGGATCAAATTTACAGTCCATTATTGATTCAACTCAAAGCGGAATATTAAAAAACATTGCCTGTGTTTCGGTAGTTGTATCAAATAAACCTGATGTATTTGGATTGGAAAGAGCAAAACAATCAAATATCAGAGCAGTAGGTTTGGATTATAACTCTTTGGGGGAAACTGAATACAACAAACAATTGTTTGAAATAATAAAAAATGAAAACATTGATATTATTTGTATGGCAGGTTATTTAAAAAAACTCCCTGAGATTATAGTGCAACAATATAAAAAGAAAATACTGAATATTCATCCGGCATTACTTCCAAAATTCGGCGGAAAAGGAATGTACGGACATTTTGTACATGAGGCTGTTGTTAAAGCAAAAGAAAAAAAATCAGGAGCAACTGTTCATTTTGCCGATGAAAATTACGATACAGGTAATATAATCATTCAAAAAGAAATTGATATTTCAGATACAGATTGTCCCGTAGAAGTGGCAAAGAAAGTTTTAAAAATAGAACATGAAATATATCCTTTAGCAATAAAAAAGGTGATAGAGAGGAACATATGATATCAAGATACACAAAACCTGAGATGGGAAAAATCTGGTCTGACGAAAACAGATTCAAAAAAATGTTAGACGTTGAAATTTATGCTGCCGAAGCAATGGCAAAATTAGGCACGGTACCAAAATCAGCTGTTGATAAAGTAAAACAAAAAGCAAAAATAAATATTGATAGAATAAACGAGATTGAACTTACAGTTAAACATGATGTTATTGCTTTTTTAACCGGTATTGTTGAAAGTGTAGGACCTGAAGCAAGATTTTTACATTTGGGAATGACTTCATCTGACGTTCTAGATACCGCACTCGGCGCACAGATGAGAGAAGCCTGTTTATTGCTTATAAAAGAAACAAAAACTCTATGTGTTATAACGGAAAAACTTGCAAAAAAATATAAATATACTCCCACTATGGGAAGATCACACGGCGTTCATGCAGAACCGACAACATTTGGTCTAAAAGTGGCCGGATGGTACAGTGAACTGAAAAGATCAAAAGAAAGATTGGAATATGCCCTTGAGACCGTCAGTTACGGCAAAATTTCAGGTGCTGTAGGTACATTTGCCCATCTTGATCCGAAAGTAGAACAATATGTTTGTAAAAAAATGAATCTTAAACCTGAACCTGTATCAACACAAATAGTTCCCAGAGACAGACACTCAATTTATTTTTCGGCAATTGCACATACGGCAAGTGCCCTAGAAAGAATTGCAGTTGAAATAAGACATTTACAAAGAACTGAAGTTGCAGAAGCAGAAGAACCTTTTACAAAAGGACAAAAAGGCTCATCAGCTATGCCACATAAAAGAAACCCTATAATATCTGAAAACATTTGCGGTCTTGCAAGACTTTTAAGAGGCTACTCTATGACTGCAATGGAAAATATTGCTTTATGGCATGAAAGAGATATCAGTCATTCATCCACCGAAAGAATTATGATGCCTGATGCCTCAATATTGTTACATTATATGCTTATAAGAATGCAGGGAATGCTGGCAAATCTTAATGTATATCCTGAAAATATGCAGTTAAATTTAAATAAAACCAAAGATGTTATTTTTTCCGGAACGCTTTTATTGTCACTTGTTGATAAGGGATTTACAAGAGAAAATGCTTATGCTTTGATGCAAAAATTAGCATTTGAAGCCAGAGAAAAGCAAATAAGTTTAGAATCCGTAGCTCTTGAAAACAATGAAATGAAAAAATATTTATCACCGAAAGAAATAAAAAGAGACTGCGATTTAAAATCACATTTTAAAAGCGTTGATTTTATATTTAAAAGAGTTTTTAAAAAATAACATTTAATATGATTTTTAAAAAAATAATATATTTTTTATTGTCTATTTGTTTACTGGTGTTTTTTTCGCTATTTTTGTTTGAATTCGCCTTACAGGTGTTTCCTTTATTTGCAAAAAATATATCAAAAAACAGTAATAAACAATATGTTTATATAATTGGTGAATCGTCTGCAAAAGGGATTCCATATCATTGTAAAATATCATTTGCAAAGATTTTGGATTATAATATAGAAGATAAAATAAACGATAAAGACGTCCAATTAATAGATCTTTCCAACGTTGGCAACAGGCTTATTCATCAATATTTCAGTTACTATTTGTACAGATATACGCACCCTTTCAATAAAGGCATAGTTATTGTATATGCAGGAACAAATGATACAACGTATTGTTTTCAAAAGACAAAATATTATTTTTTTTATAATTTAAATGTATTCAAGATCCTAAGTGCTTATTCAAAAAAAATCAACGATTTCCATTACATGTATGAAAGCATAATAAGGCTTGCAAAAAGTTTTGGTGATGATATATATATATCCACAATAGCAGGTAATTATGCCGGTTTTTTAACAGAAAATGTCAGCAATTTAAAAAACAATAAACAGTTAATGGATAATCTTGATTTTATTGATAATTTATTTACAGAAGGCAAATATAAACAGGCTTTAGTCTTTTGTTTAAACAATATTCATGAAGACAATCAATCCCATATTTTTTACAGAATGGGAAAAATATATGAAAAACAGGGAAACATAAAGGAAGCTAATGACTACTACCTTAAAGCAATAAATATTGTAAACAGTGATAATATATCAAGACAACGACCAACAACATATCAAAATGAAATTATAAGATTTTTGGCTGATAAGTACGAAATTCCGTGTTTAGATATATTTAATAAATTATATGATTCTAATGAAATTATCGGATATAATTTTTTTATAGATAAAATACATCCAACCATAAGATTAAATATAATGATAGCTGAAGGGTTTCTAGATTTATTATCGGAAAAATATAGAATAAAAAAAATGAATGATGGTATTACGGAAAAAAACATAAAAGAAATATTCAATTTTACAAATGAAGATTTATTTCAAACTTATGTTCAGGCATTAGGTGAAGTCCTTATTTACACATATAAAAATGAGATATTAAATAACTATTCTTTATCTGAAGTAAAAGAGTATATTAGTATAATAAAAAATTTAAATCTTATTAATAATGACAAAAAAGAAGAACAGAAAAAAACTATAGAATTTCTTGAGAAAATGTTGGAATACATAACAAGTTCAGAACCTAGGGATGTATTGCGAAAAAAGATTAAAGAAATATATGAATATGGATTGGATAAACAGTACGCATATGCATTTGATTCTAATTTTAATGAAATGTTGAAAGAAAACAAAATTATTTTTTAAAAGATTCATATAATTATTAAAAATTTATAAAAAAACATATGGAAAATAACTAAGATAAAGAGGATGGAAATGAAAAAACAGTTTAATTATTACTTAAATGAAAGTGGCACATTTGTTATTGAAAACTATAATCTAGCTCCAAATTTTTCCAGTTTTTTTCCGGGTATAGCCGGACTAAAAGGTATTCCAATGTGGGCTTTTTATGTTAACCGAGGACAGGGCATTTGTTCTTTCGGAATAAAAAATAAAAATTATTCCATAATGGAATTCTATCCTGCAAATGTTTCTTATTCATTGGTCAATACTTTCGGGTTTAGAACATTTTTAAAAATCAAAAAAGCCAATCAAACAATTTGTTATGAACCGTTTATAAATAATTCAGCAGATTTAGAAAACATCAAACAGAACATGTATGTTTCAGCATATGAACTTATTTTGGAAGAAATAAACAAATCTATAGGAATAAAAACAATTGTTAAATATTTTACATTGCCCAATCAGCCTGTAGCAGGTCTTATGAGAAGAGTATCTGTTGAAAATATATCAAAAACAAATATGACCGTAGAGATTGTTGACGGTATGCCGAAAATATTGCCTTATTATATGAATGCATATGCACAAAAATTCATGTCAACAACTATTCAGGCATGGGCAACGGTCGATAACTTTGATAAAACCGGAGTTCCGTTTTTTAGATTGAAAGTTGAAGTTGAAGACAGACCCGAAGTTGTTGAAATAACGAAGGGTAATTTCTATTTTGCATTTACTCAAAATAAACAAACAAAAAAAACAGACATAATTATTGACCCTGATATTTTATTCGGTTCAGATAATAGCTTTGGTTATCCGGAAAAGTTATTTAACGAAAACTTTAAGTATCCGAAATCACAATTTGCAAGTAATAAATATCCGTCCGCTTTCAGTTATGTTAAAGAAAATATTATTTCAGGCAAATCAATTTCTGTCTATTCTGTTGTAGGGCATATCGACAGCGTTACATCCTTAAACAAATTTATAAAAAAAATAGATGTTTCATATTTTGACGCCAAACAAAAAGAAAATAAAGAACTTATTGAATCAATTACAAATAATATTGCAACAAAATCGGCAATCCCTCAATTTGATATGTATTGTAGACAAACATATCTTGATAATGTTATGCGTGGAGGGCTTCCGATAGAGTTTAAATATAATGATAAATCATCAATTTATTATGTTTATTCAAGAAAACACGGTGATTTGGAAAGAGATTATAATGATTTTCAGCTAGCACCAAGTTATTATTCGCAGGGTAACGGAAATTTCAGAGATGTAAATCAAAACAGAAGAAGAGATATATTTTTCAATCCAAATGTTAAAGATAGTGCAATTAAAGTTTTTTATAATTTAATTCAAATGGATGCATGTAATCCTTTGGTTGTTAAAGGAACATATTATGATATGGACGTAAACAGTGTTAACTTTAAAGAATTAGCTAAAGATTTAACATCAAAAGAGGATGAAAATAAACTTAAATCTTTTTTCAGCAAAGGATTTGAACCGGGAGAACTGGCAATGTTTATTGAATCTTCAAATATAAAAACAAATATAAAACTTGAAGATTTTGTATCCAAAGCAGTTGCTTTAGCACAAGCAATTGATGATGCAAATCACGGAGAAGGTTTTTGGGTTGACCATTGGACATATAATTTGGATTTAATAGAAAGTTATCTTGCTATTTATCCTGAAAATAAAAATGATTTGTTTTTTAAAGATAAATCCTATACTTATTTTGATTGTGACCATTATGTTTTGCCAAGAACACGCAAACATGTTCTAACACCAGACGGTTTGGTAAGACAGTACGGCTCTATAACAAAATCGGAAGAAAAAATAAATCTCATCAAATCAAGAAAAATTAATCCTAATGCTTTAAGGATAAAAAACGGCAAAGGTGATATTTATACAACAAATCTGGCATCTAAATTTATGACATTAATGACTGTTAAATTTTCTGCACTTGATCCGGAAGGAATCGGTATAGAAATGGAATCAGATAAACCCGGCTGGTATGATTCTTTAAACGGGCTTCCCGGCTTATTCGGATCATCAACACCTGAAACTTTTGAGTTAAAAAGAATGATGCTGTTTTTTGCAGATATTCTTAAAGAAAATAAAAATGAAAAAATCTGTATCCCTGTGGAACTATCATTATTTTTTAAAGAATTATCCAAATTATTGGATAAAAAAGTCACATCATTTGATTTTTGGGATAATGCAACCTCTCTTAGAGAAGCATACAGAAAATCAATTATCTTGGGTATTGAAGGAACTGAAGAAGAAATTCAAGCTCATGATATTTTAGATTTTATAAAAAAAGCTGTTAAGAAGATAGATATCGGATTAAAAAAAGCTATAGATAAAAAATCCGGTTTATATTTTACATATTTTAATTATGAAGCCGTTGATTACAAAAAAATTGATACAAAAAGCATAAAGGGCTTACCATGTGTTAAAGTTTCTAAATTTAAAAGACATTCTTTGCCTCTGTTTTTAGAATCTGAAGTTCATTATCCAAAAACAGAATTTAATAAGGAAAATGTCAGAAAACATTTTATATCAATGAAAAAAAGTCAACTATATGATAAGACTTTAAGTATGTACAAAGTTTGTGCCTCATTAAAATCAGAATCTAATGAAATCGGCAGAACCAGGGTGTTTTCGCCGGGTTGGCTTGAAAATGAATCTATTTGGATGCATATGGAATATAAATATATTCTTGAATTGCTTAATGCAGGTCTTTATGAAGAATTTTTTGATGCTTTAAGAAAGTGTAATCCATGTTTTATGAATCCTGAAGTTTATGGCAGAAGTATTTTAGAAAATTCATCATTTATTTCTTCATCGGCATTTCCCGATAAGAGAAATTGGGGGAGAGGATTTGTAGCAAGGCTAAGCGGTTCAACGGCAGAATTTATTGATATGTGGTTAACAATGTCTCTTGGCAGAAAACCATTTATTCTTGATAATAACGGACAACTGGTATTTCAATTAAAACCAATTATTCATTCAAGCTATTTCGATAAAAATGGAATGTATTGTATAAAATTATTTTCTACTACGGATATTATTTATATCAATAAATCAAAAAAGAGCACATATTTGACAACATCAAAAATAAAAAAAATTGAAATCACCTGGAATTGTGGAGATAAAGATACAATAACCGGTGCTAAAATTATTGGAGCAAAAGCTGAAAGCATAAGAAATAAGGAAGCAAAAAGCATAATAATTTTTTTGGCATAAATTTATGGAACAATTTTTAAGAACGGAATTATTATTAGGCAAAGATAATTTAAAAAAAATATTTAATGCCAAAGTTGCAGTCATAGGTCTTGGTGCTGTGGGGAGTTTTACAACTGAAATTCTGGCAAGATTGGGAGTAGGCAGTTTAAAGCTAGTTGACTTTGATAAAGTTCAAATTACTAATATAAACAGGCAGTTATATGCAACACACTCAACAATAGGAAAGTCAAAGGTTGATTTAGCTAAAAGCAGAGTTTTGGATATAAATCCAAAATGTAATGTTGAAATTTTTGAATTGTTTGTTAATACAGATACGTTTGAAAAAATATTCGAACATAAAGTCGATATTGTAATAGATGCAATAGATTCATACAACCCAAAATTAAGACTTATAGAATATTGCTATAAAAATAATATAAAAATAATCTCATCTATGGGAGCTGCATTGAAAACTGATCCTTTTTCAATAAAATATGCTGACGTGTTTGACACCCATCATTGTAAATTGGCAGAAGGATTGAGGGGGGATTTAAGAAAACTGGGAATATCCAAAGGGATTCCTTGTGTGTTTTCGGAACAATCACCGCAAATAAAAGCAATTCCGCTATCAGATGAAGACAACAAAAACTTTGGAAAAAACGGGGGACCCAAAATACTAGGCAGCACTCCTGTGATAACCGGAATCTTCGGATTGCTTTTGGCCAACAAAGCTATTGATCTTATAACGAAAAATCCTTAAATTAAGACAATTTTAAACTATATCTATATTAAAACGACCTTATTTCTGCCTTCTTTTTTTGCCTGATAAAGAGCATTATCTGCTATTGAAATTAAATTATCCTCATTTAAATTTTCGGTGTATTTAGTAACACCTATGCTGATTGTTGCAGAAAATGATATATTGTTTTCTATAAATTTATATGTTTGAATATTTTTTCTTATTTTTTCTGCTATTTCAATAGCTTGCTTTTTTAATGCCATTGGTAATATGACTATAAATTCTTCACCGCCATATCGTCCTATAATATCTCCCGGACGAACAGAAGATGTAATTATCTTGGATATGGTGCTTAAAACTTTATCGCCCACCACATGCCCGTAAGTATCATTAACTTTTTTAAAAAAATCTATATCAAGCATCATAATATAAAAATCTGTTTTATATCTCTTTGCAACTTGAATTTCTGTGTGAAGTCTTTCCATAAAATATCTTCTTAAATATAAACCTGTTAATCCGTCAACTCGGGCTCTGTCATTTAGTTGGCTAAACAGTAATACTCTTTTTGCACTAAGTGTTAAATGAGGTAGAAATATTTTTCCTTCATCTACATAATTTTGGATAAAATCTTCTTCCACTGCCAAAAATATAGAAGATAAAAAATCATTGTTTAATCTGATTGTCCATGAAATAACTGCTTTATTTGCAATCGGATATAAAAAATCAATACGCTGTGAACCTGTCAGTTGCTCAATTTGATTAGCGTTATTTTTTATGGTAGCAATACAGTTTTCTATTAATTCTTGTTTTGAACATGACATAAGTGTTAAGTTTCCGTTTCGTTTTACAACAATGGCAACAGCAAATATGCCGGGTTTTGATGATAGTGCATCAGTTAACATTTTAGTTGTGTCTTCTATTGTAATTTTTGTTGTTAAATCTTTTGATATGACATACAGTTGCATTATATTCTCTAATTTTTTTTCAAGAATTTTACGTTTTGATAAAGTAATTTCTTGGTTTTTCTCTAGCTGTTCCTTCATTTTCCTTAATAATTCATTGTTTTTTTGCATTTCTATATCATCAATAGCACTTGGATTTAAAAAATAATTTATACACAATACCAAAATAAAACTCATAGCAAACATAAGCAGCGTTAAATATGAGTATCCAAATGTTAAAAATGCTGTAGCATTTATTACTATCCAGAAAAAAAATAAGCACCATTTACAGTCTCTTGCAAAAAATACAGCTATTGGTGCCAAAAAAAGTAATAAAACATACTGGGTTTGTGCCAAAGACACATTTAAGTATGCTATGAAAAAGCATATCAGAATAAAGATGTTTTTAATAATATATTTAAATTTCATTTTGTTTCATAAATACAAGTTTTATTTCTTCCTGTTTTTTTTGCTTTGTATAAGGCAATATCCGCTTTATTAATTATATCTTCAACATTAGTTTCACTTTTCAAATCAACCAGTCCTATACTTATTGTTTTTTTAATTTGAATAGGGTTGAAACTTTCAACCGGCAAGAAGAATTTTTCTCTTTCAATAAATTTTCTTAACTCTTCTAATTTTTGAATTGCTTCTTTCATTTGTATATGAGACAATAATACAATAAATTCTTCACCGCCATATCGTGCTAAAATATCTATTTCTCTAAATTTTTTTCTTAAAATATCAGAAATTTGTCTGAGCAATACATCGCCCGCCTTATGTCCGTGCATATCGTTAACCGTTTTGAAATGATCAATATCAATCATTGCAATAATTAATGACAAATTGTTAACTCTTGCGCGTTCTATTTCTTCTTTCAAACGTTCAAAAAAATATGTTTTGGTAAAAAGCCCCGTCAAACCATCTGTAATAGCAAGAGCCGAAACTTTTTCTATCAGTATAGTATTGTTTAAAATTGTTCCAAGAATATTTGTTAATACTGATAAAAGTCTAAGATCCGAATCTGTAAATTTTTCATTTTCTTTAATGGATACTCCCTTGATAATACCCCAGAAATAGCCGTCAACTTCTATTGGGATAACAACAATTGAAGTAAACTTCTTGTAATTATTGGGGGCAAATATTTTGTCATTAGAAGTATCAGTTATAAGCAGGGGTCTATTATTTGTTCTAACATATTTGGCAAAAATATCTCTATGTGAATACCTTTTTATTTTCCACTTTCCTTTACCTATAAATCTTATAGTAAGTTCGGAAGCTAATTTCAATAATTCTTTTTCACTAAGTGCTTGTTCAAGGGATGCAATAATAGTTTCAAAAGTTTGAAATATTTCCATTCTTTGTGTGAAATCTTCCGATTTTTTTTCATCTTCATCAATTGATGATTGTAAAAGTGCAATATCTCTGCTTAGAACTTCATTATCAACATGTGCTTGTTTTTTTATTGTGATATATCTGATTCTGTGATGTTCAACCGTAAAAAAAACAAGTATTATCCATATAATCTCACACAAAAGTAAAATTTGCATGTATGCTGTATCTGCAAAAAAAATACTGAACATTGCAGCTGAAATAGCAAATGAAAGTAAAATACCGCCAAAAATATAACCGGAAATAAAGTAAATTATGAAAAAAAGGATTAGCACTGACGGAAACATTATTACAGGAGATTTAAAAAGATATATGAGCCATGCAATAAAGCAAATCCCGACTAAAAGCGGAACTATTATTGTTTTAAAAATATCTACAAGATTTTGTTTTTGTTCTATTATAGTCATTCTGTTTTTCTGTTTTCAATTTTGTATCTGTCTAATATTTCATTTTCTATCTGTCCCTTTAAAACCAAATCCTTAATGGAAAATAATAATCTATTTGTTTTGTCTTTACTCTTAGAACTGGGCCATAACACTTTAAATGTATTTTTATCTTTTACAATAAAACATTCAATTTCTATTAAATCATTGAATGTAACAAAAGTTGAAGCATAGATATTTGAATCATTAAAATTTTGCCTAATTCTTAAAATTTTGTACTTTATAGAGTTTGGCGGCATTCCGTTAATTATATTTGATTTTATTGAATTGATTACATAAGACTTAAACCTTAAATCCAGAAAATAAAAGTAAGGATACTGGATATTGTTCTTTATATAATATGGTATTAATACATTCATGCCGGAATTTATATTTTTCAAACTCAATCCTTCCAATTGTAATATTTGATTTAACTCAATTTTCACATTATTAGTGTCAGTTTTGTCAATAAATGAAACCATGAGGTCTTGGCAAAAAACCGTGTCAAAACACAAAAAAAATAACACACACAGAAAAAACGATTTGCAAATATTCATATCACCGGTGATTCTAGCACATATACAAAGAATAATGCAAATTTACAAAATTGCCATACACACAAACAAAAAATACTCCCTCAACCTACAAGGGAATATAAAACATATGTTGACAAATCATTAACTTTCTAACCATTTCCGTTACCATTATTACCGTTGCCATTTCCGTTACCGTTGTTGCCATTACCATTTCCTGTTCCTTGCCCCTGACTATTATCATCGCTTGGGTCATCGGATTTATCATTATTCCCGTTTCCACCATTATCTTTTCCATTGTTATTTTGCTCTCTATGACGATTACGTTTTTGTTGACAGATAGATTTTGCCAAACTTACATTTGTAGCATCTTCACCCTTAAGAATATCTGTCATATAACCACTAGCAGAACGACCTAACGACATAGTAATATCAGTTCCTTTATATGTGCCTTTTAAAACTACAAAAACAAAATCCTCTCCTTCATCATCGGTACTTACAGTTGCTTCAAATGTTTGAAAATATTTTGAAATATTTAAATCAACACCAATCACATCAGACTGTTTTACCGGGGTAGGAACATTCCAAAAGTCACCATTTTCTATTTGGTAGGTAACTTCGTTGTTTACTATAAAGCCTACCAGAGATGCACCTTCTGCCTCAATAGCTTTAAGTGACAGCGAAGAGTAGGCTGAAACAGAAATAGTTGACAAAATACCAACAATCACAATTACAATCACCAGTTCAACCAGTGTAAATGCTTTTTTGTTGGTAATTTTATGCCAATGTCTTTCCATATAGTCCTCCTCGCAGTTATAGTATAGTACATATATCTTTTTTTTCAATGGTTTTATTATATTTTATTTTAAAAAATATAATTTTTTTTGTTATTTTCATTACAAAAAAACATCATTGAATATTTGGGTTGACATTTATAACATTTTTATATACAATACTTACACTCTCAGATAACGAGGGTGTTTTTTTTCGTTTTTTGAAATTATGGGGGTGTGGCCGAGCGGTCAATGGCAACAGACTGTAAATCTGTCGGGTTCTGCCCTACAATGGTTCAAATCCATTCGCCCCCATTTGCGGGAGTAGCACAATGGTAGTGCTCCAGCCTTCCAAGCTGGCCACGCGGGTTCGATTCCCGTCTCCCGCTTTTTTAGAGAGTTATACTCTGAGTTTGCCGAGGTGGCTCAGTGGTAGAGCACCTCCTTGGTAAGGAGGTGGTCGTGGGTTCAATTCCCATCCTCGGCTTAGGAGTTTTAATAAATTAGTAAAAGTAAATAAATCGGAGGGAGAAGAAAATGTCAAAAGAGAAATTTGATAGATCAAAACCGCATGTAAACGTAGGGACAATCGGACACGTTGACCACGGTAAAACGACATTGACAGCAGCGATAACAAAAGTGTTGGGAGATAAA
>JAQTSO010000064.1 GCA_028711215.1 Endomicrobiaceae bacterium | reverse complement strand
ACGGTTATAACTATTTTTGTCAGACTTTTCCAATTCTGTTTTAAAGCCTTTGACGTAGAATGATTTACGTCATCTTTGCTTAACGCCATTTTGGGAGAAGTTATTCTCAGCAAAACCCCTACCAACAAAGCAGGTATTATAAATAAAGGAGTCGCTTTTAATCCGAATTCTTTTACAAAAGGAACGATGATTAACGGAGTAAACGCAAAACCGATATTTCCTGCCGTGGCAAATACAGACTGATACAACCCTTTTTTATTGCCGCTTATTGCCGTAACCATTGCAGATGCCTGAGGATGAAAGGCGGCCGTTCCAAAACCTGCCAATGTGACCATTATAAACATCAACGTATAATTGCTTACTAATCCTACTAAACTTAACAACGTACCCATCCAGACGGTACCTACATATACCATCCAGCTTTTATTCTTCCTGTCAACAAGATAGGCAAAAATCGGTTGTAAAACTGAAGAGCTTATTGTAAAAGCAGAAATTAAAACGGCACTCTTGCTTATGCTAAAACCTGCCAATACCAGAAACGGCAGTAACGTTTGCATATAATTTGAATAGCAGTCGTTTAATGCGTGCGCAAATGATATTGAAAATAATTTTAAACCTTTTGATTTTTGTCTGTCTTCTAAAGCGCACTTTCCCGCATTCATAATAAATCCCTTTTATAAATTATAAATAAACATTATGTATTATAACTCTTTTAAAAATTAATTCTAAATAAATTTAATTTTATATAATACACTTACGCTTAAAAAATATAAAAAATAAAAATAAATAGCGGAGTATGTTGAATTTAAAACATATTGCATTAATTAGAGAATTAAATGCAGGAAAATATTGAATAAATTGATATAATCATTTCAATACGAATTAATAAGGAATAAAATGATTGAATTCCAAAATTTAAATCCTGTCTGGCAGGCTCTTCTGGCGGGAATATTCACCTGGGGGATCACTGCTCTGGGTGCAAGTCTCGTTTTTTTTAATAAAAAATTTAACCAGAAACAATTTGATGCAATGCTCGGTTTCGCAGGCGGAGTAATGATAGCGGCAAGTTTTTGGTCTCTTCTTGCTCCCGCAATAGAAATGTCTGAAAGCATGAATGTTCCAAAATGGCTACCCGTTTCAGCAGGATTTTTGGCAGGAGCTTTGTTTTTACGATTAATAGATAAGATTCTGCCTCATCTTCATCTTGGTTTTCAAAATAATGAAGCCGAAGGGATAAAAACAAGCTGGAAGAGAAGCACGCTTCTTGTTTTGGCAGTCACGTTACATAATATACCGGAAGGGTTGGCAATAGGAGTTGCTTTCGGGGCAGTTGCTTCCGGCTTTGATGGGGCATCTCTTTCAGGCGCCGTTGCATTGGCTGTCGGAATAGGAATACAGAATTTTCCCGAAGGATTTGCGATTTCTGCACCGCTGAGGCGTGAAAATTTTTCTAAATTTAAAAGTTTTTGGTACGGACAGCTTTCTGCAGTAGTTGAACCTGTATTTGCGGTAATAGGAGCTGTTGCGGTTGTAATAGCCCAGCCTGTTTTACCGTATGCGTTGGCATTTGCGGCAGGCGCAATGATTTTTGTTGTTGTTGAACAGGTTATACCGGAATCGCAGAGAAGCGGTAATGCCGATTTGGCGACAGGCGGTGCAGTTTTAGGATTTTTGGTAATGATGATTTTAGATGTAGCTCTGGGATAAAAGAGGAATTTATATGATAAGAAAAGCGCTGATAAAAGACGCTAAAGCCATTCAGACCGTTATAAATGTTTATGCAAAAGAAGAAAAAATGCTGGCCCGTTCTCTAAACGACATCTACGAATCAATAAGAAGTTTTTTCGTTTATGAAAATGAAAACGGAATCGTTCAGGGATGTTGCGCTTCAGAAATTTTTTGGGAAGATATAGCAGAAATAAGATCTCTTGCCGTTTCAAAAGACACTCTGGGTAAAGGAATCGGAAAGGAACTTGTTTTTGCCTGTATGAAAGAAGCAAAAGAATTGGGAATTAAAAAAGTTTTTGCTTTAACTTATATCGACGATTTTTTTAAAAAATTAGGATTTAAAACAATAAGCAGAGATGATTTGCCTCACAAAGTCTGGAAAGTTTGCATAAACTGTCCGAAATTTCCCGACTGCGATGAAATAGCCGTTGAAAAAGAGTTGTAATTGTATAAGTTTGCCGTGTCTTTTAAAAAATTTAATAAGAGTTAATAAATGCAAATTGTTTGGAATATTGAGCCCGTTATAATAAAAATACTTTCTTTTGAATTAAGATATTATTCATTGCTGTTTGCAACGGGATTTATAGTTGCCTATTTATTATTTATAAAAATAAATGAAAGCGCTTCTACAAAAATAAAATATCCCCGTCAACAAATCGACAATCTGGTTATTTTTATAATAATAGGAGCCGTAGCAGGGGCAAGACTGGGTCATTGTTTGTTTTACGATTTTGCATATTACTCAAAACATATTTTTGAAATTTTTCTTCCGTTTTCCTTTGATAAAAATGGAAATTTTATTTTTACGGGTTATCAGGGGCTGGCAAGCCACGGCGGAGCTGTCGGCGTTTTTATTGTCATTTTAATTTTCTGCAAAAAATATAAACAGAACATAGTTGTTCTTTTAGATAAAATTTGTATCGTTGTTCCTCTTGCAGGCGGATTTATAAGATTGGGTAATCTGATGAATTCGGAAATTATAGGAAAACCAACTAATTCTGATTTCGGTTTTATTTTTCAAAAAATTGATCATGTTGCGCGTCATCCTGCCCAATTATATGAAGCAATATGTTATTTTATTATTTTCTTTATATTATCAGCCGTTTATAAAAAAACTACATTTGCGGACATAAAAGGTAAAATTTTCGGATTATTTTTAATTCTTGTTTTTTCATGCAGATTTTTAATTGAATTTGTAAAAGAGAACCAGTCTGTTTTTGAAAACAATATGATTTTAAATATGGGGCAGATTCTAAGCCTGCCTTTTTTGGTTATAGGTTTTATTTTGTTTTTTTATAATCAAAAAAAATTGTAATTATCTAAAACGTATTATTTTTTTTATAATTATTACAAAAGGCAGAAAAACCGTTGAAAGTATGATTAACGGTTTGTGAGAAAGTATAACGTAAAGCATATAATATTTAAACTTAATAAAATCTCTTCTTTTAAATCCTTTAATTCCCATATTCTCGATAAAAGCGCATTTAAAGTTAACGTTTACGGATTTATAATATCCGTAAAATATATCCATCGCAAAATTTGCAAAACTCTTTTTAAATGTTTCAAAAGTATTATCTTTTATCAAATGTCCTCTTAAAAATATCAGTGCTTCATAAAAAGATAACGGATACTTCATTCTTTTTGAACGGGCTGTGGCAGATGTGTCAACATTTATTCTGTATGTACATAATATTTTATCTAAAACCGAAATCCTTTCAGATTTTATTAAAGAATATGTTGCAAAAAAAGTATCATTATGTACTTGTGTGTCGTGAAAATAAATTTTATTCCTTTTTATAAAAGAAGTTTTATACAGTTTATCCCAGCACCAGTTAATACAAAGCTGAAGAATATGATGTTCAACATCATTTGAAGAAAAAACCTCTTTATCAGGCAAAAGTTCAAATTTTATTGCATTTATATTTTTAACAACTTTTGTTTTATCATCAAAAGTCCTTGCTCCGCACAGTGTTATATCGGTATCATATTTTACGGAATGATTATAGAGAGATTCAAGCATATTTAAATCAAAAAAATCATCGCAGTCAACAATAGACAGATAATCGCCTGTTGAAATATCAATCCCTCTGTTTCTTGCTTCGGCAGATCCTGAATTTTTTTGGTTTATAATCCTTATTCTTTTATCTTTGTTTGAATACTGTTGTAAAATTTCAGGCGAGTTGTCGGTTGAACCGTCATTAACACATATAATTTCAATATCTGTTAATGTCTGGTTTATAAGGCTGTCCAGACATTGATTAATATATTTTGCTCCGTTGTAAACGGGTATAATTACCGAAATTTTAGGGTTATTCATTTGCTTTCTATTTTCAGTATTGTAACAAATCTTGTCTTAATTGGAAATATTACATATAATTCGTATAAGATTATATATTTGAGAGGTAGTTATGAAAAGAAAATTAGCATATGTCGTCTTGTTATTTGTCTGTCTTGTACTTCTGTTCAATAATACCGTTTATGCAAAAACCCAAACTGCAGTTTCAAAAGACGGAGTTCCAATTTCTTTTTCAGTTTACGGTAAAGGCGATGTTGCTTTAGTTTTTATACCTGGCTGGAGCTGTAACAGTTCCGTATGGAAAAACCAAGTTCCTTATTTTTCAAAAAAATACCGTGTAGTAACTTTAGAGTTAGCCGGTCACGGCAAATCAGGAAATGAAAGAACGGTTTATACAATGGAATCTTTTGCCCAGGATGTCACTTCTGTAGTTAAAAAAATAAATGCGCAAAAAGTTATTCTTATAGGCCATTCCATGGGCGGTTATGTTATTATAGAAACTGCAAAAATTATTCCCGACAATGTTATTGCCTTGGTAGGTATAGATACTATACAAAATCTGGAAGAAGCGTATACTCCGGAACAAGTTGTAGAATTTGTAAAACCTTTTAAAGCCGATTTTAAAAAGACTACAGATTCTTTTGTAAGAGGAATGTTTGTAACTGGAACCGATCCTAAACTTATTAATGAAATTGTTGATATGATGTCTAACGCATCACCAAAAGTCGGAGTGAGCGCTATGGAAAATATGTTTTCAACATCTTACGGCACGAATCCTCCGAATATAAAAACTCCTGTTTGGTGTTTAAACGCCGATTTATGGCCTACTAACGCCGAAGTTAACCGTAAATATTTATCGGAATTTAATCTTCGAATAATGCCGGGAGCCGGACATTTTATTATGCTGGAAAAACCTGAAGAATTTAACAAACAGCTTGATGAAATCATAAAAGAAATTTTAAACAGAAGCAAATAAATGGAATCTGAAATTACCAGAATTACAGGTTCTGACAATTTGCCCGATGATAAAAAAATCAAAGATTGGACAGGCACCGAAGCCTTTGCATACTGGCGGGAACTTGAAGACTGGATAAACCAAAACTATCCCGGGATATTCAATCCGCAATGGTTATACGGCGGTAAAAAACACGGGTGGGTTCTTCGGTATAAAAAAAATAAATCATTCTGCTCTTTTGTCCCCGAAAAAAACCGTTTTAAACTTTTAATTGTTTTTGGAGCCGAAGAAAGAGCAAAAACGGATAAAATTCTTAATACTCTGTCAGCCGGTACGCAAAAAGAATATAAAAAAGCAGAGACATACCATGACGGCAAGTGGCTGCTTTTAACGGTTGACTGCGTTAAAATTATTGATGATATAAAAATCCTTCTTGCGTTAAAAAGAAAACCTAAAATTTTATAAGACCTTTAATCTGTAAATTTACATAAAGAATCAAGTTTTATCTGATTATTTTCTGCGACGTATATATCATTTATTCCTATTTTTTTTATAAATTCGGGTTCGTGAGAAACCAGAAGAAGACTTCCGGGATACAGCGAAAGAATTTTGGCAATATGTTCTTTTGTAATCAGATCAATGTTATTGGTTATTTCGTCAAGAATTAACAGTTGCGGTACTCTGCACGAAATAGCGGCCAATGAGAGCCTTGCTTTTTCCCCTCCTGAAAGCAGAGATATTTTTTCGTTTACTTCCTCATTTTTTCTAAACAGAAAATCATTGAGATGTTTTCTTATTTCGGCGTGTGTCCATTTCGGAACAATTGCGGATATAAAATCTATGATTGTTGTGTTATAATCCAAATTTGAATAATGCTGGTCCAGATAACCTATATTTTCTTTTTTGGGGACTATCCATACTCCGTTTTTTAATACGTTCTGATCGCCTGATAAAGCCCTTAAAAGCGTGGTTTTGCCTGAAGCGTTTCTTCCGATAAGAGCAGTTTTTTGTCCTGCGGATATTGCAATGTTTATGTCGGTAAGAACTTCGTTATTTTCATATCCCGCTGATCCGCCTGATACCGAAAGATTAAAAGAAACCGAAGCAGAATTCAAATAAAACGAAGGTGTTATCTCTTCGCTGATTTTCAATGATTTAAGGCGTTCATTAATATCATTTCTGCGCTGTGAAATTTCGCTTTTTTGTTTTCCTGCCGATACTTCGGCTCCGCTTTTTTTAATTCCTGCAGCAACCGGCGCCCATTTAGCTTCTTCTCTTTTTTTCTCGCCGCCTTTTCGGCTTTTTGAAGCTCGTTCCTGTTGTTTCATAAGTTTTTTATGCGCGGAATTCTTTTCTCTTTCAAGAATTCTCTTTTCTTCCTCCAGAGAATTTTTCGTCAAAACCGCATTTGTTTTGTAATCGCAGTATTTGCCGTTAAAAATTTTTATTTTGCCGCCGTCTATATGCCATAAAATACCGGCGTTTTTGTTTAACAGTTCTTCATCATGAGAAACTACAATTAATGTTCCGTTAAAACGCGTAAGCATTCCCATAAGAGATTTACGATTATAAATATCTAAGTGGTTGGTAGGTTCATCTAATAAAAGTAAATCAGGATTTTCTGATAATGCACGGCTGAGTTCTTTGTTGAATCTCTGTCCGCCGCTTAAATTTGAATGCTCTGTAATTGTTTGCGGAACATAGCTTACTTTAATTTCCGGTGGAATATAAATATTGCCAAACAAAGGAGTTTCATATCCGGCAATAGCTTTAAGTAAAGTTGTTTTACCGCTGCCGTTATTACCTATAACAGCTATTTTACTGCCACTGTGTATCAGAGTACTAAAATTTTCAAAACAAATTTTATGTGGAAATGATAATGAAAGATTTTCTAATTTTATTGGTTTAGACATAAAAAATAACCTCATGAATAATGAATTTTAATTTTGATATTTAAAATAATAAGGTTATTTTTTATCCATAATATGCAGATTTTTGTTATTTGAATCTGCAGACATAATATATAATAATTTTATAAAACCCGCAAGTTTTACAACAAAAAATTAAAAATATTGACAAACTTTAAAAACAATACTATAATTCTTACACAAATGTGTAAGAATTGGAGGATTTATGGCACGAATCGGATCTGATACCGATAAAAAAATACTTAAAGCGGCAATAGAACTTGCCCATAAAAAAGGTTTGTCCGGATTTTCCGTAAGAGAACTTTGTTCAAAGGCAAAAGTAAATTCAGGCATGTTTAATTATTATTTCAAAAAGAAAGAATATCTGAACGAATGTGTTTTAAAAGCGATTTACGCAGATATGATAAAACAAATTGAATTAAATGTTTCCCATTCAAAAACCCCGAAAGAAAACATAACCGAAATTTTATCGGCTTTAAGCTCGTTTATACAAAACAACAGAACAATAATTTCCGCATTTGCCGGAGACGTTTTAAGTTTAAAAATAACGGATAAAAAAATATTCGGCAACTTTACGGCTCATCTGAAAGTGCTGTCGGAAGAATTATCAAGAGCAAAAAAACAAAAAATGCTTGTTACAGATTCAATAACAAGTGCAAT
>JAQTSO010000063.1 GCA_028711215.1 Endomicrobiaceae bacterium | reverse complement strand
GGCGCAAACGGAGCAGGCAAAACAACATTAATAAGATTGATCTCAGGACTGCTGTCGCCGGATACCGGAAACATTATTTATAAAGAAAAAAAACACAGCAGACTTTTCAAAGATATAAAAACTGATATAAGTTATTTTCCGCAGGAACCGAGTTTGTACGCTGATTTAACCTGTTTGGAAAATTTGCAGTTTTTCCGTGATTTATACGGACTGAATTCAAAAGAATTCAATACGCGCAGCAACGAACTGCTTGTTGCAACGGATATGGCAGATTTTAAAGACAGACCTGCCGGAAAATTGTCAGGCGGCATGTATAAAAAACTCGGGCTTATGTGCGTGTTGTTAAACCGTCCGAAATTGTTATTGTTGGACGAGCCGACGGTCGGAGTTGACCCTTTAAGCCGTCAGGAATTATGGATTCTGATAAATAAATTTGCCGGCGATGATATGACCGTTGTTATAACAACATCATATATGGAAGAAGCATTAAGATGTTCACATGTTATAGTACTTGATGACGGCAATTTGATAGTGCAGGAAAATCCTCAGGAAATAATAAAAAAATTTAATTTAAAAAATTTCTCGGATATTTTTTTAAGAGACAAATAAAAAATTATGACTAATATAATAAATGTAAAAAATTTAAGCGTTCATTTCGGAAAATTTAAAGCCGTTGATAACATCTCTTTTGATGTTAAAAAAGGCGAGATTTTCGGATTTCTCGGAGCAAACGGAGCAGGCAAAACAACAACAATAAGAGTTTTATGCGGTATTTTAAAACCTGCATCCGGCAATGTTATTTTAGACGGGAAAGATGTTACAAAATCAACCGGTATATTAAAAAAAGAAATAGGATATATGTCCCAAAAATCAACTCTGTATAAAGATTTAACTATTGAAGAAAATATAAATTTTTCAGGCAGTCTTTATAATATGCCTGCCGTTGAAATTAAAAAAAGACGGCAGGAACTGTTTGATTTTATAGGCTTAAAAGAAAATCCTTTAAAAATTGTACAGTCGGTTCCGTTAGGCATAAAACAAATGGTTGCTTTATGCGCAACTGTTTTGCACCAGCCTAAAATTATTTTTTTGGATGAACCGACGGCGGGCGTGGACCCGAAAACAAGAGAAAAATTTTGGGAGCTTATTAAACAATTGTCGGCTCAGGGCAAAACTATTTTTGTTACAACCCATTATATGGACGAAGCAATATACTGCAATCGCATAGTCCTTATGGATAAGGGGCATATTGTTGATTTTGACTCTCCTGAAAATCTCAAAAATAAATATTTCAGCCAAAAGCCGTTAGAAATTAAATTCAAAGATAAAAGCATTCAAAATAAAATACTGGCAGAAATTGAAAGTTTAAAAATAGGATACGGTTATATTTTCGGCGAAACACTGAGATTATTTATAAATAACAAAACAACTTTTGAAAACTGGATTTTGAAATATAAAAATATTTTAACATACGATGAAACAGAAGCCGGTTTGGAAGATGTTTTTCTTAAAGCATTGCAGACGGAGCATAACAAATGAACTTATTTATAAGACGCATCTATTCCATAGCAATGAAAGAATATAAACATATTCTCAGAGACCCTTTTACTCTGGCTGCCGCTATAGGAATTCCTGTGCTTTTTGTATTATTCTTCGGTTTTATAATAGATTTGGATTATAAAGGCGTAAACGTTAACGTAAGAGACAACGACCAGACGGAATCTTCTAGAAGATTTTTACAGCTTATGGGCTCAAACAGTTATTTTAATTTAATACCTTTACACCAGCAGTCTGAAACTGACAAAAAAATAAACCAGAATAATATGTCTTCAATTATGATTATCCCTAGAGGTTTCGGCCAGCGAATAAAACAGCAGGATAAACCTGCAGTCATCCAGCTTTTGTTAGACGGCACAGACAATGCTAAATCGGGCATAGTAAACAGTTATATAAGCCTTATAGCCTATAAAGCCGGTGAAGTTTTTGCTGGTAATAATATATCTGATAGTAAACCTGATTTTAATATAAGAACCCGTTTTCTTTTTAATCCTGAACTTAACAGCAGGTGGTTTGTGGTTCCCGGACTTGGAACGGTTATAATTGGCTTAATAGCGATTGTTCTTACGGCGCTTACAGTAGCAAGAGAATGGGAAAACGGCTCTATGGAATTATTACTGGCAACACCTGTATCGGCAACAGAAATTATTTTAGGAAAATTAATTCCGTATTTTATACTTGCTTTTTTTGATATTTTTCTCATTTTTATGTCTTCAATATTTATTTTTGAGATACCGTTTAAAGGCAGTATTTTATTTTATGTTTTGTCATGCATTATTTATATTACAGGCGCGCTCGCTTTGGGGCTTTTAATTTCGGTAATTACAAGAAAACAGGAACAGGCAACTCAAATTGCTTTTGCAGTAGGAGTGTTGCCTTCTTTTATACTGTCGGGGTTTTTATTTCCGATAGAAAATATGCCTTTGTTTTTTAGAATTTTAACGGCAGTTTTCCCACAGAGATGGTTTATGTTAATAAGCAGAAGCGTTTTCTTAAGCGAGGCAGGCTTTAAAGATTTATTGTTGCCGTTTTTTTGCATTACATGTTTTGCAGTTTTAATAATATTTATTTCAATTAAAAAATTTAAAACAGATTTGGAAGTGACGCAATGAAAATTAATATTTTAAAAGGCTTTTTTATTAAAGAATTCATACAAATTTTCCGCGATCAGAAAATGATAGCGTTAATATTTTTTATACCTCTTATGCAAATGACAATGTTCGGACTGGCGCTTACAAGCGAAGTGAAAAACATAGAGTTAATTATAATTTCAAAACCCGGTAAAATCAGCAGAGAACTTGCTTTGCGGAGTATAGCAAGCGGATGGTTTAAAGAAGTAAAAAATATTGATACCTATAAAGTGGCAGATCCCGTATCACTGATAGAAGAACACAAAGCGGAAGCGATTTTAATCGCTCCTCCGGAAGGCTTTGAATATGCTATGGAAAGAGGAAGTAAAGAAATACAGTTGTTAATTGATGCTACTAACGCCCAGAGAGCCCAACAAATAAATAATTATGTAAACCAAATAATTATTCAGACGGCTAAGGATAAATACGGAAAAGAAAATTTCAATAACATGGTGCAGATAAAAACACGTTTATTGTTTAATCATTATATGAATACCGCTGATTTTATGATACCGGCTCTGTTGGTTATGTCAAGTTTTATCGTCTTAATGCTTGTAAGTTCCATGAGTTTAACAAAAGAAAAAGAAACAGGCACTTTGGAAAAGCTTATAGTTTCCCCCGCTACAAATAAAGAAATTGTGGTCGGGAAAATATTACCGTATTTTTTAATAGGCTTGGTACTGATGACTTTTATGTTAACTGTCGGCATAGGCGGATTCGGGCTTCCTTTCAGAGGCGAAATATGGCAGCTCTTGATTACGGCAATACTTTTTATTGCATCAGCTTTATCATTTGCAATTTTAATTGCTGCTTTTGCAAAAACACAGCAGCAGGCTATGATGGGAAGCATACTGGTAATACTGCCGGCAATATTACTTTCAGGAATATTATTTCCGGTTGAAAATATTCCTTCGGCTTTCAGATGGATATGTTATCTTAATCCTCTTATTTATTCGGTTGTTAATTTCCGAAACATCATATTAAAAGGCGGAGATTATCTGCTATGCCTGCAAAACTGCTGTATATTACTTGTTTTCTGCATTGTTTTATCATACGCAGCCTACAAAAACTTTAAATCAAAATTTAATTAATTGTTTTGAGTTTCCCCTCTTTGATTTTTAAAATTAATGACTTTGCAAAAACCGTGACAATTAACATTGCAATAAAAACAACTATTATCGTCGGACTGGGTGACCAGTCAAGTCTTAAAGAAAGCTCAAGCCCCAAAACACAACCCGTTAAACCGAACAGCCATCCGAAAATTATTTTTTTCACGGTATTAGTCATAATTACCGTAGCACTTACCGCCGGGATTATAAGAAAAGCAAAAACAAGAAGAACTCCGGCAACTTTAACCGATGATGTTACTACAAAACCAAATGTACCGTAAAAAACAAAATCCCAAAACCATATTTTCATTTTTTGCGATACGGCAAATTCCGGATTTTCGGTTACGGCAAAAAATTTATTTCTTAAAAACCAGTGAATTAACCCTATTACCGAATAAAGAACCGCAACAAACAAAAGTTCATTGTATGAAACCGTCAATATTGAGCCTGCCAGCATTTCTTTTATTTCTTCTGTTCCCGTTGCAGATCTTTCAAGAACTATAAAAGACAAAGCAATTGCTCCCGCATAAGTTATACCTATCAAAGCCTCTATAGGAATTACTTTTTTTCTGCTTCTGAACAATGCAAATAAAAATGCACCCAAAAGAGTAAAGCCTAAAGATATTAAATAATTTCCTGCGGGATGATCTCTGCCTATGCCCAGCATAATACCAAAACCCGCACCCAAAGCGGCGACCTGAGCAAGAGCAAGGTCAACAAAGATTACTTCTCTTTTAACTACATGGTATCCAAGATAAGTGTGAATTCCTGTAAGTATAAAACATAAAATAAGAGCATTTATTACGAACGGATATTGAAATATAAGCATATAAAATCCTTTTCAGTCCGTGCATATTTTTTAATACACACGGACTGATTTTTTAATTACTTTAACATACCGACTATTTCATCAAAATGCTTTAAATACGAACCTGCCTCAGTATTGTCGCATGACGGCGACACTTTAAAAACTTTTATTTTGGTTTTTGAAGCCAAAAAAGCCGGAGCATTGTCCGGAAAATACTTTTCCTGCAAAAGAATTTTAATATTTTTCGCATTAATTTCTTTTACAAGCCCGTCCAGATGTTTTGCCGTAGGCGGGATACCGGGAAAAGGTTCAACGCTTGCAACAACGGACAAATTAAAAGCCGAGGCAAAATACGCCCACGAAGAATGGTAGCTTATAATTTTTTCGCCTGAAATATGCATCATTTCCTTTTTCCAGTTTTCAATTCTCGTTTCCGCTTCAGATTTGAACTTCTCATAATTTTTTTCGTAATAAATGCTGTTTTGAGGATCTGCTTTTTTCAACGCTTCAAGAACGGTTGATGCAATTATAATACCGTTTGAAGGATCAAGCCAATAATGGGGATTACCGTCCGGATGAACGTCACCCATTGAATGATCTACTTTACCCTGCGGTTTATCAAGAACAGTTATTCCGTTTGAACAGTCAACTGTAAGAAGGCTTCCGTTTCTTGAACCTTCAATAAGCTGGTCAGCCCACTGGTCAAGAGAAAGACCGGCTTTCAAAAATATGTCGCATTTTGAAATTTTAATCATATATGACGGAAGAACTTCAACAAAATGAGGATTTGAATTATTTTTTGCTATTGCAAATACGCTTACTTTGTCTCCGCCTATAGATGATGCTATTGAACCCAAATCCGGCAGTGAAGCACCTATTTTTATAATAGAAGCCTCAATACATACCGAAAGAAACAACAGTACTGCCGATAAAAATATTTTTTTATTCATTTAAAATCTCCGTAAAACATTTTTTAAAATTTATGAGCTTTGTGAGGTCCCATCATAAATACAAGCTGAAAACTTACAGTATCCGATATCTCGCCGTCCTGCGGAGTAAACTTTTCATAAGCAAGCCTTAAAACGGTAGTTTCTTCCATAAGAGAATATCCTACAAATATTTTTGCCGTCATATCTGTAAGATTTTTATCTTCAGGTTTCTGGTATTGGTCGTATATCAAACCTGCATTCCATCTCTGCAAAAACGAAAGGTTTGCAAAAGTGTAAAAACCGGAACGTTTTGAATTTATGCTTTCTCCTGTTGATTCTGAAACCAGAACATCGCTGTCGTTATAAAAATATTCTCCCTGAATAGTAAGGTTTGAAGTTTTTGAAAGTTTTAATTTTGTTTTGGCATCCATTCCGAAAACTGTCGTTTTTTTATCCCACTCAACATTATTTGTCCCCTGCGTGAAAGAAAAACCTATTTCAAGAGGAGTGACATCTTTAATCAAAAAAGAATTGCTGAGTCTGGCTACCCATGCGGACGAATATTTATCTTCTTCAGGATGGAAAGAAGAGCCGTTTAATACGTCAACAGATACAACGGATGCAACCTTATCCGTAAGAGGAAGCAAATATGATACCTGAGCAGATGTATCGTTAAACGATTCTTCTCCCGGAAGCATTGCTGACATTACTCTCGGAGCTTCCATAAAAGGATAGCTGTGCGGATGTTCAGTATTTAATTTACCAAACCCTATGCGGTATTTACCGCCTTTTAATGCAAGCCCGTCAGGCAGTCCGTTGAATACGGTTATATATGCTTCTTCCGTTTGAAACCCTTCGTCGTTTGATATTGAAAAAACAAATGTCCCTTTTGAATAAGGATTGAGATTTGATTCAAAAACAAGTTCTGTCTCACCTATATTCATTGTTGTTTTATCATGGTTTACATCTTGCGTATCATTTGTATATTTTGAATAAAACTGACCTATTACGGAAATATCGGGATTTAACGGCTCGGCAAAAATATAAGAAGCACACATAAAAATAAAAAATACTGAAAAAATTAAAACATTTTTGGACATGAGTCCTCCTTTAAAATAAAAAACAGTTTGAAATGATTGTTTGTTTTTATATTAAAGAAGGAGGAGGACGGATATTGAAATTAAAAACTGAAAAAAATTCAACCTGAGGACGGTTATCAGTTTTTATTTGAAATTCACTTAAAATTATATTGAAATTTATGTCCGGAACATTTAAAGAAACCGAATGCGATAAACTTATAACAGAACAAATTTGGCAGTCGTCATGCCCTTTAAAATCCGAGTGGACATGCGAAACCGTTTCATATGCGAAAAACAAAAAATAAAATAAACTTAATACAGCTACTGTTTTTTTGATATTTTTTATCGGGTTATACATACAGAACGATTATATTCTAAATTTATATATTAGTCAATTTAAGCAGTATTTTTTCTATATATCAACCAACTGACTTTTATTCTGAATCCTTTTATCATATATCGCCTACGAATTATTTGTTTAAAATTTATATTGTCTTAATTCAAAATATTAAATATAATCCATATTAGCTTTTACATTTATAAATATGAGGAAAATTATGAAAAGAAAATTAATGTTTGTTGTCCTATTATTTGTATGTTTGATGTTTACATTTAGTTCTGTAAGTTTTGCAAAAACCCAAACAGCAATTTCAAAAGACGGAGTCCCTATTTCTTTTTCAGTTTATGGAAAAGGTGATACTACTTTAGTTTTTATACCCGGATGGAGTTGTAACAGTTCTGTCTGGAAAAATCAGGTTCCTTATTTTTCAAAAAAATATCGTGTAGTAACTTTAGACTTAGCCGGTCACGGTAAATCAGGAAAAGAGAGAACAGTTTATACAATGGAATCTTTCGCTCAGGATGTTGCATCAGTTATCAAAAAAATTAATGCACAAAAAGTTATTCTTATAGGGCATTCTATGGGTGGTTTTGTTATTATTGAAACTGCAAAAATCATTCCTGATAATGTTATCGCATTAGTCGGTATAGACACTCTACAAAATCTCGAACAGTCATATACTCCCGAACAAGTTGCAGAA
>JAQTSO010000062.1 GCA_028711215.1 Endomicrobiaceae bacterium | reverse complement strand
TTCTGTATATAGCTCGCTTAAACGTTCTAATTCAGCTTTGAGCGCATCATTATCAACATTTTGTTCTATGTAGCTGTAGGCATCTATTCTAATATTGTTTCTGGCAGTGCTTATTGCATCATTTATATTTGCACTTAACCTACTAGATAACTCGTCATAAGCATCATCAATTTCTTCAGATGCTTTCTGCGCTAGTTTTGCTGTTTTGGTGTACAATTTTTCTAAATCAGCTTGTCCATTTCTTACTTCCTCTTCTGCTTTTTTAATTAAGCTTGTTATTTTGTTTTTATTTGCTTCAATAAGTTTTTGCTCTTTATTTTCGGTAACTTCCTTTTTTATCCAGTCAGTGAATGCGGTAAAACCCATTTTTTCAAATAAATCTTCTTTACCCAGCTTGTCTAAAGCTTTTTGGCGGGAATCAACCCATTTATCTTTAACAAACTTTTCTGCGGCAACCAAAAATGAAAAGTGTGCACTTAGAGGAATATGTTTTACATAATGCTTGCCTAAAAACTCAATCATTTTAGAATCAAGAACTGCTAAATTCTTGATTGTTTCGTCGCAAAGAAATGGATCGCATATTTGTGATGGGCTAGTAATTCTGTGATTATAAACAACATATACTTGTGTTTGGTCACTAAGTTGCTCTTTAATTTTTTCTATTATTCCTGCGGTGTTAGTATCGCCGCCTTCTATCTTGGTTTCAGATTTTACATAAAAAACAACATGCGTTTTGCGCAGTGCTTTTTTAATTTCTGTAGTAACATCATCTTCTCTGCCACCAATACCAGGAACGTCCAAAATCGCAAATTTTTTGCCGTCAACATCAAACTCATAACGAACCATTGTACGGGTATTATCTGAACGCCCATCGCCAATTATAGCACCGTCAGCATTGAGATGTAAATACTCTTTATTGCTTTGAATTTCGTAGTTAAGAGTTTCAGTTTTGCCGAATAAACTTTCTTTTATTTTTTCTAAAGCCGCTTTGTTTTTATTTTCAATTGTTAAATTATTATTATTTAAGCATAAAAATTCTTTTTTATTGCTTAATATTTTATAGTGTTCTGCCCTATTTTGAATTAACGCCATTTTTGCTTCTTTCTTTTGCCGCATGTATGACAGAATTGTTGAAATTGGTATATGCCAAACGCTGCCTTTTTTAATTTTTTTCACAAACTCTATTCTTTTTTTTCGAAAGCTGTACAGTAATTTTTGATATTCATTGAGTTTTGTTACTTTTTCACGTTCAAGGTTCAAAATTTGATCTTCTTGAGCAACTAGATCTTTACTGGCATGCACTATCTCTTTATTCAACTTTTCTAACTTCGCATTTAAGCCACTGATAATGACAGAAATTTCGTGAAATTTTTGCTGTTCCTGCAATTTTGTTTTTTCTTGTAGGACAAGCCTTAGAGTTTCTATGATGGTAGATTTTCCTGCATTAGTTTCACCATAGAAAGCAATTGTAAAAGTGTCCCAATCGGAGTCTTGTTCTAATTCTACAAGAGAATCTGAAATGTAGTTTTTAATTTCATTTAATATACCGATAGTATCGCTTGAAGTTGCCTTGATTTCGTCGTCATCTATATTCTTAACATTATTTTCAATACCGTTCACGGCTTTACTTACTTCATTAATAATATCTTTATAGATATACGTAAATTTTTGCTTACCACTTTGTTCGGTATTATTTGTTATTTCCATCTTACTTTCCTCTAAAAAACCAAAGCCTTCCACCGTTTGTAGAATAAAAGTACCTTTATTGACCTTCCCCCAAAAGTTAAACCACTTTGAAGTTAGTGAAAAGCTGTTTTTTAAAACTTAATATGTTCAGTTTTTTCAACAATATTTTTTAAATCGTTTTCGTAAAGCCTATTTTTTAAACTCATACTTAAGTTTAATGTTGCAATATAAATATTCAGATCGTTATCAAACAAAACATCTTCGTAGAAACCTACTTTATGGATAAATTTAAGTTTAGCTTGCGGATAAAGTAGAATAAGTTTTTTCGATTTATAAACTCTGCTGTATGCCATTATCTGGTAGATATCTGATATTGATATATCTTTTGGAGAATTTATAATTTTATATTTTGTGTCTATAATTATTGGACAATCAGCTAAGCCTTTTATATGTATATCACTTCTCGTGTACTTCCTGAATGGTTGTATATCATTGCCGAATGAAAGATTTTTTAACATCCCTTTCTTAAATTGAGCTTGAACTTTGCTTCCATAAATCCGCTTTAAAGAATTGAAAACAAATTCTTCAAAAAGTTCATTCATATCAAAAAGTAAAGCAATAGATTTAAAACGGTTATTTATCATATGTATGGAAGAATTTTTAATAAATAACTCTGCCAACTTTAAAGGAGTTTCAAAAATTTGTTGACTGCGTTTTAGAGTTATTTTATTGATTTTTTCGACAGTCACTCTTTCAAATATTACATCATCATATATTGTCAGTATGTTTTTTAGTTTGTTTTTTGTTTCTTCAATTTCAGATAATTTAATAAGTGCAGAAGATACAAATTTAAAAATACGGTTAAGCATATTGTCTTCTTTAAAATCATCAAAAAGACAATATATTTTAGATTTGTTGAAAGAATTGTGTTTAATATCATTTTTGAAATCAATTTTTCCTTTTATATAACGTAAATTTTCATTCTGTGATTCATAATCATGTGGAATATTGCTAAGTAATGCTCTCAATAATGATTCTGCAAAAAATGAAATAAGAATTTCTATAAATGAATTTTTAGTTTTAGAAATATTAGCATTACCTGAGTTTTTAATTTTAAGTTTATTTGTACATGAGAGCATAAATATAAGGTTATCAAGAATTTGTTTTTTATCATCACTTTCACTTAATATTTTAGGTAGTATACTTATTTGTATTCCCTTAAACCGTATGGTTCCTACATAAGAAGATGTTTTTATTCTGTTAAGTTCAAAAGTAAAAGCATTTTCAAGTGAAAGAGCTTTCAAGTATGCTTTAAATGAAAAAAGAAAATCATTGTCAAGTTCTTCTGAATATTCATATTCTTTAAGTTCTATGGTTTTCATTTTTTAAATCGCTATATTGTTTATTTCATTAATAAATTGTGTATCATCTATTTCATCATCATTTTTAAAAGTCCAACTTTCTTCAATAATATCTTTCAATAATTCTTCTTGTACTTTTTTAATGAAACTTCCGGAAAGTACTACTTTGAGTTTTTCCCAATCACCATAAAAATATTCATTTAATAATGGAATTATTTCCTTAAACCATTTGTTTTTAAGCTGTTTAAGATTTTCAATATTTAAAAAATAACTATGTCCTATTTGATGATCTCTATCCAGAAGAATTGTTATCTTTTTATTTAAGGCTTTAAAAACAGTCTGAAGCCTGACGCCATCAATATTTTCTTCAATAAGTTCAGCTTTTGGCATCATTTCAGTAAAAGCAAATCTGCGTCGCAGCGCTACATCTACAAGCGCTATTGATTTGTCTGCTGTGTTCATAGTGCCTATAATATATAAATTGTTTGGCAGACTAAACTCCTTTTTACTGTACATCAAAGGAATAGAAATAGGATACTCATTACCGTCACGTTTATCTTTTTCAAGAAGAGTTATTAGTTCTCCGAATATTTTCGAAATATTTCCGCGGTTAATTTCATCAATAATAAGAATATATTTATTTTTTCGGTCTTTTTCCGCTAATTCTTTTATTTCTTTTAACGGTCCTTTGCCAAGTTTGTAGGATCATTTAACTTCTTTAGCATCCAAATCAGGAGTTATTCCTTCGATAAATTCTTCATAAGAGTAATTTTGGTGAAATGTGATAAACCTAATATATTTTTTTTCTTTATAATTCTTATAAAGTTCAAATAAATCACTATAAATATTCTCATCAGTTTTATAATTTTTCAGAAGTTTTTCTATTTCACTTCCTCCGATTATCTGCAATGCTTTTATAACGGTGTTACGTGTTTTTCCAGTGCCGGGAGGGCCATAAAGAATTTGATTAAGTGGAATATCGGTATTTGTCTGTTCTCCTTCATCATTTTCTGTTATTTCAGATTCAATGATATTTGTTTCTTTTAAAAGAGTTTCATTTAACTGCAAAAGTTTTTCTTTCCATTTTTTAAAATTCAAAATAAGATTTTGATAGTTTTCACAAACGGTTTTTTCAATATTTCTTTTTGATTCTTCTTTTATAATTTCATGTCCGGCATCTAAATAAGCAGTTAATACACCATTGTCAAACATACAAGTAAGGCGATAAGCTTTTTGATGGTTTTTAAGTTTTTTAGGAAAAATAGCAAACCATGAATATGGAGTTCCTTCATTCCTAGCACCTGTGAAATCAAATTCATTAGACATATAATCTGCGATATCAAGTTCTCCAATTAAACTTGATGTTATCTGTTTAAGCATTGTCCAGAAATCGTTAGGACTTATTAAAAAAGGGTGTAAAAGAGCAAACGACTTAGTCCATAATTTACCGTAAGGGTCTTTCTTTGAATATTCGCTTATTTGTTTAACTATGCTTTCATCAAGATAATGTTTAAAAAAGTCAATATCTTTATTTATGAACGCTTGTTTAATTTTTTCTACAGAATCAATTGATATCTGTGCTCCTGCTTTAAGTTGGCGGAGAGTCACATAACGGACTATATTGACTGAGCTGGCTTCCTTAGAAGATTGTTTAACAAGTTTTGTTGAAGTTCCATATAATTTTAAAAGTTCATCAATTCTATCCTTGCTAAGATTGTTTATATATTCAAAAATTTTTGTATCATCATTGTGAATAGCATGTATTTTTTTGCTTTCTTCTCTTATTAAGTTAATACTTCTGTTAAGTTCTTCTGTGTTCATGTAGTTCTCCTTTATTTTGATTAAATTTAAAATACATTTGATTATAGTTTGTTTTTTTAATATTTTTGATTTTTCTATTGCCTACAACCCATTATATCAATTTATAATATACAATCTGTTAAATAGTTTAATAATGTTTTTTCTGAAAAATTTGTAAATATATGCTGAAAAAAGGAATATCCAATTAGATTTTTTGATTATTCCGGTATAGCCTAAATTAATTAATTGTTTTTTATATTTTTTAAAATCTGTGTCTAAAACCCAAGGTGAAAATACAATTTCATCAAAAAAATTATTAGGATCAATATTGAAATTATAGAGTAAGGATTCAGGGTGACGCTGTTCAGCAAAAATGAACCGAACCTCTTCTTCGTATGTAAAATCTTTAGATTTAATTAGTAATGGGAAAACATGGAGAAAGGCTAAATCAATATTTCCATTATTTTTACAATTATTTTCCCATATTTTTTTTATTTCTTTAGAAATATTTACTACATCACTATTATTTAAATAATATATTTGTCCAGCAAAAAATTTTAAAATACTACGTTCTTGTTTTTCATCATAGAAGGAATTCATAAATTTTAAGTGTGTGGTTTTTATCTTAACATAAGGTTCTTTTTTATCTTTTCCACCAAAAACATTCCACAGTTTGATACACTCTTCCTTAGTAGAAAAACAAGAACCATATAATTGTTCAGATAATAATAGAAATTCTATTGTATTGTTATTCTCATCAGTAATTCTTTCATTACGTAAATTGTATTCTAATGGATCATTTTTATTCCAGTTTGATGCTTTTACAAGAGTAAATTGTTTTTTTTCTATTGATTCTAATAATTTTTCAAAAGACATTATTCTAAATAAATTAGTATTTTTATTTATATTACCTAATGTGTTTTTTAAAATGGCATTTTCTTTATCTTTTATATAAAGTGATTTTCTCTTTTCTAATAAATTTATTAATATTTCTAAAATTTTTTCTGATGTTATATTTTGAATTGATGGACAATCATAATATGGATTTTCTTTTTGATTGGTCATAAATACCTTATGAATTTACAAGTTTTACAAGTTTAGCAATGATATGATTGTGATTACAGCCATCTTCACTTGTATCGATAGATAAAGGTTCAAATTTTGATTTATTGTCAGAGATAAGACGAGGTTTTGATTTTCCATTCTTATCTTTAAAAAGATTATATCTTTTTATCTTTATTCCTTCACCGTGAAAACATAATACAATTTCATTTTCTTTTGGAGTTTCATGTCCAAGTTTTCTAAAGAGCAATAATTCTCCTTCAGTTATTGTCGGTTCCATAGAATTGCCTTTAGCTTTAATTAAAAATAAATTGTTTATTGGATTTGGTAAAAATCTTGTCGGCATTGGTATGTAATCCACTACATTTGATTCTGTTAAAATATCATTATAGCCACACTGTGCAAAGCCATAGAAAGGTAGGTATGAAACATCAGATTTTTGAGAATTGTTAACTATTAAATTTCTGCCATTGCGGACAATAAAATTCTTTTCTATCATATTTTGAATATGAGCATGGATATTGCTTATAGACTTCAGTCCTAATTCTTCTGCTATCTCTTTAAGGGTTATTGTAGGTCGTGATTTTATGATTTCAAATATTTTTTGTTGTCTTTTATTAAGAGACATAACTATCTCCTCTCAGTAAGATAATTTTATGTATTATACCAAATATTTACCTAAAAATCAAGCATTTATTCGTTTTTTGTTATGTTTTTTCTTTACAAATTCGTATTTTTTTGCTACTATGAAGTTACTGGTTAGAAGGATAACCAAATATAGTTTAAGGAGGATAGAATGACAAAAAAGGATGTTTACACCGTACCACACGGAGATGGTTGGGGGAACAGAGTAACTAATGCAAGTCGAGTTAGTGCTGTTTATGACACAAAGGCGGAAGCTCAAAGAGCAGGGAGGGAGATGGCAATTGCGAACAAGTCTGAGCATATCATTTTAAATTCAAATGGGCAAATTGGTTTAAAAAATAGCTATGGTCATGATTCATGTCCACCAAAAGACAAAAGATAATTAATGTCGTTATTTGTAGTACAAAAGTAGTATAAGACTTGAGAGTAGCACTAAAAATGTAGTGCTAAAAGGGGGTTGCAAATGATAATAAAATTCATACTAATAGGACTAATCATCCTGTTCAGTCAAGGAGAATTTCATGCAAGAAGGAATAAACATAAACAATTTATCTGTAGAGTATGTTGACGTATCAGTAATAAAGCAGTACAAAAACAATCCAAAAGTACATAACAACAAGCAAGTAGAACAAATTATCAATTCTATCAAAGCTTTTAATTTTAATAATCCAATATTAATAGATGAAAAAAATGAAATTATTGCAGGGCATGGCAGATTACTTGCTGCGCATCACTTGCAAATGGGTACAGTTCCTGTTATCCGGTTAACACATTTAACTGAAGCGCAAAAACGTGCATACCGTATTGCAGATAATAAACTTACTGAAAACGGTGCTTGGGATATCAACCTTTTAACACTTGAATTCAGTGAACTTGAAAAATTAGATTTGGATTTTGAATTAGATTTAACTGGTTTTGACAATATAGAAATAGATAATCTTCTGCATCCTGTAATACCAGATTCCAAACTCAATAACATTCCATTTATAAATAATGACGAAATAATTTCAAAACAAGGTGATATTTGGCAACTTGGCAAACATCTTATAATCTGTGGCAATTCTCTTGAAGAAAAAACTTACACAGATTTAATGGGCAGTAAGCAGGCCAGTGAAATGCTATGGCAAGACCTTGCGCGCAATTAATGACATTCTTATT
>JAQTSO010000061.1 GCA_028711215.1 Endomicrobiaceae bacterium | reverse complement strand
TTTGAAAATTTTCCGTCTTTTGCCCAGTTTGAAATTTCATAATGTGTAAACACTGAGTCTTTTAATTTTTCGCATGCAGCGTTATACATAATTGACTGCAAATCATAATCAACTTTTTTATTTTGGTCATGATACGGAGTATTTTTTTCGATAGTAAGGGGATACAACGAAATATGATCGGGATTTAAGTTTAAAATATTTACAAGAGTTTTTTGCCAGCTTTCAACAGACTGGGTTTCTATACCGTACATTAAATCTACGCTGATGTTGTCAAATCCGATATCTCTTGCGGTAGTATATGCTGTTAAAAAATCATTATAATTATGAAGTCTGCCGAGGATTTTAAGCTCTTCATTGTTTGAAGACTGCAGGCCGAAACTTATTCTTGAAATTTTGTTGTCATAAAGAAGTTCTAATTTTTCAACCGTTGCCGATTCAGGATTAAGTTCAACGGTAAATTCTTCGATGTCGGTTACGTCAAAGTTTTTTTTAATTCCGTCAATCAGCGTTTTAATTTGGTTTGACGACAATATAGACGGAGTTCCTCCTCCTACATAAACTGTTGAAATTTTCTCTTTTTTGTATTTGCGGGATTCTTTAAAAAGGGCTTTTATGTAATCATCAGCTTTGTGTTCGTTATAATTAAAAGAAATGAAATCGCAGTAAAAACATTTTCGTTTACAAAACGGGATATGTATATACAAGCCTGTCATTGCACCTCCTTAATGTAACCCGGAAGCATGGGCAACAGGTGTACTATATTTTACCATAATTTTAGCAATAAGTTTAATGCGGAAGCTGGGAAGTTTGGCAGCTTAGTAACTGCAAAATCTTAATTAGCAAAAAAGATTTTTGTTGTTTTTACCGCATTAGAATATGTCTATGAGTTTCTGGGCGGATTTGCGAAGCAAACTGAAGAAGCTTAGAGGCTTGGCAATTTGGTTTTTTTCGCATTAAAGCATTTCATGTCTTTTTGCCACGTTTAGCACGCCTATGAGCGAAGTATTTTTTGCCGTAAAAACATTAAAATTCATAAAATGTTTTTAAACTCACTTGTCCGAAGAAAAATCCGTTTCGTTGTGCGGTAAAAAATACAAGCGAATGTGCGGCTTGTGGCGGGTCTTTTTTGAGGACAATCTAACAAATATAAAACATTTGTGCTGCTAAAATTTTTGAAAATCAATTTGTATATTTTGTGCAGGAGAGTAGTTTTCACTACTTTACAAACAAAATGTACAAATTTATCAAAAAGTAACGCAGCCCGAAGGGTTAGCGCCCAAACAGCGCTCTGCTTCGTTAGACTTCCTTGTAATAGACTTGCTATTACTTCGTCACTCTGCCTCGCATATCATCTGTTTTGACAGCTAACACAATTGCTTTATATCTGTTAGCTTGTCCTGAACTTTTCAGCTCGTGGAAAAAGTAACTTAAGATGAGCTATTTAGAAGAACCGCCAAATCGTAAACGTTGTTCAAACATAATGCTGTTTTCCGGCTTATATTGAGGATCTTCAGACCTAAGTCCGTAAGAGCCTCTTATAAATAAAAATCTGTTTAATCTCAAAGACATTTCAAGAGCATGTTTTAAATCAATTTCTCTGTTAAGCTGATCAAAAGTTACGGAATATCCGAGTTGCAAATTTCTATTAATGTTTTTTTCAACAGAATATTTCATCCCGTATAGAATTTCTGCCATTGTTGGGCTGTCCCCTGAAGAAACCTGTAAATTATCAGTATTAACATAACCGAGTCTGACATTATCAATAATTCCTGTCTTTTTTAAAACACTGTTTGCCAACGGTGTTGCAATGTTTGCGCTAAACATTCTGACAGCCTGTTGTTTGACCAAATAATCTGTATTTGTATCAAGAATTTGTCTTTGAGAGGGGTCTGTTTTTGTTAATCTTGAAAGCACTTTGTTTGACTCTAAAGTCGGGTCATTTTTTGAAACAAATCTTGTTTTTAAATTGTCAATTTTTGATCTTTCAATGTATATTTTGATTATATCCGGAGTGCTGTCACCTAATCTGTAAACTTGAGTATCAGTTTCACCGGAGATAAAAATCTCATTATTTAGTATTTCAAGTTTTGCATAAATAACATTTAAGTTATTCCCCATATAAAAAATTTTACCGTTATCTGATTCCACGACACCGCTTGCAGTAATATCATCAAACTTACCTTTTAAATTAATTTGTCCTTTTAAAAAAACATTTGCAAAAGAATTTTCATATTGTGTATTTAATGCAGATTTTAAATCTATGTTCAGATAACAATTATCCAGTATATTAAAATCCATGGCATTATCGTGATAAAATCCTTTAGGCGGCGGATAACAAAATTTTGTATTTTCAAGTTCAGCCCATCCCGTTAAGTTGAGCTCGTTTGCAGGACCGTATAATTTAAAATTAAATCTGGGTGTTCCCTTGGAGTAATTTGCAAAAGACTGATTTTTTTCAATTTTAAAAACACCGGCTGCCGAAATTGGCAATTCTCTGATAATTATAGGGATTCCTTTCTTTGAAGTAAATGCTGATAAATTATAGAAAGACGGAGTTGTTCCTACAAAATGAATATCACCGTCAATAGTTAACTTTCCGGATCCTATATTGGCATTAAAATTTTGTATAGAAAAAATATTATTTTTCAATATGGCATTAATCTCTAAATTTTTAATTTTACTGACATATGAATTAGTTGTAATGTTTGAAGCGGACAACTGCAATTTGCTGTTATGAATAATATTTTTTCTTGTGCCGGAAACAGAACCTGTAATTTGAAAATTTCCTTTTTTTATTTTTACGTTGTCTTTTGTAAAATTGGAAATAATAGCAAGTTTATTATCTTTCAAATCGTAATCAATATTGATTTTTCGGTTTAACATATCTTTTCTTACTGCAGGGTCAAACCAAAAAGGAAATGATCCTCTTACATTTGCCGTATAATCACTGCCTTTTTGAATTTTTACGGTATTAATACTTAAAATATTATTTTTTACATTAACATCTATATCCAAAGTATCATAATTTATATTTTCGATATTGCCGTTTTTGGAATTTAAGACACATGAAATGTTCGGACTTGATATTGAACCCGTGGCTTTTAATTTAACTTCTACATTACCGTCTAATTCAAAGGGCAAATTAAATAAGTGTGAAATTAAAAGACCGTCTAAGGATTTCCATATCATTGCTACATTAAGATTGTTTGTTGTAGAATCTCCGTCAATATAACAGCTTTGAGTGTTATGACAAAACAATATTTTATCAAACTGCAATTTTGGATATTTGGTAAAATCAACACCGCCGGAAATTTGTAACGGCATATCTTTTGATGTTTTTAAATTTATTTTTTTATTGCCGATATTATAATTAAACTTTAAAGAGTCAATTTTCTCTCTGTTAATCCATAAATTATCAAGTTCTATGTTGCCTGTATATGTGGCGGAAGCACCTTTTTGTCTGTTCATTTTACCGTTTAATTTTAAAATACCAAAAATATCAAAAGGTCCCAAATGGGCATTAATAAAATTGAAAGTTAATGAATATAAATCGGTTTTGGTATTAAAATTGCCGTTTAATTTTAATTGGCTGTCGGAAAGTTTGACGCTTGTTTGTTTTAAAAGTATTTCATGATTGCTGAGCAATATATCCGATTTAAAATCACTTAATTTTATCTTCTTAAAATAAACAGTATTACTTGATAATTTCAATAAACATTTTAAATTTTTTAATGTTCCGAATATTTTGCCGGTTCCGCTGAAAGTTCCTGTGATAGGGGTTCTGAAATTGACATAATTATTAATAATTTTTTCAGTTATATTGCTAAATTTCAGATTTACAGAAACATTTTTCGGATTGATTGTTCCTGACCCTGTAATGCTTGATTTGCTTGAATTTACTGTAAAGTTATTTAATTTTCCGATTTTGTTTTTATATTCAAAATCTCCGGCTGAATTAAAATCGACACCGGAAAAATAAGCGTTTTTTAAATCGCAGGAAAGTTTTAAATAAGGATTTGCAGCATTGCCTTTTAATATAAATTCGGAATATAAATATCCTTTAAGTTCTTTATAATGTTTTGATACGTCTGCTTTTAAAATTTGGATAGAGCCTTCATGCTGATGTGTCTTAAAGTCATAAGAAAGATTTCCTGATAATCCATTTTTATTGTCCAGATTTGTTATTTCAATTTTTTTTACGGATAAAAGCAGATCGGAAGTTAATCCTCCAAAACCAAAATCATTTAATTGCAATATCGGCATTATTAATTGTCCTGAAATTTCATTTGCCTGATTGATTTTGCCTTCAAAGTATAATTTGGAGTTAACATTAACCGAATCTATTTTGAAATTTTTGATATCGCAATATAGATACGAGCTTGAATTATTATCGTTAAAATCAAACAATGATTTAAGTGAAACATTAACATTTTGCCCTGTCAGCGTAAAAGTGGATATTTGAATAGTTTTGGATGACAATTCACCGATCATTTCACAATTATTAAATTTATTACCGTACAATGACCCTTTTTTTACCTGCATATTAATTTTGGTCGGGAAATCAAAATTGGAATTATATTTTATATATCCGGAAGCAAAACCTGTAATAGGAACTTTTTTGTTAAATAGTTTTAAAATAGTAGTTATATCAATGTTATCGTAATTGGCATCTATTTTATAATTTTGTTTGTTTTTGTAAAATCCCTGAAAAGATAATTTCTTGTCTTTAGTTATAAAATCAAATAGCCACTGGTAACTTTCTTTTGAGAGTTTACCTGCTCCGCTCAAGTTTTTAATTCTTTGAGAATTAACATTTTCAATATTTATTTGAACGGAACCCTTTTCTTTATCGATATCTCCGTACAGGGAAATAAATCCCTTTATGTTTTTATCGTAAGCTCTCATCAGAGACAGTCGGCTCAGCGGTAATTTTTTAATATTAACAGATATGGTGCCGTATTTGTAATTGCCGGAAAAATATCCGATGGTTTTTTTGTCATAGATGTTAATTTTATAATCGCCGTCTTTTTTTATAACTGCTTTTAAATTGCTGCCGGCATTATGTTTGCAATCTAAATTTAGTTGTTCGTTTTTATTGTTTGCTTCAATTTTTAAATTGCCGCAATTAGTTCCGAATATTGTAATGTTTTGTGTAAGTACGGATAAGTTCAACATCCCGTTATTCATGGTTGAAACATAATCTAAATGTGAGTTTATTATGTTTTCATTATCTTTTATTGTAATACTGCCGCTTGAATAAAAAATATCAAAACTTAATTTTGGTGCATTAAAATTAAAATTGCCGAAATCTCCGTTTGATAATACTTCAAAACCGTCCTGATTGTTTTTTAAATTAATTTGAGATTTGCCAAAAATAAATCTGTTTAAGGAAAAATTGTCGGCATCTGCCGTAAAATTAAAATAACCGGTGGAGACATTATAGTTACCTGTTAATACAAATTTTGATTTTATCTGTCCTATGATATTAATATTGAGTTTCGATTTTATACTGTTATTTTCCATGTCGATTGTCCCGTCAATTTCTAAATAGTGTAGTTTATATTCGGCGGAGGATTTAACAGTTATGTTTTTATCTAAAGTAAGATCGGTATCTTTTAATATTATTTGTTGCCCGTGATAAATAAAATTTGTTTCTTTAATAAATATTTCCGTGTTTAATTTTTTTATAAAGTTATCTAGTTTTGATATATCAAATGAATTTGGCTCATTGCTTGAATTAACGGAGTTATTTTTAATTAAGATTTTTGCTTTATCAACAGTCACGGAACTTAATATATGCGAAGGTTTTTTTATAAGTTTCAGAGGGTTTAATTCTAATTCAACGCTGTCCAAAAAAACTTTATTATCGTAGTTTAAATCATATAAAGATAATTTAACGGGCAACGAAATTGCAAAACTTCTAAATTGCAATTTGTTGCCCGTTATTTTGTTGATTTGAGATTGAATTAAAGGGACAAGATAAAAATTTCTGTTGTTATAAATTATAACAATCAGCGATAATAAAACTAATCCGTATGATAGATACCTTATCTTTTTCCACATTAAGAAATAACTGCTATTTGTTCTTTATAGGAACACCGGTTGTCCTTGTTAAATTTTTAAATTCTTTTATGAGTTTCCCTGTTATTTTACCGGGTTTTCCGTCTCCGATAAGTCTGCCGTCTATTTTTACAACAGGTATAACTTCTGCGGCAGTTCCGGTTAGATAACATTCATCAGCACAGTATAAATCATAAGTTGTAAGCATATCTTCGTTTACTTCAATTTTCAGTTTATTTCTTAGAAGTTCAATAGAGGCATTTCTTGTAACGCCTTTAAGTGCGCCTGCATAAGCCGGCGGAGTTGTTACTATGCCGTTTTTTACTGCAAATATATTATCACCGCTGCATTCTGCTACATAACCGCTTGCATTTAACATTATTGCTTCTAATACTCCTGCTCTTTTTGCTTCAAGTTTTGCCATGATGTTATTTAAATAGTTTAAAGATTTAATATTAGGACTTAAAACATCCGGAGTAGATCTTCTTGTTGCTACTGTAATAACTTCCAGCCCGTTTGTATAAAGTTCTTCAGGGTACAAAGAAATCTTATCGGTAATAACGAATATTGTCGGTTTAGGACATTTTGCAGGATCTAAGCCTAAATCTCCAATCCCTCTAGTAATAACAAGTCTTATATAGGCATCGTCGAGTTTATTTATTTTTAATGTTTCTAGTACTATTTTTTCCATTTCTGTTTTAGTCATCGGAATACATAAAGCAATGGCTTTTGCAGAATCCCATAACCTGTCAATATGTTCGCCTAATCTAAAAACTCTTCCGTTGTAAGCTCTGATTCCTTCAAAAACGCCGTCCCCGTATAATAAACCGTGATCAAAAACTGATACTACCGCATCCTGTTTGTCAACAAATTTTCCATTTAGATAAATTTTCATTTCCCATTACCTCATTCTATAATTTACTGTCGTAATATTTATGTTTCAAATTCCAAGTCTTTTTTGTCGTTAATATCTTTGCTAATTTTCCGGACTTCTGTTGTTAAAGTTGTTGTCGTTGCTCAGCTTCTAAGCTTCTCAGCCTCCAAGCTTCCGCCTTTACTGTCGTTAAAGCTGTTGCTTCTGCTCAGCTTCCAAGCTGCCAAACTTCCTAACTTCTTATATTATTTGCCCGTCTACCATTTTCAATTGTTTGTCTGCCAAATTTGCCACATCCTGATTATGAGTAACAACAACTAAAGTTGTTTTTAATTCAGTACACAAGCCGAACATTAAATTTTCAATCATTGTACCAGTTTTTCTATCTAAATTCCCAGTCGGTTCATCGGCAAACAGTATTTTTGGATTATTAATCAGGGCTCTTGCGAGCGCCACTCGTTGCTGTTCTCCTCCGGAAAGTTCAGAAGGCATATGTGTTTTTCTTAATGAAAGACCCGTCATGTCAAGAAGTTCATCAGCTCTTTTGATCTTTTCGCTTTTTTTATCCCAAACCGGTATTAAAATATTCTCCAATACGTTAAAATCCGATAGTAAATAATGAAACTGAAAAACAAAACCGATATTATCTTTTCTCATCTTTGATAATTGGTTGTTGTTGTAATCGTTAACTCTTATATCATCTATAAACACATCACCTGATGTCGGTTTATCCATAAGCCCCAATATGTGGATAAGAGTGCTTTTTCCCGCACCTGACGGTCCCGTCAAAGATATTTTAGAACCGGAAGGTATTTCAAGGTTAATGTCTTTTAGAACATTAACTTCCGGTAAATTTTTTTTAGTGTAATTCTTAATTAAATTTTTCGCTATTATTTTCATTTTTTTATAAATCTTTTTAATATATTAGACTGTTCGTATTACCTTATTGTTTCATTTAAA
>JAQTSO010000060.1 GCA_028711215.1 Endomicrobiaceae bacterium | reverse complement strand
GGGAGGTGCTTGCTTGCCTTGCTACACTTTGCACGGCGGGCGGGCTTGCTTTGACGGGAGGCAAGACGGGCGCGGCGCGGGCGGTCAAGGCATCGCCGGAGGCGGGCGGGCTTGCCTTGCGCGGTCTGCTTTGCTCTTTCGGGCGCTCTTGCATCACGTCGGCGGCGGTCAAGCTGGGCGCGGTCAATTCTGCTTTTGTGGGGAAAGAAGAATTGATGAACATCGGACACTTTCGGCGGCGCTGGGCGGCTCTACCGGGGGCGGCTTTACATTTTGGGCGGAGGCCAGGCAGCGCCCAAGCCCCCAAGTACCCCTCCACCATCGCGTACACGACAAAAATCAATCCATTTTTAACCCTACGATAAACATCGCTATTTTTACACTACAGTTTTCTGAGCGCAAGACAGGCTTTAATTCGAGCGATATCCATCACACCAGTTTGCTAAAGTGTTAGTTTGAGACAAATTTTGAAGCTAACAAAATCCTTAAAAACAAACGCAACCACCGATAACGCTCGGAAAAAGCTTTGAACCGCGAAAATCCTTACAGCAATTAGCTGAAAATAAATTAATTTAATTTGTGATTTTCTATTGACTTTAGCCGTAGATGTGGTATAATTATATTAAGGTACAGAGTAGCTTTAAGGCTTGGCTGCACCAGCAAGCTTTTGGTAAGCTGGAAACAAATTAACTTGAGCGTAGGAGTTTGATTATGATAATACAGACTGATAACCCGAATATCAAGGTGGTTATCCCACCTGAGATGGAAAGAATACTGATGGCTACTGCGGATTCTCATAAGACTACCAAGCCGGTTAATTACCGTAAGGGTGAAAAGCAAACCGTTTATCCTTTCAAGAATCAGGAAGATATTAAGGCTATTGGAGATTGGCTACTGAAAAACAAGACTCCCCGCGATTTGCTGGCGTATACCCTCGGTGTTAACCTCGGACTTAGAGCTAATGAACTATTGGCTATAAGGATAAAAGATATTTTTAATAAAGATGGTACTGTAAAGTTTGTTGAGGATGAAACAGATACCTCAGATGCAGTGGTTATACACGAGAGCAAAACTGGCAAATACAGAACGGTTTATCTTAATAAAATAAGCAAACAGGCTATTGAGTGGTATTTCAGAAACTACTCTGACACTGAATTAAGTATCACAGATAATAACTACCTGTTCCAAAGCAGAGAGGGTGGACATATCCATGTTGATACTTTCAGGAAAATCCTTAAAGACGCTGCTTCCTGCTGTGGGATAAGGCAGAATGTTGGAACCCATACAATGCGTAAGACGTGGGGATATCATATTTACAAGCTTCATTCCCGGCATAACGATGGAGATTTAGCACAGCTTCAAAGGTTGTTTGGGCATAGCTCCCCGGAGGTTACTTTAAGGTATCTGGGTATAACGGACGAAGAGGACAAAAACCTATACCGAAGCATGGTGCTTGATACGGTAAGTATACCAGACTTTTTCAGTTTGTAAGGATAAAGGCGGCTTCGCCGCGAGGCTTACGCCTATTACCTTAAAGCCATGAAATCATCGGTGCATGAAAATGTTCGACGGTGATGACTGTTAACTGTAGCCGGTAGTGATTATTTCAAGTGGCGGGTGCGGTCTGGAACCGTTAACGGTGATTACATGAATAGAAAAAATTATCACTTTTTGAGCCATTTGAGCGAAGCGAAATAATACCCTCCTTCCCTTTAGGGAGGCTTGCTTCAAAGTCTGAGCGTTATCGGACAGAATGAAGCAAAAAAAAGAGTTTTGCCACCTCAAAAGTGGCAAGCCCATTTTTCGAGGTACAAAAACCAGAACTTTTTAAGGAGAAACGGATAATGAAATGTGCCGAACTAAAAGAAATCCTACGCACAGTTCCAGATGACGTAGAAATAGATATTCAGCTTCAAGTAGACGTTCCAAAAGAAGAGCTGGAGCGTCGTAGCTGGAAATGGCCGTGGGATTACGAGCTGTTGCAGTATGAGGGTTATGATTGTGGGTACAGCGACAGAACACTTAAGCTGTATGTCGGAAAGCGTAAGGGTGGTGTGAAAGAGTGAAAGCGGTTTATAGTGAGCCGGTACACAGAACTCCAGCGATTTGCGCTATGTGCTATGACACCTTTCCAGACTGTGATTGCGTTAGTTGTATGAAACCTACTACAAAAGCAGTGGATGTGTTGGAGTTTTGTGTTGGCGTCAACCACGACAGGGCTAATATCATTTTTAGTGACGGCAGCGTAAAGAATGTCGCGGTAGATACGCTTAGATTAATAACCTGAATGGAGGCGTTGTAGTGATAGAATTACTTATTGAATATCGGGACGGAAAGAGAGATACCAAGTGTGTCGATGATTATTCTATAAAAGATGGCTGTCTTGTTTATTATATTCGGTTCGGGGTTAATAGCGGGACACATTACATACCGATGGATATAATAGCTAATTTCAGCGCGAGACGGTAATAGCGGAGGTTTAGAATGGCGGTTATACGAGTAGATACTTATTACGACCTCACTTGTGATGAGTGTGGGAGAAGCTGGAGTACGGATTTTGACTATTCCAACAAAAGCATGAGCAAGTGCGGTACTGGCTGTAAGCAAAAGTCAGTTAAGGCGATTCGCCTGTACGTCTGGCTGGGAAAATTATGACGGACGAACGCTTTGTCCAGATTGTATTGCAAAACTAAAAGAACCTAATACGGAGACGCGGGTATGATGAGGTATTGATTATGGCAAGACAAGTAAGACAACCTATTGAAGAGCATATGGTGGAAAATCTTACTCCGCTCCAAGAATTTCTTGGTGTTGAGCGCGTAGAAGCGCTGAAAGACAAGGTTTGTGAGCTGATTCTTGAGCGTATAAAGGACGATATGGAACACCAAGATTATTACACCTTTATCTGGGAAGATGATTACGATGAGGTTGCAAGAGCCGCGAAGCAAAAGTGTAAGAAGAAAGTCCAGAAAATGTTCGAGGACAAGTATTTAGAGGTTGCTCAAAAAGCTGTTGACGCTTTGGGTAAGGAGCTTACGGATGAAGAATAAGAAAGTTCTTGGAACAGATGTAAGTATAGGCGGCAGGATGCTTGATTATATAAGGGAACGCGGGTATACCGGCACACACAATCAGTTTCGGATAATCTGTAAATGCACATCTTTGTATGACGCCAATAAAAAGTGTTCCGCTGCTGGTCTTGGTGATAAAGTATTCGTTCAGAGATACACCAGCGAAACAGGTAATAAAATAGAATTAGAGCTTGCTGAGAAAGAAGATATCTGGATAGGCACGGACAAATATCATGGCAATGTCTGGATATCTGCAAGTGAGCTTCGGGATATAGGAGGATAAAATGAAGATATATAAACGAGAAGTCAGGGTTTGTCAGGAAGAGTGGAGCGGAAATGGATTTAATAACTCTCCTAATATAGTGTCCGAATGGTTGCCAGAGGACGAAGGAGAAAAGATGTGCAACCGGCTTGAAACGGATAGAATATCGAACGACGCTGCGGCTGATAGGTTTTACAGGAACAAGAACAATCTCCCCGATATTGTTAAGGAGTATCATGATACCCACGGTGCGTTCCGCACGATTATGCCATACTTCCTCCAAGAAAGATTTGTTGAAGTCGGAAGTTTGAATCTGTGTGAATAGCAGACAACAAATTAATTTATCTGTACTAAGGAATGATAGCAATGAACTATGATAAGTTTGTCTTGATTAGTATTCAACCAAAATGGTGCGAGTTGATAGCCAGCGGAAAGAAAACAATCGAGGTTAGAAAGAATCGCCCAAAACTTGCACTACCGTTTAAGTGCTATATCTATGAAAGCCGAGGGGATTTTCAGTACGGAAACGCTGATTACCATCCAAAGGAAAAAGGTACAGGAAGACAAAAGGTAATAGGTGAATTTGTATGTGATGGTACATTTGATATCGAGTGTAGCAGCGAGGCGTATGAATCACTATCTGTTACAGGCTCTTGCCTCACAATGGATGATATACTCAATTACAGCAATGGCCAGACGCTATACGGATGGCACATCTCTAACTTAAAGATTTATGATAAGCCGATGGAGCTGAGTAAATATTTCATATATTGCGGTGATAACCCAAGATGTGATGGATGTCCTTGCCTTTATGTAGAGGATAATGAAAGCGTTGGGCATTACGATGAATGTTGTTCAGTATTAGAAGGATATAGACCATTGATGCGTCCCCCGCAAAGCTGGTGTTATATATCTGAGTTTAAGGAGCAAAAATGAGCGACGAAGAATTTATGAAATTCAAGAAAAGCAGCTATATTACAATAAATTCTCTTGTGTCTGAGAATAGAGAAATGAAAGACTTTATACGTAAATGCTTTGGTTGGTGTGCTGGATGTAAGAATTTCAAAGGTCTTGGTGGATGCGGCATAGGTAAAATGGAACAATGCAATAGCGATAACGACTTTTGGCAATGGCGAGGAGGCGGCTCGAATGAAAACGAACAGATATAGTAGCGCTGTAACATCATTGTTAGTCGCTATTACATATTTTTTAACGTATCTCGTAATTGCGCTGTGCTGGGTCGGTGCTGAATATTGCTTTGAAGGTGTTGTTATACCAAGCCATATTGATTCTTTTGCTAATGCTTTGCTTGCGTTTTATATTACACGCGACATAGTAAGACGAGAAAGAAAGTATAGAAGCCGAAGGTGTGGTGATTCAAATGACATCTGAACAAATACTTGCCATTCAAGCAGTTTGTTATGGTTGTAATACAAATAAGCGGCTTATCGGCGGGAAATATTTTAACCGTAAAACAAAAGAAATGATTTCGTTTGAGAGTGCGCTTGAAATAGTGTATGAACTGTTGGATGCAGTTAATAACGACAACAACGACGGAGGTGGTGCGTGTGAAATGCCCATTTAGAACAGTAACAGTTGAGGAACAATTTAATACCAAAGATGGGAAAGTTACTTCTGTTGAATTTGCAGATTGCTTAAAAAATGATTGCCCGTACTATGGGAAGAAAGAAATTAAGATAAGGCAGTCTGGTGGTTTTGAAAATGTTATAGACCCTGTGTGTAGGAGGACTGAGTGTGATTAGTATAAAAAACTGTCCGTTTTGCGGTAAAAAGCCTCGGATAGAACGTTCGCTTCTTATTGAAAATACGTGGTGCTACAAACATCAGTGCAAAGACGGGAAGCGGTTTGTCACAATAGAGGGTTATATATACCCTACTCGTAAAGAAGCGGCAGATGATTGGAACAGGAGGGTTGATAATGGACGACCTGATTAGCCGGAGTGCGCTGTTATCAAAAAAGTTTGGGATATACGACTACTTTGACGATGAAAGCTCCCCTCTTGCAGAACCGCATTTTACTGGACGCTATGCGGTTTCTGAAAATGACATTGTAACCTCCCCCGCTGTCGATGCGGCTCCTGTACGTCACGGCGAGTGGATTGATACCGGCGAAGACGATGGAAATGGAAACTATTTATTCCATTGTTCTTCTTGTGGCTATTCTGACGCACACTCAAAGAGTGTTGAAGTACCGTATTGCTGGCATTGTGGCGCTCGGATGGATGGTTAAAATGATAAGCTCAAAAAAAGCTGTCGATGCGGCTGCGATTATCAAAGAGTATTGCAATTCACAACGCGGATGTCAAAACTGCATTTTCCGAAAGTATGCAGCAGACCATTGGGATTGTCAAATTAGCGCGTTTTATTTACAGGATGTTCTTGGGAACATAGAAGCTAAAAAGAAAAATCACGGGTATGTTTAAGGAGATACACCTATGATTGTTGAAACAACAATTTATTACTCACAAAAAGACATTGCAAAACGATGTTGGGGATGTAAACACCTGAAAATGGAAGATGACTTTTCTGGGGTATGTGAATGCCACGAAAATAAGGTGAAAATTCGTGACAGATACATTACCAGTAAAGCGTGTAGATTCAAAGAAGATAGCCGGAGGGATAAAAATGGCGGGTAAACAGATTATTGAAGGGTCGTGGGTGCTTGAAACAGGCGTCGAGGATGCAGATTCGTACTACGAAAGTCACAAAAACAGTATTGATGCTGTTATAGCGTGGGCAAATAACAATGGAATCTATGTTGGGTTTGGCACTTCTGATAACGGCACTTATTTATGTGAATATAGGGTTTCATGTATCACTAAACAGCTTTGCAAGGGATATGTTGCCGAGCTGAAGTCTCTATTGAAGCGTTCATGGAAGGGATTGACGCTTGGTTATCAGCAAACAGGCGTAAAAATGTGGTAATAAGGAGATATTCCAATGATTAGTGATAATATATCGAGTAGGAAGGAATTAATAGAGTTACTGAGAGGGAAAAGTCTTGATACAGAAGATGATGTTGAGTATGTGGCAGATATGTTGTTGAATACATTTTATAAGTCTATTATGTGTGAAAATAATATGCTTCGTAAAATGCGCCCGGTTGTTCTTAACGGAGAATCTGCACGTTCATTTGCTCTTGCGCTGGAAGTTTCTGAACTAAAGAGCAAACTTCCAAAATGGGTACAAATAAAGCAAGTGTCAGACCTCCCGCGTAAATGCGGAAGATACAATGTTTGTCTTGTAACGAGTCATTATCCAACTTCTACATATGATTTTTGTGATTCTCCGTATGACGAGGAAATTGTAACGTCGGCTTATTACGACAATGAGCAGAAGCTATGGATTTTGGGCGAAGAATGCACCGTTAACGCTATGCTGATTGTTTTGGACGATACTCCAATGAACGGGCAGTATATTTCGCATTGGTGTGAGTTTCCATTATCTCCGAACAAGATGGAGAATAGCGAATGAGTAAGAAAAGAAGAAAACCAAAACCATCAATGCCAGAATGGTTTTGGTTGGGGCAGGACGGTTGTTGGTTTTGTAAAAACAATAATAACTGCAATCAATGTAAGGCTAATCGAGACGCATCAAAGCACGATAAAAAGCTATCAAAAAAGCGGGATAAAATAAGCAGAATGCAGGAGTTTGAAAATGATTGATAAACAAAAGAAAGAATACGTTATCATGTTTGACGATGGTACTTATTGGTGTGGCTACAATAAGACAGACAAACAGCTCCGAAAGGCAAGGATTTATACGAGCAGAAAAATGGCTATTGATGTTGCAAATGAGATATCTTGTAAAACATCCCGTAGTTATAAACTTCTCGAAGTCGAATTAAAGATTGTTGGGGAAGATATTGAAGCAAGAAGTAAAAGCTGTTTCTGGTGCGAACATCTTATTTTAGACGGATGTAACAGTTGGTGTGATATTCACCGCGCCGGTGAGGTTTGCGGAGATTATATAGAGAATATCCAAAGAGTACGGAGATGCAAGGAATTAGAAGAGCAACGTTTAGCTGAAAAAACATAAGGCGGTGAAAAGTTGATTACGTAATATTAGCAGGAAACTAATTAATTTGTCGTATCATTAAATTAAAAAATAAGGAGAGTAAAAAATGGATATGTTTAACGGTATGTTTGGCAAGGTTGCCAACGGTATGTGCAGACTGTCTATGAATGGCGGGATTGCTGTCAAGACAAGCACGGGGTATAAGACCTATAACATGAAGAACAACAGGCTTACTAACTGCAACAACTTCGTATTTAATATCGGGGAAGAGTTTTTCTTCGTTATTCCTACGAACAAGGTTGCTCCCGGCGACATTATTATTGTATCTGGCAAGCCTAAGTGTGTTGTTTCTTCCAGCAAAGACACCATCACAGTTATTAACTACGAAGATTCAACGGTTGAAAATATTCTGCCTGAGCGCCATGTATTTATGGGTAACACATATTTCTATGGAAAGATTGTTTCAATGTTCGGAGCAGATATTATGAAGGGCAAAAAGGGCATGAATAAGATGATGTCTTATATGCTCATGTCAGAGATGATGAAGGGTGGAAACACCGGCGCTGCAAACTCTAATAATGCGCTTGGCTCTGTGCTTCCTCTTATGATGCTTGGTGGCGGCGGAATCAATAATATGTTTGACGGGATGTTCAGCTTTGATTCTGACGATATCGAGGAAGACGAAGACGAAAGTGAAGATGCAGAAGATACCGAAAAGGAGGATATCTAAATGGGCGGAGGTTCTTGGACAAAGAAAGACTATGTAAACTATTCTTGTTCCGTTGGTAGAAGTGTTGCTACTGATGGTTCGCTTGATGCAAGCTACACGGCTCAAGACCTGTTTACATCTCGTAGGATTCAGCCTGAGCTTAATCCGTATAAGGTAATGCGTGAGTGTTGTGATAACGAAGAGCATCCAAACACTATCCCTGTTATTCTCGCCCTTGATGTTACGGGAAGTATGGGAAGCGCTGCTGCGGAGGTTGCAAAGAAGCTTAATACGGTCATGACAGAGTTGTATGATAAGGTTACTGATGTTGAGTTCCTTGTTATGGGCATCGGTGATTTATCGTATGATAGCGCCCCGATTCA
>JAQTSO010000059.1 GCA_028711215.1 Endomicrobiaceae bacterium | reverse complement strand
AAAGGTTGCATATTCCCGATGGAGAGATGGCCGAGCGGTTGAAGGCGCAGTCCTGGAAAGACTGTTTACTGGTGTCAGTAACAAGGGTTCAAATCCCTTTCTCTCCGTTTTTTTACATCGTCTTTTAAGCCATTTTCGATTATTTTTGAACTTCGGATATCGGTTCACTACCGTTCAGCTCTGCTTGATATACCTCGTTCAAAAATAATCAAAAATCATCTTAAAATACTTCGTAAAATTTTGCAGCATGATCCTTTTAAATCTAATCCTAAATAAATAATTTTTTTACTTTATTATAATGTATAAGTATTTAATATTAAATCTTTATTTTGTATAATCAAAAAATGAATAAAAATTCAGAATATTTAACAATTTCAGAAGCTAGCAAGTGGGCTAGCGAATACCTTGGCAAGGAAGTTTCAAATTCAAATATTTCTTATTTAATTCAATATGGACGTATAAGTAAAATCGGTGCAAATGGCTATACACAAATTTCAAAATCAGAGCTTATTAAATATTACAATTCTTTCACTCAGTCAAAAGAAAGTGCCTGGAAAAAAAAATTAGGAAACGATTTAAATTGGAAATTATCATTTGATAATCTAAAAGAAACTGAAACCACAAAACACATACATAGATTACATCCATATAAAGGAAAGTTTATTCCTCAACTTGTTGAGTATTTTTTAGACAATCATACTGATGAATTTAAAAAAGAAGTTTATTTCAAAAAAGAAGATTTGATTTTAGACCCATTTTGTGGTAGCGGAACTACACTTGCACAGGCAAATGAACTTGGAATGCATGCTATAGGAATAGATGTTTCTAGTTTTAATTCTTTTATTTCAAATTGTAAAATAAATAATTATGATATTATCTCTTTAGAAGATGGTATTTCTAAAATAACAGAGAATTTATTAAATAACACTGATTTTTTAAAAGATATTGAATTTGAACAAAATCTTATAGAATTATTAAAAGAATTTAACGATAAATATTTCCCTGTGCCTGATTTTAAATTCAAAATCAGACAACATCTTATAGATGAAGAAAAATATGGTTATGAAAAAGAAAAACAATTTTTGCCAATTTATAAAGAATTATTAAAAAAATATAAAATAAATTTATTTAAAGAATCCCAGAAAACATTTATTGAAAGATGGTATTTTGAGAATATTACAAATGAAATCAATTTTGTATTTGAAGAAATAAAAAAAGTGAAAAACACTAGCAATAAAAATATACTTGAATTAATTCTTAGTCGCACAATGCGTTCTTGCAGAGCTACAACCCATTCAGATTTGGCAACATTGATAAAACCAATATCAACAACTTATTATTGTTCAAAACACGGCAAAATTTGCAAACCGATATTTTCAATTATAAAATGGTGGAAATCTTATTCAAATGATACAGTTAAAAGATTAAAAGAATTTGCAAAACTTAAAACAAGCACATATCAATATTGCTTGACCGGAGATAGCAGAACTATAGACATTGAATCTCTCTTATTTAAAAAACAAAAAAATCTTGCAGAAATATTGCAAAAACAAAAAATTGCGGGTATTTTTTCAAGTCCACCTTATGTTGGGCTTATAGATTATCATGAACAACATGCATATGCTTATGATTTGTTAGGGTTCAAAAGGAAAGATGACCTTGAAATATCTCCATTATTTAAAGGACAAGGATTAGAAGCTCAAAAAGATTATGTTATCAGCATTTCAGAAGTTTTAAATAATTGTAAAAAATATTTAAAAGATGATTGTAATATTTTTTTGGTAGCAAATGATAAATATAATTTATACCCAGAAATTGCTAAAAGATCAGGAATGAAAATCATAAATACATTTAAAAGACCAGTATTAAATCGTACAGAAAAAGATAAAGGGGCTTTTGCCGAAATAATTTTCCATCTAAAAGGGAGTGTTTAATGGATACTATTACAAAGTCATATTTAGAAAATTTCATTTCCAAGTTTGGATTTGATAATTTACTTGATGAATCTGAAAAATTTGAACATTTTGCTGCTTTTACAATCTTATCTCAGGAAGTTAATGGGAATTTGCTTAAAGTCGATTTAGAATCAATTTCTACTAAAAAATCAAAAGGCATTGACTCAATAGCATTTTGCATAAATGGCAAATTAATTACAAACAGCGATGAAATAAATAATTTTATCAACCAAAATTTACAAGTAGATATATTTTTTTTACAGTCTAAAACTAGTGAATCATTTAATGATAGTGATTTAGGAAATTTTATGGATGTGGTAGTTGATTTTTTTTCTGACAGCCCACAATATAATATTCCTGAATTCAATAATTCAAAGGAAATTTATAAAAAATTATTGGATCGTCTTGGCAATATAAAACCTCTAAATTTATATTGTTTATATATCTCTTTGGGGGCTAAACAAGAAACATCTACCACACTTGATACTACAAAAGAGATTAAAACTACTCTCTTAAAAAAATATGATTTATTTGATAGCATCAAAATTGATTTAATTGATAAAACTACTTTAATTAATACACATAAAAAAGCAATAAGCCCTCTAATTGCAACAATAAAATTTGATAATAAAATACAATTATCAGACATTAGCAATGTTGAAGAAGCATATATAGGATTTATCCCTTTTTCTGAATTCAAAAATTTAATAATGGATAACAATCAAATAAAGTTTAAAAGTTTATTCAATGACAATTTAAGAGATTTTTTAGGTCTTGATAATCCAATAAATCAAGGTATTAAAAAAACTTTAGAAGATGGAAAATTCAATGAATTTTCATTGTTGAACAATGGAGTTACCGTTATTGCAGAGTCCAATAATGGCAAAGGAAACACTCTGATTCTTCAAAATTATCAAATTGTTAATGGCTGCCAGACTTCAAATGTTTTATTTGAATGTAAAAACATTGCTAATATTAACACTGTTTTGATCCCATTAAAAGTTGTAATTACAAAAAATGAAAATTTGCGAGATGAAATAATTTTAACAACTAATAGTCAATCAAAATTTACAGAAGAACAATTATTTGCAATTACACAATTTCAAAAAACACTTGAAGATTTTTATAATTCTAATGTATCAATAGATTCTTTGTACTATGAAAGACGAACCAATCAATATGATAACACAGGTATTAATCGCAACAATATTATTGAAATTAGAGAACAATTAAAAAGTTTCATGGCAATGTTTTTTGACTTGCCACATCTAGTTGCTGCGAATGTAGGAAAAGTTGTTGCTCAATATCAAAATTCTTTCTTCCAAAAGAAACATAATCCATTACCTTATTATATTGCTGGACTCACATCGAACAAATGGGATAAATTAATTTCAACAAACATTGAATATAAAGATTTTAACAAATATAGATATCATATTTTTATGGGATTTAGATATTTAACAGAAGATTTACCATTTAATGAAGAATATTTAGAATTTATTAAAAATTACTCTATAAAAAAAGAAACCGGAAAAAGAGAAAACAGTTATGATAAAATATTAAATATAATAAAAAATGATGACACATTTAAAAAACAAATTGATTTAGTGATTACTATATTCAAGACTTGTGATTATAGCAGAGCAAGGGGAGCATATTCTAATCCCTTAACCAAAGACTTTAAAAAACGCTTAAGTGAATATATCAATACTGAGGTGATTGAAAATGACATTAAATAATGTTCAGAAAAATAATATTATTCATATTTTAATTCAAAGTTTAAGAACTAAATTTGATAATTATAATCCGGAGCCTGCTTCTATGCCATTTCATACAAGATTGCTTGGCAAAGATAGAATAGCATTATTTTCTTTTATACATTCTTTGAATACAAATTTTGGCACAACAATATTCGAACCGGTTGCAATTGAACTTGCAAAAAATAATTTTACAATAACACAAAAACAAGCAACCGCTGGAACACAAATAAGTGATAAAGCTCAAAGAGAAATTCAAGATATTATTGATGGAATTTCAGCAGCAAATATTAAACCAAATAAAATTGATGAAATAGAAAGAATCAGAAAAGTATGTCAAACTGGCATAATGCATACAGTCAAACTTACAAAAGTAGATATTATGCTTGAAAATTCTAGTGGGGAAAAATTTTTATTTGATATAAAAACAGCTAAACCTAATAAAGGTGCTTTCAAAGAATTTAAACGTACTTTGTTAGAATGGGTTGCTACAATTCTTGCAAACAATCCAAATGCAAAAGTGAACACATTAATAGCTATACCTTATAATCCATACGAACCTAAACCTTATGATCGCTGGACAATGGCTGGCATGTTAGATCTTCCCGATGAATTAAAAGTAGCAGAAGAATTTTGGGATTTCTTAGGAGGCAAAAATACATATAAAGACTTATTAGACTGCTTTGAACAAGTAGGTATTGAATTACGAGATGAAATTGACAATTATTTTAAGAAATATAATAAATAAATTTATCAATCTATAATTTTTCATCTAATTAAAAAATAACACGAAAAAAAATTTATTAAATCAGCTCTTGTTTCAACATTACTTAAACGAATAGAATATTAAAAGACTTTAATCTTACAAATTTTAACATAAAAAATGTTTAATTATACAAAATCTGATTTTGTAGCACTTCATAGAAATGATTTGCATGCTTTATCATAAAAATCATCATGTAATCTTGCTGTTTGTATTCCTCTTGTTTAAAAACAAAATATTTTGTACAAATTGATAAATGAAATTGAAAATATTGAGATTGGGTTTCTTACCATTAATTTTTATGTTTTGTGCTATGACAGTATCGGCGGGTGATAAGTCCGGGATTTTTTTGGTTTCCCCTATGTTTGGGAGTATTAACAGCGATATTAAATACACATCCCCGAGTACCGGTGGAACAAATACGCTGAGCGATTCAGGACCGATTTCTGCTCTGATGATGATGTATACATGCCCTGATTATACATTAGGCAGTATGTTCCATTTTTCCAAACTTAATAATAGCACTGAAAATGGCTATATGTTTTATGGTCTTTACTATTTTGGCAAAGAAGCAGATATCAGACCGATGCTTGGATTTTATGCAGACTATATAAATGTTTTTACAAAAATGCCGGCTAATGATATTGCTCCGCTACTATCTCTCAATGTTAACACATCTATTTGGGCATTTCACCCTATTGCAGGTGTTCAATTCAAAGTTGGCAAACAGAAAATTACACCATTTATAGGATATTTTAATGAACAGGTAGAAACTTCTATGACATCTGAAGGTATGCTCATCGGTGGAGAGGTACGTAATGGTTTTTCTGCGAACTCTTCTGTTTCCATTGATTATATGACAGTCGGAGTAAAGGCAGAATTTAAGATAACTCATTTCATCAGGTTTGATACAAAAGTATATATCCGTCTTAAAAATGGAGAAATACCATTATACACTACCCGCAACAGATTGGATTTTTTGCTGTCAAAGCAGATGGGTATATCCGTCAAATATGACTACTTCAATGATAAATATGAAACCAACTCGTTTTTATTAATCGGACCTGTTTTTGTTTTCTAAATTTTGTATTGATCAATCCGCCCAACAGCCTAAAATATTTCGTAACAATTTAATAATAATAGCTCCCTTGTGTTAAAAAAATTGACTCCGGTTATTTTTTTGATTACTATATATGGGTAAGGCAAAATATTAAACAAACAAATAGGGTTTATGAATACAAAAATTATAAAAATATCAACTGTTGTTGCTTATGTAGTTATGGTAGCTGTCAATTATATGGCTGTACTGCTTCCGCTCGGCGGAAGAAGCACAGGAGAAATATCCGAAAATTATCCGAACCTGTTTGCTCCTGCAGGTTATGCGTTTTCCATCTGGGGTATCATTTATATACTTCTTGGAATATATGTTGTTTATCAATTGTGGCTTGTGAAAAATGAATTGGCAGAGACAGTCAATCGTATTTTTATTGTTAATGCTCTCTTAAATGCTTCATGGTTATTTGCTTGGCATTACGATTTAATATGGCTTTCTGTAATCATCATGGCAGGACTGCTTTTTACTCTTATGAAAATTTCCGACATTTTACGCACACATGTTCTTGTTACAAAAGAGCGTTGGCTGGTGCGTTTGCCATTTAGTATTTATTTTGGCTGGATTACCGTCGCCACAATCGCCAATGTTACCGTTTTTCTGGTCTACCTTGGGTGGAATGGGTTTGGTATTTCAGAAAGTTTTTGGACAGTCATAGCTCTTTTGGCAGGAACTTTTATCGGTTCGTGGCGGATGTTGCGTGACCGTTTTGTCCCGTACGGGCTTGTACTTATTTGGGGTTATTGTGCTATTCTTGCAAAACATCTTTCTGCAAACGGTTTTGGCGGACAGTACCCGGTCATAATTGGAACTGTTGTTATTTGTTTATCGGTATTTACGGGGACAATAGTATTTATAATCATCAAGAAAAAAAATAACTGATTGCATTTACAAAATTCTATCTAACTAATTTGTACACTGATGGGGTGAACATGAAAAAAGTTATAGTAAACGATAAAATGCAGAAGAATTATGTATATATCCTTTCAGAAAAACCCGGCAAAAATTTTGCTCAAAACTTTAAACCGGAACTAACACCGAAAGAAATGTTGGAACTTGGCGTATTCGGCGGAAAATATATGACTGATTGTATATCGGAATTTCCTAATGACTGGTTTATCAAGGCAAAATTATGCTCTGAAAAACATGATCCTGACCTTAATTTTTTTGGAGTAAATGCCAGCCAGCCTTTATCGGTATGGCGCCAAAAAGGCTGGATACATCCGGATGACCCAAGAGGCTGGTTTCAATGGTACTGCCGTTATTTTATGGGCAGAAGACATAAAGATGACGAAAGACAGATTAAAAGATGGATAGCAATTAAACGCCACATTGTACAGATAAAAAACAATTGTTTCCCCGGTGATTTGGGGTGTCGGAGAAAACAGCGACAGGCTGTATTGCATTGGGCATACGACAGCAGAAAAATATAACAAGCTGATTTATCTGTCGACATCATATCAATTCCCGCAGATTAATAACTTCTTTAAATTTAGAAATATCAAATCATTTTCTTAGACTTCAGACAAACTAAAGTACAATAAACTTGACATTTTGTAAAACATAATATACAATACCTCTAACATAAAAAAAGGAGGTATTAATTTGTGTCTAAAACTACAACACGGTTGCAAATCGTTAACAATCTACCTGTTTTTAGAGCTATGAAACGTTTGACTCAGGAAGAATTGGCAAAAGAAATAAACGTAACGCGTGCAACAATAATTGCAATTGAAAAAGGCAATTATAACCCTTCATTGGAGCTTGCTTTTCGTCTGGCCCGTTATTTTCAAACGGATATAAATGAAATTTTTAAAATTAAGGAGATTAGCAAATGAACAAATCGGATTATATTTTAGGAAAAGTTTTTATGTTGGGAGTCCCGCTGATTATTTTGATGGCCGTAATGGGAAATTTTTGCAAAAACAATTTTATCTGCGGATTTTTATTTGCTCTATGGATTCTGCTTGCCATTTATTTAAGCATACGGTTGATTATTTCCGAATCATTTAGAGAAACTGTCCTGGTAAAACTTACTTTTATAAAAGAACGTGATGAACGCGAGGTTTTATTAACAGGCAAAGCCACAAAAACTGTGTTTTTAACTTCACTTGCCATATTGCTATTGTTATTTTGTCTTTCTTGTTTCCAAATTTCCATTTACAGGACATCTCCCGAAAAAGCAATAAACGGAAAAACAGGAGTTGTTTCCCTTGGGTTTAATTTCAGTTTATTGCCTGTCAGTTCGGCTCCGATAGACAATTCTGTTATTCAAAAAAATATTTTTTCATATACACAACTGCCAATATCTGCGACGGCGATAATTCTAATAATGATTTTATGGCAAATTGTTTTTTATAATTATTCAATGCGGAAATTGCTTAAGATAAACGATGAAAATATAGAAAAATAAAAAAAACATATTTCTTTGAAAAATCACCTGCGGGAAAGGTCCTCAATCGGAAGATTAAACTTTTTCGCATTATCTGCTTAAATCCCGCACTTTACCGAATAAAATCTTACGGTTGAAATTTCGCTTGTTTAAAAACAAAATATATTGTAGATTTTAGGTGTATTATTAGAATTAAAATTTATTTATCATAGGAGAATTGGATGATTGTTTATATGTCAGTAAAAACTATAATTGCAGGAAATGTAAAAAGAAGTGATTTGTATTTAGTAACACATAAATTAAAAACTTAAGGATATATCATGAATATAAAGACACAAATAAGTAATATGGATTTAGGTTGGGATTCTTTTTTTGAGAAGAATTTTGAACAATATAAAAATCAAAACTATGTTGCGATGAGAATAGTACGAGAAAACAGAGGACAATATGTTGCTTATAATGAAACTGGCAAATTTTTATGTGAACTCCCCGG
>JAQTSO010000058.1 GCA_028711215.1 Endomicrobiaceae bacterium | reverse complement strand
ACTCTTCCTCTTTGGTTTTTTAAAAAACAAGCTTTTGGCGTTAAAGAAATGGAATCTAACCTTGAAATGTTACAAGCTGAATATAAAGGGAAAGAAAATTCAATTCTTTTTGAAATCAATGATGCCTATGCAAGAGTGACAGCAAATGAAAAACTAATAAAATTATATGAAACAGCGTTTATCCCTCAGGCACAGGAAGCAGTAAATATCGCAATAAAAGGTTATTCGTACAATAAGTCGGATTTTTTATCTGTTCTTGACAGTCAGCGTATGTTACTGAGTTTTAAGCTTGATTACTTGAATGCAATACTGCAATTTAATATAGCTGTTTATGATATTGAAAAACTTATCGGAACTGAAATAAATTTTTAATATTATTTAAAAGAGGTTATTATGAAAATACATAAACAATGTTTGTCGGTTAGCATTACAGTTTTAATCACATTTGGATTTTTTTTATTTTCCGGATGCGGGAATTCTAAAAATCAAAATCTTATTGTAGAAAATCAAGTTAAATATAATTGTCCTATGCACCCTGATTATATTTCCGATAAACCGGGTAATTGTCCTATTTGCGGTATGAAGTTGGTTGAAATGGAAAAGGAATCCTCAAAACAAGATGAAACCATGCCTGCAATGTCTGAGGAAAAAACATTAGAAGAAATTTGTATTGAACATAAATGTACAATGAAAAATTGTCCGATGATGATTAAAACTTATATTAAACCCGGGGAAAGAGTCGTTTGTCCTGTATGCGGGGAAGTTATAGGTACAACAAACGGTAAAGCAGTAGAAATTATCAGCAACAAAAATCCTAAGGAATCTGCTTCTGTTGAAACTAAAAATAAACGGAAACTTCTTTATTACAGAAATCCTATGAATCCTCAGGAAACATCACCGGTAGCTATGAAAGATTCTATGGGTATGGATTATATACCTGTATATGATGAACAAATATCCCCTGCTTCTGACGGCGGAACAACCGTAAAAATAAGCCCCGAGAGACAGCAGATGATAGGTGTTCAAACAGAAACTGTTCAAGTAAGAAATTTGACTAAAGTTATACTTGTCTCCGGAAAAATTGCTTATGACCCCGAATTGGCAATAACCCAAGAAGAGTTTATTCAGGCTTTAAATGCCCAGGATAATGTAAAAGATTCCCCTCTTGTTGATATTATAAATAATGCACAAAATTTAACGGATGCATCACGTAATAAATTAAAATTATTAGGCATGACTGACAGCCAAATTGAAAATCTTAAAAAAACACGAAAAAGTGAAACAAATCTTTATCTGCCGCAACCCGGAGATAATGTCTGGGCATATTTATCAGTATATGAATACGAGATAGATTCTGTTAAAATCGGAGAGTCGGTAACTATAGAAGCCGTTGCATATCCGGGAGAAAAATTTTCCGGAAAAGTTGTTTCGGTTAATCCCGTGCTGGATTCTGTAACACGAACAAATCAGGTTCGTGTCAGAGTTATAAACCCTAATAACAAACTTAAACCGGAAATGTTTGTTAATGCCGTAATTAATGAAAAATTAGGTGCTAAATTAGCTATTCCGGAATCTGCCGTTCTTGATACCGGATTAAGAAAAATAGTTTATCTTTCCAAACCGAACGATATACTTGAATCTCATGAAGTAACACTCGGAAAAAAAGCAGGAAATTATTATGAAGTTTTGAACGGTCTTAAAAACGGAGATGTTGTTGTAACAAGCGGTAACTTTCTTGTAGATTCGGAATCAAAATTAAAAAATCCTTCTCGGGAAAAATAAGATGATTGAAAAGATAATAGAATTTTCAGCAAAAAACAAATATATCGTTATTATATTTGTTGTAGCCGCTATGATAGCTTCTCTATATTGTATAAAAAATATTCCGCTTGATGCCATTCCCGACCTTTCAGATACACAGGTTATAATTTATTCCAAATGGGACAGATCTCCCGATATTATTGAGGATCAGGTAACATACCCGATAATAAGCGCTATGCTCGGGGCTCCAAATGTAAAAGCAATTCGCGGATTTTCTGATTTTGGATTTTCCTATGTTTATGTTATATTTAAAGATGGTACCGATATTTACTGGGCACGCAGTCGTACTCTTGAATATCTCAGCAAGATAACTTCTAAACTTCCCGAGGGTGTGAAAACAGAGCTTGGCCCAGATGCAAGTTCCGTCGGATGGGTATATCAATATGCACTTGTAGATAAAACAGGCAAAAATAATTTGGCTGATCTTAGAGGTTTTCAGGATTGGTATCTGCGTTATTGGCTTCAAAGCGTTTCCGGTGTAGCCGAAGTTGCTTCCGTCGGCGGTTTCCAAAAACAATATCAGGTAAATGTTGACCCGAATGCATTACTGTCATATAAAATACCGCTTAATAAAGTGGTTGATGCCATTCGTGACAGCAATAACGATGTAGGCGGACGTCTTGTGGAATTTTCAGGCACCGAATATATGATACGAGGCAGAGGGTATGCAAAATCTGTTCAAGATATTGAAAATGTTGTTATCGGAGTTGACTCATCAGGCGTTCCGATATTGGTTAATAACGTAGCAAAAGTTTCTTTGGGTACTGATATACGCAGAGGCATTGCAGATCTTGACGGACAGGGAGATACTGTCGGCGGCATCGTAATTATGCGTTATGGCGAAAATGCTTTGAATGTAATTAACCGTGTCAAAGAAAAAATTGAAGAAATCAAACCGTCACTTCCCGACGGAGTTGAACTTGTTACTACTTATGACAGATCTGAACTTATTAAACGCTCAATTGATACATTAAAACATCAGCTTACAGAAGAAATGATTATTGTCAGCATTGTTATTCTTGTCTTTCTCTGGCATTTCCCGTCAGCAATCATTCCCATTGTTACTATACCTATAGCGGTTCTTCTTGCTTTTATTCCTTTGTTTGGGATGAAGATAACTACAAATATTATGAGTCTTTCCGGCATTGCAATATCAATAGGCGTACTTATTGACGGAGCAATTGTTGAAGTAGAAAATGCATATAAAAAATTACAAATCTGGGAAGCATCCGGACGAAAAGGCGATTTTCACATTATAAGACTCAATGCTCTTAAAGAAGTCGGACCGTCTGTATTTTTCTCTCTTCTTGTTATTGCGGTTGCTTTCCTTCCTGTTTTTACGCTTGTTGACCAGGAAGGTCGTTTATTTAAACCTCTGGCTTACAGCAAAACTTTTGCTATGGCAATCGCTGCAATACTTGCAATAACGCTTGATCCTGCTCTGCGTATGCTGTTTACACGTATGGATTATAAATATTTCAAGCCCGTCTGGGTTTCAAATTTATTTAATAAAGTTACCGTCGGTAAATATTATCCCGAAGAAAAACATCCTATAAGTAAAATTCTTTTCCGTGTTTACGAACCTGTCTGCAAATTTGTTTTAAAATATCGCAAAACAACAATTATTTCGGCTTTGGTATTAATGCTTTCGGCTGTTCCTATATATTTAAAACTTGGCAAAGAATTTATGCCTCCTCTTAACGAGGGTACTATTCTTTACATGCCGACGACTCTTCCCGGTATTTCTGTTACCGAAACACAAAAACTGCTTCAATCAATGGATAAAATTCTCAAAGATACACCTGAAGTTGAAAGAGTGTTCGGTAAAGCAGGCCGTGCGGAAACATCAACGGATCCGGCGCCGTTTTCAATGATGGAAACAACAATTATTTTAAAACCAGAAAATGAATGGCGAAAAGTTCATCGTTGGTATTCATGGATGCCGGAATTTATGCAGATTCCTTTTCAACATATCTGGCGGGACAGGATTACATATGAAGATTTAATAAATGATTTAGATCAAAAGATGAAATTTCCCGGAGTATCCAATGCATGGACAATGCCGATTAAAGCAAGGATTGATATGTTATCAACCGGAGTCCGTACTCCTGTAGGAATAAAAATATACGGTGCTGATCTTAAAGAAATTGAAAAGATAGGTATAGGTATTGAATCAGCAATGAAAGATATAAAAGGTACGCGTTCAGTTTTTGCCGAAAGAGTTACAGGCGGATATTTTATAGATTTTAATATAAAGCGTGAACAACTTGCACGATACGGCTTAACTGTAAAAGATGCGGAAATGATTATTACGTCGGCAATTGGCGGAGAAACTGTTACCACAACCATTGAAGGCAGAGAAAGATATACTGTTAATGTACGTTATGCCAGAGATTTCCGTGATGATTTGGATAAATTAAAAAGGGTACTTGTTCCTACAATGTCAGGTGCTCAAATACCTCTTGGAGAATTGGCTGATATTAATATATCTTTGGGACCTGCCATGATCCGTGATGAAAACGGAATGCTTTCGGGTTATGTATATGTTGATATTGCCGGTCGTGATGTCGGCAGTTATGTAAAAGAGGCTCAAAAGATTGTAAAAGAAAAAATTCAGCTTCCGGCAGGTTATATCATTCAGTGGAGCGGACAATACGAGAATATGCTTCGTGTCAGAGAACGATTAAAAATTGTAATTCCTATTACTATTTTTCTAATATTTATTTTGCTTTATATGAATACAAAGTCTTCTGTTAAAGCCGGCATCGTTATGTTAGCAGTACCTTTTTCTTTGGTTGGTGCAATATGGTTTTTATATATTTTGGACTATAATGTTTCAATCGCGGTCTGGGTAGGAATGATTGCTCTAATGGGGCTTGATGCCGAGACAGGTGTTTTTATGCTTTTATTCTTAGATTTATCTTATAATGACATGGTCAGACAAGGTAAAATGAATACAAGAAAAGACCTTGATGAAGCAATCATACATGGTGCTGTTAAACGCATAAGGCCAAAGATGATGACTGTTACGGCTATGTTTATGGGTCTTATTCCGATTATGTATGCCATGGGAGCAGGTAGTGATATGATGAAGAGAATTGCCGCACCTATGATAGGTGGTTTAATTACCAGTTTTATTATGGAACTGTTGGTATATCCGCCAATTTACTCAATATGGAAATGGCATTATGAAATGAAACAAGGCAGTGTTGATGTTAGTAAATTATCTGTTGCCGAATCAAAAGGAGAAATCAAATGAAAAAATTGTACATTATTTTTGCAGTATTGTTTTTTGCAGTATTGTTAAACAATCAAGTAATTTATGGCGAAGATGCACCTGTAGCTACAAATGCTGTAACTGCTGAAGTTACAAAACCTGTAGATGTTGGAAATACAATATGTCCCGTAACAGGTAACAAAATAGATGAAAGTACAAAAGCAAAATATGAATATGAGGGTAAAATATATAATTTCTGTTGTCCAATGTGTATTAATACATTCAAAAGTAATCCACAGAAATATATCAAAAAAATTGAAAATCAAAAACAGATAAAATCAAAAAAACAGATTCACAAAACAAAAAAGATGAATAAATAAAATCATCTTATTTTAAAAAAGATACACCAACAATTTTTAGGGCTTAGTAAAAAAACCTCTTTTGTGGGTTTTTGGCATATTATATTTTAATTATTGTATAATAATTATATAAACTGCATAGTCAATTAAAGCAGTTAATTCAAAAGGGTTTAAAATCAAATGGAAACAAAAAAAGTTGATAAATCTGTTGAATATTTTAAAGAAGGAATGAGTTGTTCTCAGGCAATACTGTCGGCATACGGAACGGAGTTTGGAATTGACAGAACTCTTGCACTGAAAATTTCCGCACCATTTGGCGGTGGAATGGCACGTATGAGTGCAACATGTGGGGCTGTAACAGGAGCATTAATGGTTTTAGGGTAAAAATATGCTACCGGCAAAGATTCAAAAGAAAAACTTTTTGCACTAGAAAATGAATTCGCAGAAAAATTTAAAGCACGAAATAACTCGTTAAATTGCACAAAGTTACTTAATTGTGATTTAGGCACTGCCGAGGGCAAAAAAACATTTACTGAAAAAAATCTTTTGGAAAAGTTATGTCAAAAATTTGTACGCGATTCAGCCGAAATTCTTGAAGAAATTTTATCAAGAGAATAATTTATTTCTATGTCGTGTATATTCATTTTGTCAAAAATATGCGGATTTTTTTGATTATAAGCCAAAAAGGAAAGAAAATTGTTGAAAGCATAATTAACGGTTTATGCAAAAGTATTATATACAGCAAATAATGTTTTTTGTTTAAGAAATATTTTGACTTTGTTTTTTTAACATCAAGTTTTTTAATATTCAGGTTCTTGAGAAAATCTTCTTTGAATTTAATATTTACAAACCGGTAATAGCCGCAGAATATATCCAATGCATAATTCGCAAAACTCTGTTTAAACAATTCAAAAGCATTATCCTTAATTAAACTGTCTTTCAAAAAGATTAACACCTCATAAAAAGACAATGGATATTTCATCCTTTTTGAAGTTGACGTTACCGATGTATCGATATTTATTCTGTAAGTGCATAATGTTTTATCTAACACGGAAATTCTTTTGCATTTTGTTAAAGGATAAACTGCAAAAAAAGAATCATTATGAACTTTTGTAGTCTGAAATAAAAAATTATTTTGTTTCACATACGATGCCTTATATAATTTATCCCAGCACCAGTTAATATCAATCTGAAAAATGCGGTCTGCGGCATCTTTTGCAGAAAAAACGTCTTTGTCAGGCAAAATTTCAAATTTTATATTATCTATTTCTTTAATAACTTTTGTTTTGTCGTCAAAAGTTCTTCCTTTGCAGAATGTTATTTCTGCATCGTATTTTACCGCACGGTCATACATCAGTTCAAACATATCCGAATCAAAAAAATCATCACAGTCAAGAATGGACAAGTAATCGCCTGCCGCATGCGCTAAGCCGTTATTTCTTGCTTCGGCGGCGCCTGAATTTTCCTGGTTTATAATTTTTATTCTTGAATCTTTTTGTGCGTATTGTTCCAGAATTTCAATAGAATTGTCAGTTGAACCGTCATCAATGCATATAATTTCAATATCTTTAAACGTCTGGTTTATAAGGCTGTCCAGACATTGGCTGAGATATTTTTCGCCGTTATAAACAGGAATGATCACTGAAATTTTTGGATTATTCATCAATCGGTATTATATTAAATACTATTTATAATTTAAAATGTTTATTCATTGTTTTTTCGTAAATAATGCGGCATATATTTATTTGCAAACTCTAATTTCGCCGATTTATCATATTTACAGATAAACTCTGTTTTAGCATTTGTATATGCATCCCTGTTGTGTTCAAATTGCTCTTTTAATTTAAGTTTTAACTTTCCATATTTCTCTGCAACTTCTTTATGGATTTGTAAGTAATCACGAAAATATAATTCATTCCAGTTTCCCAAATATCTGATATGCAAATGATATACTTTTTCTTCAAATCCATTTTCGGTATATCCTTTCATAAACATCATATATGGCGGAGGATTTTCAGGCTGAGGTTCAAAAATATAATTATTTTTCTTCATGGCATTAATTAAATTTTCCAAATTACAGTTCTGTACTATTTCAATTAAAATATCTATTGTGGGTTTTGAAATCATTCCGATAACCGCTGTGCTGCCTATATGGTTTATTCTTTCAATATTCTTATTACCAATTATATTTATAAGCTGTTTTTCTTCTTGTAGGTACCAATCTTTCCAAAGAGAATTATATTGTCTCAATTGAATAGGAAATAACTGCCATAATTCTGTGATAGACATTTCAGATAATTTTTTCATAATAACTTATAACATTCTATACAAAAAACTTCATTTAATTCAACACTTACAATTTTATAATATACGTAAAATATATCCATTGACAAACTAAAAAAACAATACTATAATTCTTACACAGATGTGTAACAATTGGAGAATTTATGGCGCGAATCGGCTCAGATACCGATAAAAAAATACTAAAAGCGGCAATAGAACTTGCCCATAAAAAAGGGTTGTCCGGGTTTTCCGTAAGAGAGTTATGCGCAAAAGCAAAAGTAAATTCAGGCATGTTTAATTATTATTTCAAAAAGAAAGAATATCTCAACGAATGCGTTTTAAAAACAATTTATGGCGAAATGATAAAACAAATTGAATTAAATGTTTCCCCTTCGAAAACTCCGAAAGAAAACATAATTCAAATTTTATCGGCTTTAAGCTCATTTATCAAAAACAACCGAACTATAATTTCTGCCTTTGCGGGCGATGTTTTAAGTTTAAAAACAACGGATAAAAAAATATTCGGCAATTTTACGGCTCATCTGAAAGTTTTGTCCGAAGAATTATCAAGGGCGAAAAAACAAAAAATGCTCGTTACAGATTCCATAACAAGCGCAATCCTTGTTTTAGTTGCCCCTTTTATAATACCACAGATTATACTGGGCACTCTTGGAAGAATGAACATAAATAAACCGATACAATTATATAATTTTAACTCAAATGAATTTGATACAACCATAAACGAAAGAATTAAAATCGCCGTAAATGCGGTTTTTAAAGAGAGGACAAAATGAAAAAACTTTTTCCGTTGTTAATTTGTCTGTTTATTTCTTCGCAGATTTTCGGGGCGGATATTATAAAATTGCCGCTTGAAACCGTTGAAAAACAGGC
>JAQTSO010000057.1 GCA_028711215.1 Endomicrobiaceae bacterium | reverse complement strand
TTGCCGTAAGATTTTGACATTTTTCTTTTATCAAGTCCGGGAACTCTTGCCGTTTTTGTAAGAAGTGCTTGGGGTTCAAGTAAAACATCACCGTAAAAATTATTGAAACGTCTTGAGATTTCTCTTGTTAATTCAAGATGGGCAAGCTGGTCTTCTCCAACCGGAACGGATTGTGCTTTGTAAAGTAAAATATCGGCAGCCTGTAAAACGGGATACCCCAAAAACCCGAAATTATGCAAATCTTTTGATTTGACTTCGGCGATTTGTTCTTTATATGTAGGACATCTAAATAACCAGCCTAGAGGAGTGATCATAGATAAAATTAAAAATAATTCGGCATGTTCAGGCACTTCTGATTGTTTGAAGATAACACTCTTCTGCGGGTCAAGCCCTACCGTAAGCCAATCCGCCACCATATCAAAAGAATTATCTTTTAATGCAGAAGTATCGGCATAATCGCTTGTCAATGCATGCCAGTCTGCAACCATATAAAAACAATCATATTGTTCCTGTATGGATACCCAGTTTTTCAAAGCGCCGAAATAATGACCGAGGTGCAGTCTGCCTGTCGGTCTCATACCGGATAAAACTCTTTTTTTAGTCATTTTAAATTCCACCGCCTAAAAGTGCTATTAAAAAATAAATAACAGGACTTATAATTTTCCACAAAATTCCCGTAAATAAAAGTGCAAATATAATGAAAAATCCGTAAGGACTCATTCTGTCGTATTTGATAGCCAAGTCTGTCGGTAAAAGATAATATACAATCCTTGACCCGTCTAAAGGAGGTATAGGTATCAAATTTAATACCGGCAAAACAATATTTATAATGAGTACAGCTTGCAGTATTTGATATACAGTGACAAAAACAGACATATCAGATGTTGCAAAATTTCTGATAAGTACCATGCCTATGGCTGCAATAATTGCAAGTAAAAAATTTGCAGCACATCCTGCAAGGGATACCCAAAGCATGTCAGTTTTTGGTTTATATAATCTGGCAGGATTAACCGGTACCGGCTTTGCCCATCCGAAAATCGGACCGCCTGAAATCATAAGGACAAGCGGCAAAATAATACTGCCGAAAATATCTATATGGGAGACAGGATTTAATGTCAGCCTGCCCATAAGTTTTGCCGTAGAATCGCCTCTTTTATAGGCAATATATCCGTGGGCAACTTCATGTATAATAACGGAAAAAAATAAAACTGATAATTGTAATATGTATTTCATTTTTGTTTGATTTTTCAATAAAAACTTATAAAGAATTCTATATTTTTTACCGCCGATTTGTCAATAAAGTTATACTGTTTTAAATTGTTAATATAATTAAAATAATATCACAAAAAAGAAATAATACAAATTTATCTTCATATATAAAACTATATCATTGGTATATTTTAATTATTTTATTAGACAAATTCAATCATAATTAGTTATATTATAACAAGTTTAAAGCTCAATAATATTAAAATTGGTTAAAAATGGCATCTTTACATTTTATTTTGTGCGGTATTATAACTATACTTTTACAAATTTTTTTTATCAGAGAATTTGTGCCTATTTTTCATGGCAATGAATTTTCGATAGCTACTGTTCTGGCTAATTGGTTGTTTGCAACAGGCGTATCAAGTTATATTTTCTCACATATAAAAAATAAAAAAGATAATAAAAAAAAATTAATAACATTGTTTTTGATTTTAATACTGTTACTCACTTTATCATTTGTTTTTATCCGAAGCATAAATCTGTTAACCGACACTGATATTACAGAAGGCATTTCTTTAAAATCATCTGTAATATTTGCTTTTATTTCTATAGCCCCGATTGCATTTGTTGTAGGGCTTATTTTTGGGCTTTTAAATAAGAATATTTTTAAAAAACACAAAAATGCTTTGGGTAATGCCCATATATATGAATCTGCAGGATTTGTTTTAGGCGGTTTGGTTTTTTCTTTTTTTCTGTCATCGATATCAACAAGTATTTTGTTAAGTATTATAATTTCTCTTATATTTGTTAATTTATTTTTGCTATTTAAAAAAAGAGCATTTAAATTGCTGACAGTTTTATTGTTGTTGTTTGTTATATATGTTATTGAAAATTACACAACATTTATAGAAAATTCAACGATACTTAATAATTATAAGAGTTCGGAAAATATAGAAGTTAGTTATTTTGATAATCAACAGTATATTTTAACAGAGTCAAACGGCGAATTTGCTTTTTATAAAAACGGGATTTTAAATTTTGCTGTTCCCAGCCCTACAATTTATGAAGATGATGATTTTGCTCATTTGCCAATCCTATACCATGATAATCCCAAAAATATTTTATTAATAGGCGGAGTAAAATATTTGCCGTCTATTACTAAATTCTCATTAGACAGCATAGATTATATTGATTTAGATGAAGATGTTATTGCAATGTTAAAAAATAAAATTTCAAGATTCAGTTACATATTGAGTGATGATAAAATCAGAGTTTATAATGTTAATGCCAGACAATATCTTGAAAACAGCAATAAAAAATATGATGTTGTATTAATCGGGCTTGATATTCCTATTAATACCGCAACAAACAGTTTTTATACGCAGGAATTTTTTGAAATTGCAAAAAATAATTTAACAGAAAACGGTTTCATCGCACTAAAACTTCCGGGAGCGATGGTTTACAGTGATCAATTGATGAGCAAATTAAATGCTTCAGTATATAATGCCTTGAATGCTGTTTTTAAATCAGTGGTAATAATACCCGGCACTCAAAATATACTTATTGCCACAGAAAATATAATCCCTTACAGGTTGGATTTAAAGAAAAGATTAAGAGATATTGAATACGAAACTTTTGTTTTATCAAAATATTATGTTGATGAAAGAATGGATACGCAAAAAACACAATGGTTAAAATTTCAATTGGATAGATTAGGCAATGAAAAACTTATAAATACCGATAAAAATCAAAAAGCTATGATATATTCAATAATGTACTGGCAATCAGCATTTTCTCCGTTTTTGATGAAGTTTTTCCAAACATTGATAGATTATTCATATATGTTTATGTTGATTCCCGTACTTTTATTTTTTTCCGTCAGACATACATATAAGATAACCGCATTTGTTGCAGGGGCAAGCTCAATGTGGCTGCAAATGATATGTTTTTGGGCATTTCAGATTTATGCAGGACATATATACAAATGGTTTGGGCTTTTGATTGCTATTTTTATGGCAGGTTCATTTTTTGGGATAACGTATGCAAAATATAAATATAAAACATCTCCGTTAAATAAAACTTTTTTTAGAAGTGAAATTGTATATTTGCTATGGATTATATTATGTTTTGTTGTTATTCAATTTCAAAAACTAAATTGGATATACATATTGATTTTTTTGTTTGGAACCGGATTTATGACGGGGTTGCAATTTTTTCAAATATCAAAAGCGTATAGTATTATAAGAGAGCGTTACAGTCAAATGAAAATATATTCATCAGATGCTTTCGGCGGTTGTTTTGCCAGCGGGCTTGGCGGAGCATTTCTTATACCTGTTTGGGGCATTGAGAAATCGTTATTGTTTATATTGTTTTTTAAATTTCTGGTATTTGCCTGGTGGGGTCATAAAAATAAACACGGATTATAATATATGAAAAAAATTCTACTGGCTGTCTGTTATATTCTAGTATTTCAAATAGTATATGCAGAGATTTCTGTTGAATATTTTGGCGGAGCAGAAAGAGTTTCAGGATCCTGCGCATTACTTAAAAATGATAAAACATCAGTTATTATTGATTGCGGAACATTTTATGAAGAAGGCAGTTTGCCGGTTAATAATAAAAACGTAAATCCGGTATTATTAAATGCTAAAGCTCTGGTATTAACACATGCGCATGTGGATCATGCGGGATTAATTCCCCTTTTGATAAGTGAAGGGTTTGGCGGTAATATCTATTGTACTTCGGCAACAAAAAAAATTGTTTTTGAACTTTACGATGACGGTTGGAATTTTGAAGATATAAAGCAAAATTATTTTTGGTCTAAAACTCAGAGAATCAAATGTCAGCAAAAACAAAGAGGTACAGTTACGTTGCATTGGTTTGATAGTTGTTCAAATTCAATTGCTAAGGAAGAAAATTTAAAAGAAAAAGTATCTTCCGAACAATTGAAAAAAATTTACAATGTAAAATTCAGATTGTGTAAAAAGTGTTTAAATTTATATCTTAAAAAATTGGCAAAGCGTTTTATAGAAATAAAATATGGGAATATTATAGAACTGTCAAAGAATTTGTCATTTTCATTGTTTAATGCAGGTCATATCCCCGGTTCAGCAAGTATAGTGTTTAATATTGCAGATAATGATTTACAAAAAACAATTATTTTTTCCGGAGATTTGGGGAGCGGATATTCGAAATTGGTTATAAATAAGGAACAATCGTGCAAGGCAGATTATATTTTTCTGGAGGGAACATATGGCGGGAGTAACAGAAAAATAGATTTTTCAGATTATGATAATTTTCAAAAAGCTTTAGCCGGTGAATTAAATAAAAATAATATTGTTTGGATACCGGCATTGGCACTTCAAAGAACCCAGAAAATATTATATGAAATTAAAAAGGCACAGGATAAAGGACTTATAAGTAGTCAAATACCGATATACAGTTTATCGCCTTCATCAAACGGGCTTACAAAGTTATACGAAACAGAAATTAAAAATCCATCCGCAGAAAAATGGTTTAATGAAGATATTTATAGCGAAAAAAGTTTAGTTGCTTCAGAATATATTACATCAAAGCCAAAGCAATATCCAAAACCTGCCATCATTATTTCGGCAAGCGGGATGATGGATAAAGGAGTATCTTTTTCATTGCTTGGCAAATTGTTGTCACGTAAAGATGTGTCAGTTTTTCTTGTAAGTTATGCCGGACTCCAAACGCCCGCAGGAAAGCTTAAAAAGGGATTTAAAAAAATAAAAACAAAATACGGAACGATAGAAGTTTTGGCATCGGTAAAAAGTTTTGATATATTTTCAGACCATCCGGATATAAATGAATCAATTAAATGGCTGGGAAATGATAATAAAAAAACAAATATTTATTTAATTCACGGTGAAAAAGAAAGTTTGGAATCTGCAAAAAACATTTTAAAACAAAGGGGATTTTTGAATTCGAAAGTAGCGCCAATAAATCAAAAAATAATAATCCGATAGTTTGACATTTAAAAAACTTTATACTAAAATACCAAAATTATACATAAAGGAATACTTAAATGATGAAAGGCCTTAATATCAGCGTTCTATTTGTGGCAATTAACGACATTATCGCATTAAGCGGTGTTGTTGGTAAGTTTTGCTGACAAAAGGTATGGAACTAAATAAAATTCAACGAGAAACCTTTCAGCAAACATCTGAAAGGTTTCTTTTTTTTGTCCGGATTTTTTTGTAAAAAACCATCTAACTGGCAAGGGAGGAAAAATGTTGGAAAATATCGGATTAATAGCACAACGAATTAAAGAGCTTAGGGAAATTGCGGAATTGTCGGTGCAGGATGTGGCAAAAGAATTGAATATAAGTGTTGAAAAATACAAAGAATATGAGTCCGGCAATACAGATATTCCCGTAAGTTTTCTTTATGAAATAGCAGGCAAATTTCATGTTGAACTTACTGTCCTCTTAACCGGTGAAGAGCCAAAATTGCAAAGATTTTCCGTTGTAAGAAAAGATAAAGGTCTTTCAATAGACAGAAGAAAAGAATATAAATATCAGGATTTGGCTTTTAATTTTATACACAAAAAATCCGAGATATTTACCGTTACGGTTGATCCGTCAAAAGAAGAAAAAACAATCAATAAATATTCACATGCCGGTCAGGAATTTAATTATATTTTAGAAGGGCAGATGAAGTTATTTTTTCAGGATAAAGAAATAATTTTAAATCCGGGAGATTCCGTATATTTTGATTCCGGTTATGACCATGCAATGATTGCACTTGGTAACTCTCAGCTGAAATTTTTAGCTATAATTTTTAATTAAGAGGTAACAAAATGCTAAACAACAAGTACATAAATAAAGAATTTACGTCATATGAAGATTTTAAAAATAATTTGGAAATTAATATTCCTGAAAATTTTAATTTTGCTTTTGATGTTGTTGATGAAATTGCAAATAAAGAACCACAAAAAAAAGCAATGGTATGGTGCGATGAAAAAGGCACTCACAGAGATTTTACCTTCGGTGAAATAAAAAAATACAGCAATAAAACTGCAAATTTTTTCAAATCGCTGGGAATTAAAAAGGGCGATGCCGTAATGTTGATTCTTAAAAGAAGATTCGAATTTTGGTTTTCAATAATTGCTCTTCACAAAATAGGAGCTGTTCCGATACCTGCAACACATCTGTTAACTGAAAAAGACATAGTTTATAGAAACAATGTAGCTGACATAAAAATGATTGTTGCGGTTGCAACCGATAATGTACCGCAAGCTGTAAACAAAGCCGAAAGTAAATCCTCTACTTTGAAATTCAAAGTTGCCGTTAACGGTAATGTAGACGGCTGGTATAATTTTGAACAAGAAATAGAAAAACAATCGGAGATTTTTGAAAGACCTGCCGGACCTGATGCAACAAAAAATGATGATAAATTTTTACTGTATTTTACATCAGGTACAACAGGTATGCCGAAAATGGTATTGCACGATTTTACATATCCTCTCGGTCATATAATAACAGCAACCTGGCAAAATATACATGAAGGCGGACTCCATTTAACCGTTGCGGATACGGGTTGGGCAAAATCAGCATGGGGAAAATTGTACGGGCAATGGATTAACGGTTGCACGGTTTTTGTTTATGACTATGATAAATTTACCCCCAAGGAATTATTGACGGTTATTTCAAAATACGGAGTTACATCTTTTTGTGCACCCCCTACAATTTACAGATATTTTATAAAAGAAGATGTTACCAAATACGATTTAAGTAACTTAAAATATTGTACGATAGCAGGCGAACCTCTAAATCCCGAAGTCTATAACCAGTGGAAAGATTTAACGGGACTAAGGCTTATGGAAGCCTTCGGGCAAACGGAAACGGTTTCACTGTTATGTAATTTTCCTTGGATGGAACCGAAAGTCGGGTCTATGGGAAAACCATCGCCTTTATATAACATAGATATCGTTGACGAAAATTACAATTCTTGTGAACCGGGTGAAGTCGGGCAGATAGCAATAAGAGTTGAAGATAAAAAACCGATAGGTATGTTCTGCGGGTATTACAGAGATGAAGCTTTAACGAAAAAAGTATGGCATGACGGGTTGTATTTTACCGGAGATACGGCATACAAAGATGAAGACGGGCATTATTGGTTTGTCGGAAGAGCGGATGATATTATAAAAAGTTCCGGTTACAGAATCGGACCTTTTGAAGTTGAAAGTGCTTTAATTGAACATCCTTCTGTTTTGGAATGTGCTATAACGGCAGTTCCGGATCCTGACAGAGGACAAATTGTTAAAGCAACGATAGTCCTTGCAAAAGGGTATTTTGCGAGTGAAGAATTAAAAAAAGAAATACAAAACCATGTTAAAAAAGTAACGGCGCCTTATAAATATCCCAGAATAGTTGAGTTTGTAACAGAACTACCGAAAACGATCAGCGGGAAAATCAGAAGAGTGCAGATAAGAGAAGAAGGGGACAAATAGAAACAAAGCTAAAAAAATTAATATTAAAATAAAAAAGGAACTAACTTAAAATTAGTTCCTTTTTATTATTAAACAAAAGTATTTTTAAATTTTATTTTTTACCGTTGTTGCCATTCTTTTCCTGTCCACCACCATTATTATTATCGTCGCCGTCATTGGTATTCCCATGCCCGTTGTTCCCGTTATCGTCAGTGCTGTTATTATTGTCCGTGTTCACACTTCCTTGAGTATCGGTGTCTGTAGTTGTCTCAGCTTGGGGTTCTCCCCCGGTTAATCCTGTATAAGTTACTGTCATTATGCTTGATTTGTTTTCAAATGCGTGAATAACAACTTCAACTCCTGCCAGAACATTTTGTTCAGAGGTTGTAACAACTGTAAATATTGAATCAGCAACATTGCCCGGAACATGTACTGAAAAAGTTTTAAAGTATTTATTGAATCTTGAATCTATTTCAGGCACTTCACTGTAGGATGAATTTAAAATCTCATAATAATTGTTGCTTTCTGCGTGATAAAGTCTTTCTATTTTTACAATGCTGGATGCTAACATTTTTCCTTCGCTAATCATTGCTTCTTTTACAAATTTACTATATGCTACAACCGCATTAAAAGATAGTATGCCGACAATCGCAAGTACAATAAGAAGTTCAACTAATGTAAATCCTTTATTTTTTTTTGTTTGATTTTTCACAAAACACTCCTTTGAGATAAAAGATATTTTCTAAAATAAGTACTCGAGTGATAGTATCAAATTTAGTTACTCATGTAAATATATTTAAGTTTTATATCAAATTTTATTGTCAAAACAGATTGTGCCACCCGCTTGGATTATTGTTATTGTAGAAAATCTCAAATTGTTGTATAATCAACGACAACGATACGGTGGAGAGGTCGCATAGTTGGTCTAGTGCGCCGGTTTGCTAAACCGGTGTACAGGTGAAAACCTGTACCGAGGGTTCAAATCCCTCCCTCTCCGTT
>JAQTSO010000016.1 GCA_028711215.1 Endomicrobiaceae bacterium | reverse complement strand
GTTCACCAACATACATAAAAAAACAAAGGTCACCAGTGTCTTCTTTATCACACCGGCTCGAAACAAATTAAATAATAATTGTCTTTCAACAATTGCCTTCATTGTTTCCACCTTTGTCTTACTGAAAATTATATATACACACTCTTCTCACATTTTTATTATATCTCAAACTTCCTCAATTTTCAAAAAATATTTGTGAAATTATTGTGAATTTTTCAGTTAGATACTTTTTCTATTTTAAATTGCCTTACAATAATATTATGTCTAATAATTTGAAACTCTTCAACTTCTTTTGAAATATTTTTAAATAAGTCATTAACACTGTATGGAGCCAATTTATAATCATCAAATATTTCATAGACAAATGCCCCTTGTTCATGTGAATCAAAATTTTCAGGTTTGCTCCAAATATCATACTGACTCTTTTTTGAAGATTTGGAATCGGCATATGTTTTTATTTTATTTTTTGAATAATATGCTATTTCTGCAGATGTTTGATGTGAAGGAGTTAAGACATATTTTATATTTTCAGATATTAATTTTTCTGTTAAAGTATCATAACCGTAAAACCAATTTGTTGCTTCTGCTTTTGCAATATTTTTTGATATTTTCCCCAATGGAATCATCGTAAATTTCGCATGCAAACCAACAATAACAGATAATATTATGTTCAAACTTACGGCTATGATGAATAATCTTTTCTTTGTTTTCCCGCCTTCCATAAAATATTTTGCCGATATTATCGCAAAAGTAAAATATGCAGGCACAGGCCAATTTGCTTCCGGACTTTTTTTTAGAGCCGTAAAACAATAAAACAATATAGTTGAAAGCGAAATTGCCGCTAAAAATACTTTTTTTGAATCTTTTGAAAATAAATATTGAAACGCAATTATTAATGTCGGTAAAAATAAAATAATGTTGAAAATTAACATCTGAGAACCCAGATAATCAAACAAATAATTTATTCTGTACCCTTGACTTGATAATCCATGCCCGAATTGATAAGCAAATGATATCCAGTTGTTTTGGTAATTCCAATAAATAACCGGCAAAAAACATACAACTGATATCAATAATCCCAGATAAAGCTGATATTGTTTAAACCAATAACATTTTTTTAATAAAATAATATATATCATAAGCCCAAACAATAACAGTACTGCCGTATATTTGGATAAAAGAGCCAGACCGAAAAATAAACCTATCAAGTACCAATAGTTTTTATTTTCATTTTCAATAAATTTCCAAATAAAAAATGTTGTAATTGATAAAAACAAAAATAACGGAGTATCGGGAGTTATAATAAATGATGCTGAAAATATAATAGGCATTGAATGAAGTAATACTATGGAGGCTGAAGCAATAATTTCATTGTTAAATAATTTTATTACCAATTTCCAAAGAAGTACACTTAATATTATCATTCCTATTATTGCCGAAAATCTGACCGCAAGTTCAGAATCTGAGAACAGTGTTGTAAATTTTATAAAATAAGCTACCATCGGGGCATGGTCGTAATAACTTAAATCAAGTGTTTTAGACCACAACCAATAATAAGCTTCATCCGGGTGTAAACACAGAGCAGAAGCTAAAAAAATTTTCCAGATAACAGAAATTGATACAAAAATAATTGTGTTTTTAAGATTGAATATTTTTCCCATTTATAATCCAAATAATAAGCCATATAACAGAAAATCCTGAAACCATCGGAAGTATCATCCCGGGCATAACAACATTTTGCGTCGCTATATATAAATACATATTAACATAGTAAAAAGTTGCAAATACAAAAAATACCGAAAACATTAAACTAAAAATTCTTATCAGAGTCTTAATCCGATAATAAAAAAATAAGGCAATAAAAACGCTGCAAATCATATAAAAACTCAGCACATACTTTATTTCGGTATTTACAACGTAATAATAAAATGCCGAAAATGGTTCAAAAATATATCTAATCAATGATTGAGACCCTTTGACGTCATGGACAATAACCTGTAACTCGGGTTTTGATTTCAATATATCAAACAAATTTTTATTATCCTGTTTTTGAACAACAGTCCAGACATTTGTCATATAACCATATCCATGCCAATCTATTGTTCCAAACATCATTAAATTGTTCTTTTTACATATATCAATAATACTTTGTCTTTTTTCTTCCGTCAGATATCTGTACCCGCAATTATATATTTCAAACCCGTCTATTCCGTAGTCAACTATTTTCTGCAACGGAGGCTCACTCCACTTCCACCAATGCGGCATTACAACAAGCATTCCTTTAGAATGTGCCAAATTTATAATTTCTTTAATACTTTTTTCTTTAAAATAATCATAACTAAATTGTTTTTTTGAAAGTAACAAAACAGAAACCCCTTCTGTTGTTCTTATCTGTATACCGGGGAAAATAAAATCTTCATTTTTTATATTATACGGGATTGTTTTAAAACCTTTTACGTTATCGTGTTCTGTGATAAAAAAATTCGTAAATCCGTGTTTTTCGTGTAATTTTATATTTGATTCAACACTTCCTATTGCATCTTTTGATGACATTGTATGTGAATGTATGTCAAAAACTTTATATAAATTTGCACCTGATAATTGTGGACCCGGAACCGGAAGTATTATCACAAACATTACTATTGAAAGAAAAAACAATATCCCGAATATAGAATTAATTATAATTTGCTTTCCGTTTATTTTCTTATATTGTGATATTAATATCACAAACACAATTATCCATACTACCCATGATAGCAATGCAAAGATATAACCTGTCCTTTCCATAGTTAAAAGATAATATGAAAATGCATAAAAAGGTTCAATAAACAATCTTTCCATCGGCCATTGCAAATAAAAAAGTGATGCCGACTGATTTGTAATGATATCAATCAAACTTTTTGAATAAATAAAATAATTTAATGCCAGGGAAGCCAGCAGAAGTGATATGAAAATATAAATTTTCCTCATATTGGTTTATTTTTATCGGGGATTTCAACCGCAAGAGCAAATTTTGTTGCTCCGGCTTTTTTGGCTTTATCCATTACCTGAATAACAAGATCATATTGAACTGTTTTATCTCCCTTTATAACTACCGGTTTATCCGGATTTTTAGCAATAATATTTCTTACAGCATCTTCAAAATAAGCCATATGTATCTGCGATCCGTTCAAATAAACCAAACCGTCCTTGTCAACCGTAACTTCTATATTTTTTGTATCGTCTGTTTCGGTTATTTCGGCCTTGGGAAGATTTACTTTAATTTCATGCTGAGATAACATTGGAGTTGTTATCATAAATATAATAAGCAATACCAGTACCACGTCCGTAAAAGGTGTTATATTAATATCAGCAACAATTTTGTTTCTTTTATTTTTACTCATTTTTTAATACCGGTTTTAAGAAGTTCTTCAAGTGCAGAAACTGCATACTCCATTTCAACAACAAAATTATCAATTCTTTTCATGAAAAAATTATAAGCAACAACAGCAGGTATTGCAACACAGAGACCGGCAGCTGTGGCAATAAGTGCCTCTGAAACACCTCCTATAACCACAGAAATTCCGCCTGAACCAACTTTGGATATATCATGGAAAGAACGAATAATTCCCAAAACCGTACCAAATAACCCTATATAAACTGCCACACTGCCTATCGTACCGACTATAGTCGTATATTTTTCAAGTTTTATTGTTTCTATTAAAACTTCTCTGTTCATTGTTTCTTCAACATTGGTGGAAGAAGTTTCTAAAAATTTTACAAGACCAACCTTAACAACATTTGATACCGGTGTATTTGATTTATCACAATATGCCACTGCAAAACTTAAAGTCTCATTTTGAATTTTTGATTTAATGGTTTTAAGAAATGTTCTTGCATCTATTTTTGCCTTTTTCTTAAATTCAAATATTTTAAATATTATTATTGTTACCGATACTATAGAGCACATTAAAAGTGTATATAACGTCCAACCGCCCATATTTAGAATTTCTATAAAACTTTTGCCCTCAAACATTTTAAACCCCTTTTTATTTTATAACCCGCTTGACCATGACGGCATGAAAGAACCACCCTGCATTTCTACAAGTTTCCTTGTATATCCATCCAAGCCTATTATATAAATTTCACCTTTACCCGAACGTGTTGACGAAAATGCTATAAACCTTCCGTCTTGCGACCATGCGGGATTTTCATTATCGCCCTGTTTTTCCGTTAATCTTATAACTTGTGATCTTGGTAAATCGTATATAAAAATATCAAAAGTCCTGTCTATTCTCATGGTAAAAGCGATCTTATCTCCTTTTGGTGACCACATCGGAGTATCACAATTGCCTTTTGTTGCAAGCCTTCTCAAATTTACTCCGTCTATATCCATTATATATATCTGAGGATATCCCGCTCTGTCAGATATAAAACAAATTTCTCTGCCGCTTGGTGAAAAACAAGGACTTGTATCTATATATTTTCCCTGTGTTAGTCTTCTTTGAACTATTCCGTCCGCACTTAATAAATATAAATTAGGATACTCACCTCTTGATAATGTTGCAACCATCGTCTTTCCGTCAGGTGAAAATGCAGTAGGGGAATTAAGTCCCTGTATTGTTGAAACAGCTCTTCTTTTACTGTTTGTTATGTCTATAAGAAAAAGATCCGGATTTCCGTAGAGATATGAAGTATATATAAGTCTGTTTAACCCCGGAACCCACTTTGGCAAAATATTTATTGAATTATCTTTTGTCAGTCTTCTAAGATTATAACCGTCGTAATCTATAACATATATTTCTTTAAATTTCGTGGTATTATTGACAAAAGTTATTTTAGAACAGGCAATTCCGTCTTCTCCCATAATATTTTTTATGATTTCATCATGTATTTGATGTGCTATATATCTGTAAGTGTTCAGATTACCAAAATATTTTTTGCTCCAAATAAACTCCTTGCTTTTAAAATCATATAACTTGGCTGTAACTGCCAATTTCGTCTGTTCTGTTATCTCAACTTCACCAACAATCAAAATTGAAATATTTTTATTCTCCCAAAAAGAAAATTGGGAATCCGTGTCAAATTTATATGAAGTATTTGCTGTTGCAACGTTAAATTGTCTTGACAGTATTAAATCATTTTCCAGAACGGCTTTTAAATCTCTTGACATTTCCATCTCTTCCATTGAAGCATTAACCGGAGTAAAGTCGGCAAGACCTATTCTTGATTTACTACCGCTGTTTGACAACGATAAAAACACTTCGCTTTCCGCCGGATAGGCAAATTGAAAAACAAAGAGAATTAATAAACTTATACCTGCAATTTTTTTTACAATCAAATTAACGGAATTTAAACTCAAAATAAACTCCTAAATCTTTTTCTCTGTACCCTTCCGGTAATGGTGCAAAGGGACTTGCCAATTGAACCGACCTTAACGCATTTTGGTCAAAATCATCATCACCCGACGATTCTTTTATTTTAACCGAATGAACTGCACCGTTTCTGTCAATTTTAAAATAAACCACTGCTCTAAAAGAAGCATACGAACTTGACCACTGCCAATATTTGCCGATTTTTTTTACTATCGTGTTTGTATAATAATTATACTTGAAATTTACATCATCAAACATTACACTTCTGTTTTGGGAAACTTCAATACTGTTTGATAAATTTTTAATATTGGTTCCGTCTATTATTGTTTTTTTATCAAAAACTTCTTCTTTTATAACTTTTTTTTCCTGTTTTTTTATTATCTTTTTTTCTTGTGTTTTTTTCTTTTCTTCTTTTTTGCTTATAACAATTTCTTCTTTCTTTGCATTTTGTTCTACTGTTTTCTCTTTTATTTGTTCCGTTTTTTGTTGATTGTTTGTCTCAGTAATAGTCGCTCTTTGCTGTACAGGCGAATAAAAAGAAACCTCTACAGGTATCTGTACAAACACATTCTTTTTTGCTTGATAAAAAAACATATAAAAAACTGCAACATGAACTATTACAGATAAAACGAAAAATGGAAAAATATTACTTTTGCTTTGTTCTATCATTTTGCATACATTTTCAATTTTTCTTTAGCCGTAAAAGCTTCCGGACTTTTTGGATAATCAACTAAAATAGATTTAAACACGACCTGTGCATCTTGTTTTCTGTTTAATAATTCTAAACATAAAGCCATTTTAAGTCTTGAAGAAGAACTGAATTCTGACCCCTGATACTGTTCCCCTATTATTTTATACTCTTCATAAGCATCTTTCCAGTTGCTTTGAGAATACAAACACTCACCTATATAATACTGAACTTTTGGTGCAAGTTCATGTTCAGGATATTTTTTTACAAATGACTTAAAACCCATCAATGCCAATTCATACTTGCCCACAAGATAATCATTATAAGCATTTTGGTATACTGCCGTTGGGGTTTGCACAGAAACATTACCGTATGAAGCTGCCGATTTTTTCTGAACAATCTCTAAATCCTGAACTTTTTGTGACAGTTGGGATATCTTTTTAAAAAGTTCCTGATTTGAAGCATTAATTGTGTCGTTTGTAACTAATCCGGTCTCATATTTTGTATATAAATCGGCTTGTCTTGATTCAAGCTGATTATATTTAACTTGTAATTGTGCAAATTCCTTTTTTAAATCAAAAATTTCATTTTGCGGAACCGTTGCACAACCAAAAAACAAAAACAAAACAGGTAATAATAGATGTATTTTAATACTTTTCATCGCCATTATTTATTTGAAAGAATTTTTGTTTCGGCTCTTCTGTTTTTTGCCCAAGCAGCTTCACTGCTCATTTTAACCGCAGGCATTTCTTCTCCGTATGATATAGTTGCAATTCTGTTTGGAGCAATACCTAATTGGACATAATATTCTTTAATCTTTAAAGCTCTTCTTTGTCCCAGAGCCAAATTATATTCGGTAGTTCCTCTTTCGTCACAATGTCCTTCAACAACAATGTTCACTGTTGGATTTGCATTGAGATATTTTTCATTGTCTTTCAAAATATTCATGCTTGCACCATTAATTGAACTGCTGTCCAGATCAAAATAAACTGTTTCCAAAGCTGTTTTCTCTTCAATATTTGCATCTCTGATGGAAGGTTCTTCCGTAAATTTTATATCTTCAACCGTAATTTGAGGTTCTTCAACTGCTACCTGCTCCGGCTCAGGAGCAATTGTCTGTTTTTTTGCACAAGCACTGATCCCTAAACCCATAGCTATTAAAAATAATAACCCAATTTTAAAATAATTTTTCATCTCATTTCCCCCCTTTTATTTTCACACTTTCATACTTTCATGCTTTTTTATTTTATCTAATATGCTATATCATGTCAATAAATATTTATAAAATATTTGTAAAAAGTTTGCGAAAATACAGAAAATAATCTAGAATGTTGTTTCAAAACTTAATTAAGAGGATTAATGAAGAATATTGTATTAACCGGATTTATGGGTACCGGCAAGACGACTGTCGGAAAATTACTTGCAAAAAAACTTAACCGAACATTTTTTGATACTGATGACCTTATAGAAAAACAATTATCAGCATCAATATCGGATATTTTTAAAAGTGTCGGGGAAAAACAATTCAGAGAATATGAAGCACAAGTCATAAAATTAATGTCGTCCATGGACTCTTGCGTTATAGCGTGTGGCGGCGGCGTTGTTTTGAACAAAAATAATATTGATTTGTTACGAAAAAACGGAATAATTATCAATTTATTTGCATCTCCCAAACAAATATTAAGCAGAATAGGTCAGGAAGACCACAGACCTCTGATAAAAAAATTGATTAATCCGTTGGATGGAATTAAAAAATTGCTGGATGAACGCAAAGTCGCATATGACAACTGTGATATTGTTGTAATGACTGACGGATTAACACCTGAGCAAGTTATTATCACAATGTTAAATAATGACGAAGTTAAAAATATTTTATCTATATAAAAACGGAATTACTTATGAAATTGAATTTATTTTTTTTATTAAGTCTTTTGTTCTTAGCAAATGGCTTTGTTTTTGCCCAAGAAGAAGAAAAGATTGTACAACAAAAAGATGAAACGTCAAACATAAAAATAATTGAAAGACAAATTTATCAGGTACAAATAAAACAATATCGCAAAGATTATCCTGTTGTATTGTATATTGTATTCAAAGAAGAGATACCTGCATCAGACGAAATTAAAAATTTGTTATATAAAGAATTAAGAACTATATCAAAAAAAGAAGGATCCAATAACAATATCATTGCATCTGCATGGATTGATGACGGCACATCCGAAACTCTAACAAAAATAGATTTATCGGAAGGCTCAAGTGCTTTTGTATGGATTAGCAAAGAAAAGAAAATCATGTCTTTTTCCGATTATTTAAAATTTTTGAAAAAACAGAAAAAAGATAAAAAAAATAACGATATTCCCAGCCAACAATGATAACAAAATCAAAAAAAAATACGGTTATTGAAGTAAAGGCAGAAAAGATTGTGTTCCCCGGTAATGTTTTGTGCAGATGTGATGATGGTATTGCTCTGTTTTGTGAAGGGCTACTGCCGGATGAAACCGGTCTGGTTTTGGTAACAAGAGATAAAAAAACTTTCAGAGAAGGTAAACTTCAAAACATTATTTCAAAATCTCATCTGAGACAAGAACCCAAATGTGCATCTTTTGGAAAATGTGGCGGATGCTCATTTCAACATACCGAATATAAAACACAGATATATTATAAAACTTCCTGTGTAAAAGAATTATTGAGTTTCACCGATGTTGAGATACCTGAAGCATTGGAAAGTCCGGACCAATGGAATTACAGAAACAAAATGGAATTCAGTTTTTTCAATGATAATGACAGTCTTGATTTAGGCTTACACTGTAAAGGAAGTTTTTATAGATATTCCCCAATACCACCGTGTTATATTGCACACGAAGATATCGTAAAAACTGCAGAAATTGTAAAAATCTTTGCCATAAATACGGGACTTAAAGCATATAACAATAAATCACATGAAGGTTTTTTCAGACATCTTGTACTGAGAAAAGGAATTCATACCGGAGATTTATCCGTAAACATTGTCACAAATAAAAGTGAAACAATCACTACAGGCTTTTGGAATGAACTTATAGATAATTTAAAACAATATTGTTCAAGTATCTACTGGACTCAAAACAGCAAATTTTCAGATGCCGTAAATTCTGAAATTACAACTTTATTTTTTGGCAATGAAAACATTACCGAATTACTGACCGTTTCAGATAAGACTTTAAAATTTTCAATTGCTCCGTTTTCATTTTTTCAAACAAACACAAAAGCAACTGAAGTTTTATATAACACAGTTATAAATTGTTTAAACCCAAAAAAAGATGATATTGTTTTAGACATGTATTGCGGAACAGGTGCAATAGGGCTATGTGTTGCACCGCATGTTAAACATGTTATTGCGGTAGAACAGGTTCAAGATTCAATAGTAAGTGCAAAACATAATGCCCAATTTAATAATATTGATAATATTGATTTTTTGACATCAACTGCTGAAAATTGGGTAAAACAAAATGAACAAAAATTTACATCGATTATTATTGACCCTCCAAGAATGGGATTGACTCAATCGGTTATAGACCATATTTTGACTCTTAATCCCGAGAAAATTATATATGTTTCATGTAATCCGTCGACACTTGCAAGAGATTTAAAGATTATATTTGCAAACAGCCGATATAAAGCAACAAAAATAATACCGGTAGATATGTTTCCCCAAACTTATCACATCGAAACCGTTACTCTATTATCTAAAACATAATTTTTGATATAATAGCAAAAATACTTTAAGGAATTTTTATGAAAAAATATTACATTACAACCCCAATTTATTACGTAAATGACAGTCCTCATATCGGTCATGCTTATACAACAATTGCAACCGACATAGTATCCCGTTGGAAAAAACTTCAGGGATTTGATGTTTTCTTTTTGACAGGAACTGATGAACATGGTGCAAAAATCGTCCAATCTGCACAGGCAAAAGGAAAAACACCGAAAGAGTTATGCGATGAGACCAGCCAATACTTTAAAGAGGCTTGGGATTTGTTAAATATAGATTATTCCGGCTTTATAAGAACTACCGATGAAAAACATGAAAAAACTGTGCAATTAATCACACAAAAACTTTATGATAAACAATTGATATATAAAAAGAAATATGAGGGTCTCTACTGTGTCCATTGTGAAAAATTTTTATCAGAAAAAGATTTAGATGAAACCGGTTGTTGTCCTGATCATAAAAAACCGCCAATCACTCATTGTGAAGAAAATTATTTTTTCAAACTGTCTATTTTCAATGAAAAACTTATAGACATGATAGAAAATCCTCAAAATCCTAATCATATAGAAGTTTTGCCTGAGACAAGAAGAAACGAAATTTTAGGGAAATTAAGATTGGGGCTTGAAGATATCAGTATCTCAAGAGCAAATTTGCAATGGGGTATTCCTCTCCCTTTTGACACAACTCAAACTGTTTATGTGTGGGTTGATGCTTTGATAAACTATATTTCGGCAATCGGATACAGTGATGACAAAAATACTTTTGAAAAATATTGGCCGGCAGATGTTCATCTGATGGCAAAAGATATTTTATGGTTTCACAGTGTTATTTGGCCGGCAATTTTAATGGGTGCCGATATTCCCGTACAAAAAAGTGTTTATTCCCACGGTTTTTTTACAATCAACGGCGAGAAAATGTCAAAAACAATCGGCAATGTAATCACCCCCAAAGAACTTGTTGAAAAGTTTGGTGTAGATGCCAGCAGATATTTAGCTGTATCTTTAATACCCTTTGGCCCTGACGGAGATATAAGTATTCAGGCATTAAGCCATAAATACAACATTGATTTAGCAAACAATTTGGGAAACTTAATTTCCAGAACAAATAAAATGGCTGAAAAATATTTTGAAGGCAAAATACCAACCTATGACGGTGAAGATACCTTAACTAAAAATGTTGCTGAAATTCTGGAAAACGGATACGGACAGGCAATAGAAGGTATGCAGTTTCATAAAGCAGCGGAAATTTTCCAGCAGGCAATTACACTGATTAACCAACAAATAGAAAATGATGCTCCTTGGAAATTAGCAAAAACCGATACTATAAAACTGGCACAATGTATGTTTGCTTATTTTCAGTCAACAGCATTAATTGCAATATATATAACTCCTTTTATGCCGACTCTTGCAAAAAAAATATGGGCTTTAGCCGGTGCAACCGGAGATTTTGAAAGTATTTCAAAAAAATATTTTGCAGATAAATTGATACCAAAAGACGGTTTTTGTCCGATTGGGAACAAACTGGGAAATTTTGAAATCATGTTTCCTAGAATTGAAACTGAAAAGAAGTAATTGCCCGGAAAATAAAATAATTATTTGTGCAATTCTTTTTGTATTTTTGATTATTTGACAGAGGAAAATATGTTAATAGATTCTCATGCTCATATCAGCGATGAAAAATTTGACAGTGACAGACAAGATGTGATTGCCCGTGCATATGATAACGATGTCAAATATATTATTGAAGTAGGTTGTGATCCAAATGAATGGGACAAAGTACTGGAGATTTCAAAAAATCAAAATATATTTTCAATGTTTGGTATTCATCCCCATGATGCTATAAAGTTTAATATAGAAACTAAAACAAAACTGGAAATTTTACTGCAGGATAAAAAGTGTGTTGCTGTCGGTGAAATAGGACTTGATTATCATTATGATTTATCTCCCAGAGATGTACAAAAAAATGTTTTTATTGAACATATAAAACTTGCAACCAAACTTAATAAACCTGTCTGTATCCATTGTCGTTCTGCTTATAGCGATATGCTGAAAATATTGAAAGAATTAAAGGAATTGCCTAAAGGTGTTATCCACTGTTTTTCAGGTAATCTTGATGAAGCTAAACAAGTTTTGGATATGGGGTTTTTACTTGGTATTGACGGGCCATGCACTTATCCGAAATCCGATAAATTAAAAGAAGTTGTTGCAAAAACAGATATTGACAAGTTGCTTATAGAAACCGATTGCCCTTATCTGGCACCCCAAGCCTACAGAGGACAAAGAAATGAACCTTCTTATGTTGTTGAAATTGCAAAAAAAATATCAGAAATCAAGAATGTACCGTTTGAAGAAGTTTGTAAAATAACAACTGATAATACTATAAAATTATTTAAGTTAGGAATTTAAATTATGGATACATTATCTTATAAATACGGCAATAGTTTATATCTGAATATAACAAATCGCTGTATGATGGCTTGTCCTTATTGCATAAAACAAAAATGGGCAGGTAAATTCAGAGGCGACTCTTTAAATTTATCTAAAGAACCTACATCTCAAGAAGTTATTAATTCAATAATTGACCCTTTGAAATATAACGAAATAGTATTTTGCGGTTATGGCGATGCATTAATCAGATTAGAGGAAGTCAAAGAAATTGCAACTTGGATTAAATCAAAAGGTGGTAAAGTAAGAATCAATACTGCAGGTCTTGCAAATAAATTTCACAATAGAAATATATTGCCGGAACTTAAAGGTCTTATTGATGTTATATCGGTAAGTTTAAACGGTTCAACACCTCAGGAACATAATAAATTCAATAATCCTATGTTTAAAGAAAAATCTTTTGATGCCATAATAGATTTTATAAAACTGGCAAAGAATTATATACCGATTGTTATAGTAACAGCTGTTGAATTACCGGAACTGGATACAAAAAAAATCAAACAAATAGCAAATTCACTTGGAGTAACATTCAGATCAAGACAGTATCTTGACGAATATGAAGAAAATTGAGATAAAAAATATCACCAGATTTTTATATATTCCTGTTGTAATATTGTTTATTGCACTTTTTTTCAATGTGTATAATATATTATCAAAAAAAGCTTATATTCTGGTTGACAATAAGGTTATCCCTGTCCAATATGAAAAAAATAAATTATTATCTGATATTTTAAAAGAAAACAATATTAATTTAAAATCCAAAGATATAATATCATCTGACCTTTCCCTGCCGATTAAAGCCGATTCTGAAATAAAAATCACACGAGTAAAAATCACTAAAGGAAAAGAAAAAACAGAAACTGTTTTTAGGCCGATTTGGCGCAAAATATATACAAAAAATTTAAGGAAAGTTGAATTGCAGAAAGGAATTGTAAAAACAACAAAGAGAAACTTTACAAATATATATCATGACGATGAATTAAAAAGTGTTGTTTATGATAAAGAAAAAACCATTTCGAAAACTTTTTACAGATTGCTTTTATTAGATAAACATAATAAAGTAGAAAAAACTTTTGATTTATCAAAAGCAAAAAGAATGAAAATGATAGCAACAGCATATTATCCCGGAGATCCGTTAGCTTGGCGTGACGGAACTATTACTTTTTTGGGACAAAAAATGCAAAGAGGCATAGTTGCTGTTGATCCAAAGGTAATACCGCTTAGAACAAGATTATATATTTCCGGTTACGGATACGGTTATGCCGGAGATACCGGTTCTGCAATTATAGGCAATAGAGTCGATTTAGGTGTAAATAATGCTCAGGAAGAAAAATCCTGGATGCACAGGGAAGTTATTGTATACATATTAGATAAATCAAAAACATATTAACCGTGGCATTTTGAAAATTTAAACAAAAGTCTTATGGAGAAAACAATGTTAAAAGAAAAAAAAGAGATAATAAAATTCGGTAAAATATTATATGAACAAGGGTTAAATCATTCTCACTCCGGTAATATAAGTATCCGTAATAAAAATAATATTCTGATAAAAAAACACGGTACTATGCTTGGTTATCTTTCTGATAAAGATATTATAAATATCAATTTAAAAAATTCTAACAAAGATAAGCCGGCATCTGTTGAAGCTAAAGTTCACAGGGCAATCTATTTAAATAGTAATATTATTAAAGCGGTTGCACATGCACATGCGACTTATGCAACAATTTTGTCATTTAAAAATAAAACTATAAAACCTATGGATTCCGAGGGTCAATATTATATTTCTGAAATACCGGTTTTATCTTGCGGCCTGACTATATGTTCGGATGAAGTGGCAAAAAAAATACCTGACTTAATATCAAAATATAAAGTTGCTATAGTAAGAGGACACGGAGTATTTGCCGGCGGTAAAACCTTAGAGGAAGCTTGCCTGTATATATCTGTTGTTGAAAATGCCTCAAAAATAATTTATTTATTAAATAATTAAATTTTATATTATTTTTCTTCCGCCCAAGATTTTCTGATATATAAAGGTTCTACTTCTTTAAACGATTTGCCTTTAATATTTTCTGCCGTTAATACGAGCGTCGATGCCAAAGGAAAATGAAATTTGTCAGACAAACTTACAGCCAAATTTCCAAGATGTTTAGATAATATTTTTTTATGAGTAGTTACGGCATTGCCTACAACAATAATATTATTTTTGTATTTTTTATTTTTTTCTATAAATTTTTCAATTGAAATAATAATAATGTCCTTTTTTTGTTTTATAAAAACTTCATTTCTTAAAGCATCTATTGCCGAAACAATTTTTATTTTTGGAAGTTTAATACTTTCTTCCAATATTGAAAGACAATCAACGCAAACAACCGGTTTGTTAAGACTTTGTGCCAATGTTTTAACGGTTGTCATACCAACCCTTATACCGGTAAAACTGCCGGGTCCTGAAGAAACTGCAAATTTATCAATATCTTCAATTTGCCAATTAATTTCATTTAATATTTTTTCTATGGTCGGTATCAATGTTTCGGAATGAATCATACCCGCATTAAAAAAATATTCTAATATAACTTTACCGTTTTCGCCAACGGCAACACTTAAAGATAAACCTGATGTTTCTATTGCTAAAATTTTCACTTAACCCTCTTTATATTGATATCTCTGGTATTTTCATCCACATATTCTATATTTATTTCCCATCTTTTTTGATTTTTACAACCGGTTAATCTTTCGCTCCATTCAATAAGAGAAATTCCTTTCCCAAATAAATATTCATCCAGTCCCAAATCATAAATGTTGGTTTTGCCAAGCCTGTATAGATCAATATGATATAAATTGATGTTTTCTGTTTCAAATTCGTTAACCAGCATAAAACTGGCACTTCTGACAAATCTTTTTATACCGAATTTTGACATAATACCCTGAATAAAAGTGGTTTTACCTGCTCCCAAATCGCCATTAAAAAAAACTATATCACCTGCCTTTAAATCAGATGCAAAATCTTTACCGAGTTTTTTTGTTTTCATTGCACTACCGGTTAAAAAAGTTTTATTTTCAAAAGTGTTTGTAGCCATTATATTTTATTCCCATTTTATTGTTTTTTTCAAAATACTTAATTTTTTTTGATTTATCAATATAACCGATATATGAAATTGCCGGTATTAATTTTTGTAATTTTGTTTTATCATTAGGATTTATTGTAAAAACTAATTCAAATTCCTCACCGCCATTTAAAATATAATGATACTTTTTATCTTTATTTCCTTTTGTAAATTCAATTAATTCTTTTGATACCGGAACTTTATCTAAATACACAACTGCACCTTTATTGCAATCTGTTGTTAAAAGTTCAACTGATTTAAATAACCCGTCCGAAGAGTCTGTCATTGAGGTTATATTAATATTATTTTTTAACATAAGATTTGCAATATCCAATCTGGCTTTCGGCTCAAGATGTTTTTTTATAAGTTTTTTTTCATATGAATTCAATTTTTTCTTTTTACCCAATAAAATATCAAGACCTGCTCCGGAATCGCCAAATTGTCCGCTTACACATATAATATCAGAATTTTTTGCTCCAAATCTTGTAACAATGTTTCCTTTACATATTCCGATCAATGTTATTGATATTGTAAGTTTATCTGCTCTCACAGTATCACCGCCTGCAATGTGAATCCCGTATTTGTCACAATTTTTTTTGATTGTTTTAAATAACCTTTTAACATATGATAATTCTGTATTTTGGGGAATTCCCATTGATATAAATAAATATAATGGTTGAGCCGAACCCATTGAGGCAATATCACTTACATTAATTTCTACCGCTTTTTTGGCAATTTGTTCCGGTGTTGCCCATTTTGTCTTAAAATGAATATCTTCAATTAAAATATCTGTTGTTACAACATATTTTGAATTTTTAACTGCAGAAAACCCAAAACAATCGTCTCCAATATCTAATACGACATTGTGATGACGTCCGGCTTTGGTATTATTGTTTTTTATAAACTCAATCAACCCAAATTCACCTAAAGAAGATATCAATTTTTGTCTTGTAATAACCATATATAAAGATTATACTATTTTTAGCGAGACTTTTGATATTTTCACAAAGGAAGGTGCTATCTTGTTTTTTGTGAAAAATTATATTATTCTTTTTATTGTTTGTGTTATTTCATTTTTTGCAGTTTTGCATATGTACAACAGAGGTGTTTTGAACGTAATGTTTACATCCGGTCGTATTTTATGCAGTACGATTTTAAATGCTGAAATAAATTATTATTCAGATCATAATGAATTCAGATATCTTGATAGAACCTCATTTGATGAGCTATTACTGATAGACAGCAGAAACAATTTGTTTTTTCCGTCATTTTCAGTTTCCAAACTTAATGACAATAAAAGTGCCATCAGTGTGTTTGGCATTAATGATTTAAAAAATTATGAGCTTATATTGGAATTTGATGAAAATTCCACTGTTACTTCCGATCCGCGAAAATTAAAAGTAAAAGTTGTAAAACATAAATCAAAGTAATTTTTCACTTGGAGGGTAATATGAAAAAAAGTATTTTATCGTTTTTTATTACTATGTTTTTGGTTTCTATTGTTTATGCAGATAAATGGCAGACTGTAGGCGCCAGAGCTGTCGCTATGGGCGGAGCAGGGGTTGCAGTTGCAAACGGAGCAGATGTCCAGTACTGGAATCCGGCAAATCTCGCAATTATCAAAGATATTCATAATAATGAAATCGGACTTATATTCGGCGGAGAAATTGAAACTACCGGCAAAACATTATCCATGATTGATCAGCTGACACAAATGGCTGACAAATACAGCGATGTGGCAGAAAAAATAGATAATAATTTAAAAGCTACCGCTGAAGATATTGCTACAATTTTTGAGGGATTTTCTGTCATAGCAGAATTACAAAAATCAAGAACCGGAGCTCTTATTGATTTGAATGCCGGAATTTTCAGCAGATTAAAAAAACTCTCTTTTTCTTTTAGAATATTTGGAACATCAGGTATAACTCCTTTTATTGACACGGTAAACATAGGTATCGGTTCTCCTGATTCAGGCGGATTGCCTCTCGATGATTTTGATGTACGTTCAGGATATGAACAGTATGCAAATGATATATCAACGGCAATAGATAATGCGGGTATCCAGAGTTCACTTACAACACTATTGGGTTTATCTGATACTACAACTTCCGAGCAGATGGCTGCTGCTCTGATTAACATGGCTTTAGACGTAGGTGCCAGTGAAAGTCAAATCTCTCAAATGACTGATATTATTGTTGCCGAATTACCAAAAGCAGCGGATATTATTAATGCTTTTGGAAGTGAGTCAGAAACTTACGATAAAAACGAAACACAAGTATTGGTGGATGCAGGAGTGTTTACAGAATGTTCCGTCGGATACGGAGAAGAAGTTTTCAGAGGTATTCTCGTCGGTACAAATTTAAAAATCATACAAGGACAAATGGCACAAACATCTGTGATGATTTTAAAAGAAAATGAAAAAATGGAAGATGCCATAAATGAAGCACTTAAAAATAGGCAAACTACTACACAGTTGGCTGTTGATTTGGGAGCTACTTTTGATTTTTCAAGGTTTTTTGAAAAGAAAATATTATTTGACCCAAAATTTGCACTTGTTGTAAAAAATATAAATAGTCCTGCTTTCAACAGACCCGCAAGACCGTTAGATGCTCCTGATTATCTGATATGGAAAACAGACTCTTATTCTTTAGACAGACAAATCCGTGCCGGAATAGCTTTAAATCCCTTAGAAAATTTGATATTTGCCTGCGATATTGATGTTGTCGCAAACAAAACTATGGTGGAAGATTTTAATTCTCAGGAACTCGCATTCGGGTTGGAATATAATATTCTCAATAAAAAATATATTAATATTCCTTTAAGACTGGGACTTAACAAAAACATAGCAAATAACGGAAGTTGGGTATATACCGGAGGATTCGGAATACTAACAGGCTGTGTATTTTTAGATTTTGCAGGAGCTATAAGTTCACAAACAACAACTTTGGACGGTAACAGCATACCGTCAAGTGCTGAAGCATCTTTTACATTAGGAGCCAGATTCTAAAATATTTTTTATTTTAATTTTCTGTTGAAATTAAATTTAGAAACAGAATTGATATTTGCGTTGTTATAAAATGCTCTTAAAATCAAATCAAGGTAGTTTTTATTCGGGTCAATATGTGACAAGTCTATTCCAAACGAGTTTATTTTAAATTTAAAGAAAATTGATTTTAAATCAAAAACCGTTATCGGATATTTAGGAATTATAACATTCTCTTTATCTGTGCTTAATATTTTAAATTCATCTCTGTTTGATTTTATATTTTGATTTGTAACTTCACTTGAACAAATCATTTTTGAAACCGCAAGTTCCGGAAATCCCGACAAATATACAATTAATTTGTCACTTAAAGCTTTTGCCATTTCAGAAACGTTTAAGGCATCATCTTCCCATGAGACAGTAAAAGCATCAATGTTAAATTTTGTCAATATCTCGGCACCATAAGAATTTAAAGTATATAGAAATTGCCCTCCGTAAAGAAAAACATTTTTATTTTCAAAAAAAACAAAATGAGAAATATTGTTTATAAAAAAATATTTGCAATCGTTTTTTATTAGAAAATTTATGATTTGTTGATATTTATCAACATCTTCCTCTTCTATAAATGGCGGCAGTTCAATATAATATTTGTTTACGGATTGAATATTTCTAATCTTTTCCAAATTATTCAATGTCAGTCTTAAGACTATAATTTCTTTTGATTTTTCCAATAATTTTAACCATTTAAAATTATCAATTCTGATAAATAACGGAGGCAATGTTGATTTATTTTTAAACTTTGGCAAATATAACTCTTGTTTCTTTACAGCCCGAGGTTCTTTTTCGTATATACCAATAACTTCTGATCTATCGTTATAATCTGCTATTTTAAATATTTCAAAATTATTTTCCGTATATATGTCATTATAAAAAATATTATATCCGTTATTAACTTTTTCAATGTTTTTAATTTCAAAAGCAATACTTTTATCATTTTTATTATCAACAATTCTTATAATATCACCAATATTTAAATTGTAATTTGTCTCAATGAAAAATTTATCATCTTGTTTATTAGCCACAACACCTATCAACAAACCGATATTTTTTGATTTCTCAGGTTCAAATATATTTTTATCATTTTGCATAAAATTAAAACTTGTTTTCTGTCTTGCATAATCAAATTTTAAAATTTCTTGGGCTTCTAAAATTGCTCCCGGCATGTCATTTTTTCCTGCATCTATCAATAAACGATATGCTTTAACAGTTTTATATACATAATCGGAAGTTTTCATTCTCCCTTCAATTTTTAATGAGCTTATACCGATATCTTTTACTTGCTGAATATGTTCTGCCAACTGCAAATCTTTAGGCGACAAAAAATATCCATATTTGTCATTTATATTCCATAATCTTCTGCAAGGTTGAGTGCAAAATCCCCTGTTACCGCTATATCCTCCTATAAAACTTGAAAACAAACATAATCCTGAAACTGAAAAACATAATGCCCCGTGGCAAAATATTTCAAGCTCGCATTTTGTATTGCTTTTAATTTTTTTGATTTGCTCAAAAGAAAGTTCTCTTGCTAAAACTATTCTGGAAAACCCGATTTTTTCGGCTTGTTTAACACCAAAGGAATTATGAACTGTAAGTTGTGTGCTTGCATGTAATTTCAATGACGGGAAATATTTTTTTACTATATGTACTAATGCTAAATCCTGTACAATTACAGCATCTGCTTTTATTGATTGTATCTGTTGCAAACATTCAAATGCTTTTCTGATATCTTTTTGCTGAAGAAGTGTATTTAAAGCAATATATACCTTAACTTTTTTTTCTTTCGCATAAGCACAAAGATTATATAATTCTTTATAAGAAAAATTTTTGGCTTTTGAACGCGCGCTAAAATCTTTCATACCGACATAAACGGCATCGGCACCTGCTTTTATTGCTAAAAAAAAAGATTCTTGATTTCCTGCGGGTGCAAGTAACTCTATGCTCATAGGTGTCATTCTACCATTTCTGCGATTTTTTAACAAAAAAGTTGTTTTACATATGGTATAATATTTGCATGCCTAATTTTATTAACAATTTTTTAGGAGCTATTTACGAAAAGAAGTTTTATTTTTTGATAGCTTGTTTTTCTGTGTTATTAAACTGGGCAGGTCACAGTTTTGTTTATGAAAACAGTTATAGGTTTTTGACTTTTGATATGTTGGGAACATTTGTTGCCGCTGTAACGCTCGGAAGTGTCTGGGCAATAATTGTTGCAATAACGACCCCCATAGTTTTATCAAATATAACTTCACCTCATTTTATTTATGTTGCTGTAATTAATATTACAGGAGCCATCTTCTGGGGTTGGCTTGCCGAATCAGGCAGGTTAACAATTTTCAATACAAAAACCAACATAGCAAATGATATTAAAAAAACTTTTTTGATAGTCGGCAGGTTTATATTATTTGCCGGAATTGCAACGGGCTTGGTTATTTCAATATTTTCTTCAATTATAAAAAATGTAATTTTTCAGGATGCAATATTTAAACAGCCATATTCCATTTATTTCACGGAATCTTTCAGAAATCTTTTTAGCATAGAAAATACGGGCGGCATCTACGCTTTGATCACCAATTATATAGCGGAAACTTTTGTGGAAATACCGAATATGATTTTAACTGTTTTTATAGGCAGTATAATATGCGTAACAATATTAAAATACAATGCTGTTATGTTAACTGAGCATTATCAATACAATTTAACAAACAAAAAAATATCGTGGTTGGGTATATTTTTAGCAAGTATCTCAAAAATTGAATTTGTATTATTTATATTTTTGGGCTATATTTACATTTCAACAGTAAAAATCGTTTCTCATACGGTTTTGCCGGAAATAATGGAGCAAATCTCAACACAATCCTTTCAAAATTTTTTATTTCTTGAAATGATATCAATACCGCTGATAATTATTATTTTGATTTTATTTTTGAAAATGATTTTACCGTTACCGCAAATTAAAACAAACCAAGACTTGCTATACTTAAGAAGAAGTGTTTTAAACAAAAAAGATTTTGGGAAAGATACCACAAAATTCATATTGGTCTCTTTTATTTTTTCTGTTTTTATTGTTGTGCTGTATATTTTCATTATTATATATCTGACAGGAATAACTCCCATTAAATATTATAAAACAATATCGGATTTGCCGGTAGATACCAGTAATTTTTTATGGTTGATAATATTACTTATTACGTTTATATTGATTGATAAATACAATAATATATTAACATATAATACTACAATGGAAAATGAACTTATTAAAAAACAAACGGTTTCTGAAATCAAGGCTTCATTTGAATCACAAGTACAAAGATTACAATCCTTAGAATTAAACTGGGCGGAAGACACTATTGAGCTTTTAAAAAGTTCAAGACACGACCTTGTAAATCAATTGGAAAAAACAAACACCGGATTTAATGATATTTTATCAGAAGTATACGAAAAAATAGTTAAGCCCTGCAGAGATGAAATTCTGGAAAATCAAAAAATAACAGGAGAACACGTAGAAGATTTAAGCAACGGCAAACTACACAAGACAGATTTGAACTATATTAATGACAGTATTTCAAAACAAATAGAATTTTATAATTATAAATTAAAACCATACATAGAAATTTCTCTGGTGCCATTATCATTAACAAAAGAAAAATTATACTGTTATATAAATCGTTTAATTTTTATTGCAATAAAAAACATAATAGACAACTCTGTATTTGCATTGCAGAAATTATTAACCGGCGATACTTTTCCTGCAAAAATCAATATATCTGTTTACTTAAATGAAAATAAAAAAAATTTAATAATTTCCATCATTGATAATGCCGGCGGATTAGATGATATTATGTTATTCAAAATATACAAACAACAATTAGAAAGTTCTAAGGGACACCGATTGGGTGAAGGAACTCTGCATTGTGCATATTTTGTGGGCGTATTAAACGGGACTATCACGGCTAAAAACTCACATATCAATAACATAAAAGGACTTGAAACAAATATTGTTTTGCCTGTTTATGAGGAGGAAAAATGAGCTTAGATATAAATAAAAAAATAATCGCCTTAACCGATGATGATGCAAATATACGATCAGCTCTTGAAAGAACAATCTTGCGAAATTTTCAGGATATTGAAGTTAAACAGTTTTCAACCACGATAGAACTGAAAAAATTCATTTTAAATAATCCCGACATTATTGATTTGTTAATTTTGGATATTCATTTTGGTATAGGCGAAACCGGTCTTGATATTTTACCTTACATAAAACAAACCGCACCGACCATACAAATTATATTATTAACAGCCATGGAACGTATTTACGGACAATCTGTAACAAATCTGGCAGGAGATATGATTTTTGACTTTATATCAAAACCCGTAACTGAAACCGAGCTTGTAATAAAAATTAAAAAAGCTTTGAATTCAATTGATGCTGTCGGCGATAAAATGAAAAATTTACAATCTCAAAATACAATTTTATCATCTATGTTAGATCATGATAAACAATTTCAGCAAGGTGCCGGCAGAATGTTTGAAAGTGAAATTTTGCATAAACTTACAAAAATGACAAATGTTATTATGCAAGAACCTTATGCTCCGAAACAAAATGTTATTGTAAACGGACAAGAAATAGACATTATTGCATTTACAACTCCGCCTCTGCCTTTTGCCATTTTATTATTTGAAACAAAATATTTTCCCAATTCAAAACTTATGGGCAGTACAAATGAATCTCTCAAAATTATCACAAATAATACTGAAATGATTTCTGAAAAAAGAAGAAATATTTTTGAACAATCTGACAATCAGTTTAAGCAGGTCAGTAAAAAAATTGAAAAAATATTAAAAGATAGTAATTTTAACGATAAGAATGACAAATTCAGACCTTTTATCCAAACATTTGTTGTTTTTACGGATTCTACTGATTTTTCCGAATTGAACACTTCAAACGCAAACAAGTATGTAAAATTGATAAAAGCAAAAGATTTAACTTCTGATTTTATTATTAAGAATGTATTTTCTTTACCCAAAAGAGATGTTTCTCAAAACATTAAGAATTTGATTTTAGATAATCTTACAAAATAATTTAAAGTAAAATCTTATTAAGGAAAGTTAGGCTACCACAAAAACTGTAGCGGGTCAATATTTACCCCGTTTCTTTTAACTGTAAAATGCAGATGCGGTCCCGTTGACCTTCCCGTAGAACCGCTTCGTGCTATAAGTTGTCCTTGTTTTACTCTTTGTCCTACCCTGACTAAAATTTTTGACAGATGTCCGTAATGAGTAATATACCCGTTTTGATGATCAATAAAAACCGCCACTCCGTAATGACCCACATCATAACTTGCCACTGTTACGACACCGCTGGCCGCAGCACCAACCCATGAACCTTGTTTAACCGCTATATCTATACCGCCGTGTCTGCTTGCTCTACCTGTAACCGGATGTCTTCTCTTACCAAAAGCACTTGTAATTCTACCTGCAAGCGGAGAAACGAAAAGCTCTCTCAATGCATATTTTTGTTGCATATTTTCATTTAACAGGTCAACTAAAGGTCTTTTGCCCGGCACAAAAACAAAAATTTCTTCTTTTAAATCATTAGACAATTTGAAATTTGTATTTTTTAAAACAGATTCGTCCAAACCATATTCTTCAGATATAGTTTTCAATGTATCATTTGGCTGTACAGGATGAAGAGTTCCGCCTATATTAGGTATAAGAAGTTTTTGCCCCTCATTAACATTATAAGTTTTCAACTGCGGATTACATCCTATTATCGTATGAACAGAATATCCGTATCTTTTTGCAATAGTCCAAAGATTTTCTCTTCTTTTAACCTTATAAACATAAAATTTTATACCCTTGGTCCTTAAATATAAATATTTTAATCTGGATTCAATATTATTTACAAGCTCGTCTTTTGTATAGACAGGAACCGTAAAGGTAAGTGCAGATTCTAGACTTGCCTGAGCTACTGCATGTACCTTTGCATTAATAATAAAGTAAACAACAGTTAAAACTATAAAAAATATAGACCATCTTATAATCAGATTTTTCAACATATTCAAACCCTTTTGCAGTTCCTATTGCGTTTTCTATCTTTCAATTGCAATTTTACCTTTAAATGTTTTTCCTTCATTTGAAGTTATGTAATATATATATATACCGGAAGCAATATTATTTCCATATTTATTTTTTGCATCCCAAACAAAAAAAGTACTTTGAGCAGTTTCAAATACAAGTTCACCTGCTACATTAAATATCCTTATTTTTGCATTTGTTCCTATATTTTGGAACGTTATGCCGTTTGCGTCATAGCTGCCGCCGCTGTGCGGTTTATATGGTACCGGATAGACTAAAATATTATCAGGATTTGTATCTTTAATTAAATTTGACGTTATTACATAAGAACCTGCATTAACATTAACACTTCCTGCATAGGTATCACTGCTGTCATAAAATCTGACCACTCTGTTTATCGGAAGAGGATTATATATCATAAAATATTTTTTTCCTAAAGAATCTTCCGTTACCAGATAAGACGGAAAATCTGCACTGTATGTAGTTACAGGCGTGCCGTACTGTTTAAAATAATTTATAAAGTGATATGTAAAACTTTTTGTCCCGCCGTCATCAACTGTTGGATTTGTCGTAAAATTTGTCCATGCACTGCTCGGATTAAATAAAGAATGATATTTTTCCCAAACATCGTTCCAATAATAATCACCTGGTGTCTCTGTTAACATTTTTGCATAAAAATTATTTTCTGCATAATCTTTATCATACGCCAAATATGTCATCGCAGGAGTCACAGGTAAAAGTTGTATACCCTTTACTTCTCTTGCTCCGTGCGTATAACTCCAATAAACATAATACCATGCCCTGCCGCCAAACAAAACACCGACGGAACCGTGATTGCCGTAAGTTGCAAGTAAATTTGACGGGTAAATTTCCGTTTCACTATCTCCTGAATCTGCATCAAAGTAATATTCTCTGATTGAATTGTAATGATTTGTGTATAGCCATATTCCTAACTTTATATTTTTATCACTGTTTGCAAAATTAAAATATGACGATTTGTTTGTAGCCATACCCCAAAGATATATTGAAGACCATGCGTTCATTGCTTCCGATGAGGATTCTTCATCAATTGAATCGGAATAAACAAAACCGCTATCTTCAAATTGTCCGCCACCCATACCGTTTGACCAACTGTGACCTTCATAAACATCAAAGTGTCTCATATACGGAAAATCACTGTCACTTCTTGTAGTATTTGCAATATCTTTGATTAAAAGTTCAACCATACCGCCATATCTGTTGGCAAAAGTATCATCATACATTGCAAGTATTGCCGATGCATAAATAAAGTATCCGTAATGAAAATGATGATCGTTATATCTTTGTGTTCCAAATCCCACATTAATACCGATAAGTCCGCCCCAATTTGAATCATAAGCAAAAAACTTTTTTGTTTCAACACTTGAATATGTAAACCAGTTTGCAAGTTCAGTTCTTAATCTGGATATTAATAAATTTTTTGCAGTTATATCACCGGCATTATCTGCCACTGTTATTAAGTTGGCAACCTTTGCTAAATTTTTGCCGTAGTAATATGTATTGTCTGCCTGATAACCGGCAGGATCTATATTTGTATTTTTATCAGTATCCAGAGAACTTGTTATCAATGTTTTTACGGCTGAGGAAGATATTGTGTGATTTAAAAACGGAACCATCCCCTGAAACTGATATTGCGTGGAAAATTTATTGCCGCTGACAACCTTCATTTTTCCTCTAAAAGTTTGAAAAACTTTATCGTTAAAATAATTTAAAGAAATTGAACTTTTTTTATAATGATGCGGCATAACCGCAAATAAAGTTTGGTTTGTTACTAATCCAAAATCTGATCTTTTTACGTTAAAAGTAAAGTTAAAATCTGTTTTTACTTTATTTTGGTTTGTAACATCATAAGTTGCCTGCGTATTTGTAACAAAATTATATGAATATTTATACCAATCTTCAAAATCATCTTTTGATGTCATAAGACCGACTGACATGTACCTGGATAAACCCGTAAAAGTTATATTTATAAACTGAGTTGAATTTGCCGGATCACTTCCTGAATATGCATTGAGCTGTATCTGTGTATTAGTAGGCAAAAATATTCCGTAATATCTTACACTGGAAGTCGGATGATATCGGCTGCTTGTATTGCCGGTATTATAATATGATGTAACTTCTAATATAATTTTATCTGCGGTAAAAGTATTAGTAGACGTTACATGAGTACTTGAATCAGTATAAATTTTAAATGAATTATTAGCGTTTAAAGTATTCGGATACGAAATCATTGCATTTGAATTATTTTTAAAATCAAAATAGGTAAACAACATACCCTGCCCGAAAGTCGCTTCATATTGCCCGTTATCCATCGTGCAAGCCCAATCTGAAAAAGATTTTAACTTAACGTCATTTGTACTTATTGTTTTGGGAATATTTGATAAATCGGTCGGAGTAACACACAATTGCGATCTTGTGTTATCAACAATGTCACTGCTGTACGTAAAACAATTACCGGGCTGACTATCATAAGGCGGCCATGGAACATAGGCATCCAATACTGGATATCCTATTAACAGACAACCATTATATCTTTGCTGTGAAACTGTTTGATATGACACAATATGTAATTGCGGTTGTGTATACATAGCAAGAGAAGGTTTTGAATAATCATTATAAATTAATGAGTTGTACCACTTATTTGTTGGATATGGCTTTTGAAATGATGGTGTTCTGGATATTGTCGGAGTAACAACACCTGTGCCGGACAAATCCTGCTTTATTGATGCATTACCACCGGGGTTAGGCACTGAAAAACAAATAGTATGCACGAAAAATAAAAAACAAACTATTACTATTTTTTTCATATTCTTTTTTGAAATAGCAATTTATATTCACTCGGATAACTTGCAAGCTTTATATTCATCTGATTTTGTTTCATATATCTGTCAAATTTTTTAAGACCTATAAAATAATCAGCCAGAAAATATATTCCGGCACTTGCAATAACAATGCCTGCTGCACCTTCTAAATCACTTTTATTTCTTTTCTCATATATTTTTGTATAGCAGTCAGATAAATCTAATCTGATTTCCATTATTTCCCAAGTGGACTCTCCACGGTAAAGACCTCCGTTTTCATCTATTGCATCAGCCTCTCTTTCTGTACCACCCGGCATTTCTGTTCCTGCAGCATAATATGCAAAGGTATCTTCCCATGTAATAGAACTGCCTTTTGCAAGATCTATTGTATCTATCGTACGATAACCATAAATATCTGTAGTTGCATCACCCGGACGAGGAGGTATTAATACTACTATCGGGTCCTGATTTACATGAAAGTATCTGACTTCAATTTTTACGTTTGTTAAGTCAACGTTCCCGCTGTTATAAATAATATTTTCATCTATTGTCGGAGTTGGAAATCCCGAATATCCTGATTTAAAAGTATATACAAATTTTTCTTCGGCATCAGGTTCACTTTGATTCCATTCTGCATGTATAACCGTCATATAATCAACTGCCGGTTTTGAAACATCAACTTCAACTTTTGAAAAACCGTCATAAGTAAGGAAAGCACCCGTTAATGTTAATGCTATTCCGTAAATGAGCTTAAGCGAAGATTTTTTTTCAACTTCTTCTTCAGCATACGGATCAAAAGCAAACGCCATATTTACAGATAAACAAATTATAAGCAATAAACTTATTATTCTTTTCAATTTACAACCTCTTCAAATTTTTCCTTAATATTATCCAAAACTTTGAAAAGTTCTGTTATGTCAACCGGTTTTTGAAGATATCCTATTGCTCCTGCTCTGGATGCTTGTTCTTCGGTAAAAATGGTTTCTGTTCCTGTTACATAATATATTGCAACATCTTGCTTTAATTCTCTCAAATAAGTATGAATATGATCGCCGTCAATATCCGGCAGAACAATATCTAAAAAAACAACATGCGGATCTTCTTTTTTAAAGACAGCTATACATTCTTCACCTGTAGCAGCTACAAAGACTTCAAAGCCTTTTCTCTTAACTATTTTTGCCATTGCATCTCTGGCAAAAACTTCATCATCAACTATTAAAATTTTAACCATTTTAAACACCCGCCACACTTGTTATAAAAGTAATTATACAATATAGTTCTTTTTTTTAAAAGAGTTTTATTTTCAAACATTAATATAAACTTTACAATTTAAAGAATCTTCAATATTGCAAATTTAAGATATTCTGTTTCCGGCATCGAAAGCAATATAGGATGATCTTTTGCCTGTGACCCGAATTCTAAAAAAATTGCTTTCTTTTTAGCTCTTGCACAAGCATCTTGTATCATTTCTTTAAAATCACTGAAAGATAAATGATGTGAGCATGAACTTGTTGCAAATATTCCGCCGCTTTTTAACAATCTCAATGCTTGTTCATTTATTTTAACATAATGTTTATAACCCGGAAAATAATCTTTTTTACTTTTTATAAGCCCCGGCGGATCAATATTTATAACTTCAAACTGTTGTGCAAATGCTTCAGATGACGATAAGTATTCCAATGCATCTGCTTCTATTCCGTTAAAATTTTTAAAACCATTTAGCTCATAATTTTTCAAAGCAATCTCTAATGCCGGTTTTGAAGAATCAACAAAAACAACTTCTTTTGCCCCGCCAACCATAGCATTTAAACCAAAAGAGCCCGTATGCGTATAACAATCTAAAACTTTTTTACCCATGCAATACTTTTGTAATTTTTTCCTGTTATCTCTTTGATCAAGAAAGAAACCTGTTTTTTGACCTGTTTGTAAATTAACATAATATTTAACATTATTTTCTGTTATAATTAAATCTTCAGGTATTTCTCCGCTGTAAACTTCTGATTCTCCGCTGAGATTTTCAAGTTGCCTCAAATGAGAATCATTTCTGATAATTATTCCTTTCGGTTTTAAAAGATTTGTGACCGCATCTAATATATCATGCTTGTTTTTGTCGGCACCTGCTGAAATAAACTGGGCAACATAATAATCTTCATATTTATCTAATATAAAACCGGATATATCATCTGATTCTCCGTAAATCAACCTGAAAGACTTTATATCTCCGTATAATTCCTGTCTTAGTTTTAATGCAGTTGTTATTCTGTTTTCCCAAAATCTTATATCGACAATATCATCTTTATTGGCAGATATTAACCTGAAAGCAATTAATGAATGCGGGTTATAAAAACCTATACCTACCGAATTATTCATATTATCGTAACATTCTACAATATCGCCAATCTGCGGTTTGTCCGGGATACTTTGTATTTCATTAGAAAAAACCCATTTATGTCCTTGCCTTATTCTTTTGTCTTCATTTTTTTTCAAAATTATCTTTTTCATTTTTATTTTCGCACCTTAAATATTTCAATCAGAAATATCATTTTTTTATATTCAGCCAATCAGAAACATCACATTGACCGTATTCATTACTGCCTACCGCAACCACTGTTCCGTCTTTTTTCAAGCCTATCGTATGCACATCACCTGCGGAAACGGCAATAATGTCTTTCCAGTCTGAAATATCACACTGCCCGTATCTGTTATCACCGACTGCAACCACCGTTCCGTCATTTTTTAAACCTACCGTATGAAAAATATTAGCAGAAACAGAAACAATATCTTTCCAGTCTGAAACTTTACATTGTCCGTATTCATTATCACCGACCGCAACTACTGTTCCGTCTTTTCTTAAACCTACCGTATGATAATATCCGGCAGATATATCAGTGATATCTTTCCAATCTGAAACATCACATTGTCCTTTCATGTTATATCCGGCAGAAACTATTTTTCCGTTACTTTTTAAACCTACCGTGTGTACTCCTCCCGCCGAAATTTTCACTATATCTTTCCATTTAAAAACATTGCATTCTCCGTTATCATTATTGCCGACTGCAATAACTGTCCCGTCTTTACTTAATCCTACCGTGTGATTAGCTCCTGCAGAAACTGCAACTATATCTTTCCAGTCTCCAACGTTACACTGTCCGAACTGGTTATCTCCTACCGCAACTACTGTTCCATTTTTTATTAAACCCACAGTATGAATACTGCCGGCCGAAACTGCAACAATATTTGACCAATACAAAACACTACACTGTCCGTCGTCATTATCGCCGACCGCACTTACAGTTTCGTCACTGTTAAGTCCTACGGTATAAAAATCTCCGGCAGATATACTATTTGCTGCCTGCTTATTATTGATCTGTCCATAACTTACGTTATAAGAAAATGCAAATAATATTATAAATACCAATTTGTAAATATTTTTCATCTTATTTTCCTTTTTTATTATTTTTTAAATTTCGGAATCTCGTATTTTAAAAAATAACCCGTAAGTAAAATATTAAAATCAATAAACGGGAAATTGTTTACATAATGCCACAACTTCTTTTTTAACATCTGCTATCACTGTTTCATTATTTATATTTTTCAAAACCTTTATAATGTAGTCTGCAATTTTCTGCATTTGCGGTTCTTTCATTTTCCTTGTTGTTACTGCCGGCGTTCCGATTCTGATACCTGATGATATCATTGGTTTTTCAGGATCGTAAGGAATAGTGTTTTTATTAACCGTTATACTCGCTTTTTCAAGTGTAATCTGGGCATCTTTACCGTTTACTCCCAAAGGTCTTAAATCAACTAAAAACATATGGCAATCTGTTCCGCCTGAAACTATTCTGAGTCCGCCGTCAGCCATAGCTTTGGCAAATGCTTTGGCATTGCTTAAAACCTGTTTTTGGTAAGTAGTAAATGAAGGATCCAATGCTTCTTTAAATGCCGTTGCTTTAGCTGCTATAACATGCATCAAAGGTCCGCCCTGTATCCCGGGAAATACTGCCGAATTAACAGCTTTAATATATTTTTCGGAACACATTATCATACCGCCTCTGGGACCTCTGAGAGTTTTATGTGTTGTTGTGGTTACAATATCAGCATACTTAATAGGAGAAGGATAAATACCCGTAGCAATCAATCCTGCATAATGGGCAATATCTGCCATATGAAAAGCTCCTACGGAATCGGCAATTTCTCTGACTTTTTTCCAATCCCAAATTCTTGAATATGCACTTGCACCTGTAACAATTAATTTTGGTTTATGTTGTTTTGCTAATTTTTCAAGGTTATCATAATCAACTGCCTCTTTTTCTTTATCAACCGTATAAGGTATCACGTTAAAATATTTCCCTGAAAAATTATATGGACTTCCGTGTGACAAATGTCCGCCGTGAGCAAGATCCATCCCCATGATGGTATCGCCTGGTTTGATTAAACTTAAGAAAGATGCCATGTTTGCCTGAGCTCCGGAATGCGGCTGAACATTTGCACATTCACAGCCAAAAAGTTGTTTCGCTCTTTCAATTGCTATTGTTTCAACTTTGTCTACAAACTCACATCCGCCATAATATCTTTTGCCCGGATAACCTTCGGCATATTTATTTGTTAATACAGAACCTTGTGCCTGCATAACTGCTTTTGAAGTGTGATTTTCGGATGCAATAAGCTCTATTGTATTTTCCTGTCGATAATGTTCTTCCTCAATAATGTTAAATAATTCCATGTCCTGTTTTTTTAAATCTTCCATTTTGGTCCCCTTTCATATTTTTACTATATATATTTTAATAACTTATTACAATCCAAACATCCTTTACGAATAACAACGTAAGGAAATTTTACCATATCTATTACTGTAGATTCAAAAGAAAATTTGCATTTACCATCATCAACTATCATATTTACCTTATTGTTAAAATACTTTAATGCCGATTTTGCATCTTTTGCACTTTCTTTTCCGGATATATTTGCCGATGTACTCATTAAAGGCAAATTATGTAATTTCATTATATCCAGTAAAATTTTACAATTTGGAATTCTGACTCCGAGATTGTCTCTGCCGCCGGTTAATATTTTACCTATTTCTGTTGTAGATAGTATGAGAGTTAATTGTCCGGGCCAAAAATCTTTTATTATTTCTTCAATTTTTTTAGGGAAAACAACAAATTGTTTTATCAAATCCACATTGTGTGATAAAAGTATTAACGGCTTTCTGTCATTTCTGTTTTTTAACTTATAGATAGTTTTTTGTCCTTCCTGATTAAAAATACTCGTCATCACACCATAGACCGTATCTGTCGGTAATACAACTATCCCTTTTTGTTGCAATATTCCAACAACTTCGGATATTAATTTTTTTTTATTTTCTTTTTCGGCATTTAAAACTTTTGTTTTCATTTTTATATTTAAATCCTGCTTTTAATTTCATTTCAAAATCTTTTGTTGCTGATTTTTCTAACTTATAATTTTCTTGGCTATCAATTTAACCAACTTGTCAGCTGATTTTTTAATTTTTGAGGTTATATTAAGACCAAATTCAAGATTTTCCGGTTGAATGCCAACTATTAAAATTTTGCAGTCAAAATACTGTAATAAATAATCTATAAAAATATTTATCGGCATCATATGTGTTGAAAAAGAAGCCCCTTGTACAGAACTTGCGTCTATTATATCAATTTCACCGGTTTTTTTACCTGTATCGGCAGCATCTATTATTAACATTTTTGCGGGTCTGAATTTTTTAATCTCACCGGTAAAATTTTCAGGTGCAGTTGCACCTTTTATAATACAAATTTTATCTTTATTTAAATTATACTTTAGCAACTCATCCGCAATATACATACCTACGGCGTCATCGGTTCGCAATTCCGAACCTATGGCTAAAAACAATGTCTTTTCAGCATTTGATAAAAAACTTTCAATCGTTTTCAGTTGTTCCACTTTCTTCTTCCTTTAATTTATTTATATCTTGATACAAATATATTTCTGCGATTATTGAACCTATCGGTATTTTTGTTATCAATTTAACGGGAATTCTTTTATTATCGGCTGTTATCCAAACTTTAAGCCCGCCTTTTGCTTTGAAAATACCTGTATTTTCTCTCATAGCCGGTTCTAAAATAAAACAATCGAAAACACCGGCCTTAGTTTTTATAGTTTCTCTGCCTGTTACTTTTGTTTTAAGTATCCACGTATTTTTATCAGCATGTGCATCAAATAAATATTCATCGCCGACCTCCAAGTCAATAGTTCTAAAATAGTACAACCCTGATAAAACATCCTGAACCCATCTTTTTGTATCGCCAACAGTAAATTCACCTTCTTCTTCTAAAATGTATTTCGCATTTATGTGGTCGAAATCTATTTTTTGTTTTTTAATCCAATTCCCTTCCCGTATATCTGCCAAAAACTTTAATGAACATAAACTTTCAATATCAATCCAAGATTGATTTTCATCTCTAACCTTATAAAATGTATCAAGCAATGATAATGTTTTAGCGGTTGAATATATATGATATGCTCTCCTGCCGTTTATTTCTGCAATCTCTCTAATTTCAAGTATTGCTTCACCGACTTTTATAAATTTCCAGTAAACATTAAAAAATATTTTCTCTTTTTCAGGAAGTTTTTTATTCAAAATTCTCCATTGAAAATTTTCAGAATTGATTATTTCGGCATCAAAATTAGAACATACTTTTTCATTTATATCTTGCGCCTGCGCATTCAAAGATATAAATATGATAACTGCAATTATTTTAATTTTTGATATCATTGGATATCTCTGTTTTTTCCTGTATTTTATCTTTAACTTTTTCTTCAACGGATTCATCCGTTTTTTGAATATTATTAATTTCATCCTGCATTTTAAAATTATAAGATGCAAGTTCGGCAACTACAGAACCAAAAGGAGTTTTTGTTTTCATCACTACAGGCATTTTATTTTTATCATTTGTCATCCACACTTTAAGTTCACCCTTAGCCCGAAAAATACCGGCATCTTCTCTGACGGCAGGTTCCAGAATAAAACATTCGAATGTTCCCGCTTTTACTTCTATTTTTTCTTTACCGGTAACTTTTGTTTTTAAAGGCCATGTATGTTCTCCGGAATGAACATCAAATACATATTCATCTCCTACTTCCAAATCCAATGTTCTGAAATAATAAAATGCCGATATTATATCCTGAACAAAGAAAGGGATAGCCCCTTTCTTAATGGTTCCGTTATCATCTAAAGTAAATTCTCTCTTTATATGGTCAAAATCTGCCTGTTCTTGTTTTTTCCAACCTCCTTCTGAAACACTAAAGTGATATCTTAAAGAACATAAACTTTCTTTATCCATCCACGATTCATTTACATCTCTGACTTTAAAAAAATTATCAAAAAATACGGAAGACTTTGCCTGGGAATATAAATGATAAGTATTTCTGCCGTTGATCTCTTCAAAACCTTTGATTTCAAGAGTAGCTTGACCAACCTTTATAATTTTCCAATAAATATTAAATACTAAATTCTCCTCTGCAGGCAGGTTGCTTTTTAATGTCCGCCATTTGAAATTTTGCGTTGAAACAATAACATCATTTGCAAATGTGTTTTCTTTTACAATATCACTGCAATAAATTGGAATTGCAAAAAACAACAACATCAACATTAAATTAATTTTTCTTATAATCATTTATAATTACCTTAACCGCCTCGTATAAATTTTTTGAAACTGCAAGCGGCTTTTGTTTTTCATTTTTAATGTTTTTAGCCTGCTTTTTGCCGTGACCCGTCAAAACCAAAATACCTTTGCCTCTAAAATTATAACCCATCTTATAATCTCTTATGCTGTCACCTACAACATAAGACTTTTTTAAATCGATATTCAATTCTTTTTCCGCCTGTTTTGCCATACCGATTTTTGGTTTTCTGCATTCACATACGTCATCAATACCATGCGGGCAATAGTATATCCCGTCTATTTTAACTCCGACCTCTTTAAGCATCTTCAAAAGGGTTTTGTGAATAACAGCCAACTTTTTTTCCGTAAAATATCCTCTTTCTATGCCTGACTGATTCGTAATAATAACTATCTTAAAACCTGCTTTTTGCAAACTTAAAATAGATTTAGAAACATAAGGATATAGTTGTAAATCTTTTTCATCACTCAAATAACCTTTTTCATGATTGATTGTGCCGTCTCTGTCCAAAAATACTGCGGGCGTTTTTTTCATTACAATATTTCCCTGATTTTTTGTTCAAATTTTTCTCTGTTTGAATCAAAAACAATTTCTGTAGATAAAACAAATATCTTTTTCTTTATATTATCATTTATAACATCTTTTATTTTTATTTCATCTTTTTCCGTTGTAAGAATTATATCATCATCTGCCAGTTTCTTATATATATTTTCAATATCATTTGTAAAATATTCATAATGATCCCTGAATATAAATTCTTTTTTAATTTTTAACCCAAGTTTGTTTATGCTGTTTTTAAAATTATTAGGAGAACCTATTCCGCATACCATAACAATATTTTTATTTTTTACTAAATCTAAATCAATAAAAGAGCCATCCGCTATATTTTTTATTTTAAAATTACCATAAGTCACATGGAATGCTTTTCTACCTGAAATATTATATATTTGATTATCCAGTTTATCCAACTGTTGTTTTGATACAAAATCAGAATTTGTAATTATTATAACATCTGCTCTTTTTAAAGCTGTTAAATGTTCTCTTAGAATACCTGCCGGTATAATCATTTTATTACCGAAAGGATTGAGAGCATTTATACAAACTATATCTAAATTCCTTTTTAATTTCCAATGTTGAAACCCGTCATCTAAAACAAAAACATCAGGGTTAAATTGTTTTGCAATTTCTGCCGATTCCACACGGTCTGAACCGATAATAATGGGACAATTTATTTTTTGTGACATCATGTAGGGTTCATCACCCGACATGTCCAAATTACTTAATATTTTATCTTTATCTCTTACAACAACAGAACCTTTTGTTACAATTCTTCTTCTGTAACCTCTTGATAAAATAACCGGTGTTTTTTGTAACGACAAAATGTATTTTGCAACTTCCACAACCACCGGTGTTTTTGCACTGCCGCCCCATGTAATATTACCGACACTTATAACGGTTTTATCAAGTTTAACAGATTTTGTAAATTTCCTGTTTAATTCAGATATAAAATTATAAATGACAGCCAGCGGATATAAAAAAAATCTCATTGCAAAATTTCCTTATAAATTTCAGATAAATTTCCGGCCATTATCTTATCAGAAAATTTATTTTCAACAAATTTTTTGCCTTGGGCGCCCATATCTAAAGCATAATTTTTATTGTCTAACAATTTTTTTATTGCAACAATTAGTGCTTCCACATCTCTCGGGTTAACAATGAGAGCTGTCTTATTTTCTATAACAGTTTCAGGTATTCCCCCTATATTTGTTGTTATAACAGGTTTTGCCAGAGACTGTGCCTCTATATTTACGTTACCGAATCCTTCGGTATCACATGACAATAAACAAAAAATATCCATTGCATTTATATATTTTGCAATATTGGATTTATATCCCGCAAAAATAACCTTATCACCGATACCTAATTTTTTTGCATATTCTTCCTGTTCCTTTTTCCCGGGTCCGTCTCCCAGCAAAATACAAATCAGGTTTGGATATTGATTTCTCATTTTTGCTAAAGCTTGCATAAGATATATCTGCCCTTTGCCTTCCAAAGATACCATTGCTCCGACTGCACCTATAACAATTTTATTTTCTAACCCATATTCCTTTATAATATCGGAAATATCTATATCTTTTCTGAAATTGTCAAAATCAAAACCATTATAAAGCGTTTGAACTTTTTTTGCCGGTGCTTTATCAATTTCAATCATATTGTTTTTTACAATATCTGAAACCGCAAGCACTTTATCTGCAATTCTATAATGATATCTGGCATACCATTTGTGTCTTGTATCCTGTGTTCTGTGTAATACAACTTTTACGTTACAAAAAAACAATTTCATCAATAATGCCGTCCAAAATAATTTGCCCTGCTGAACATGAATAATATCTATTTTTTCTTTTTTAATAATTTTAAATAATTTTAAAATCCCGGTTGGTGTAAAAGTACCTCTGCAATTGAAATTTAAAGTTTTAATTTGTTTTTCATTTGAATATTTACTTAACGGACTTTCTTTCGGTGTTGCAACAAAAGCTTCAAATTCATTACTGAATTTATTAATAGCCGATGCGGTATCTGCTGTCATTTTTTCGGCACCGCCAAAAGAAAATGATGAAAAGATAAACAAAACCTTTTTCTTATTCATAAATTATAGAACTCTTTTAACTAAAGATACATATTCTTTTGAAGTTGCTTTAAAGAATGTTTCGGCATATTCAATATTTTTACCCTTAACAATTGCCCAAAACTGAGCAATTGATGAAGCCATTTTAACATAATCTCTTGTAGCTGTTTGTGATTTATAGCACTCTATTGCTCTTTTTTTTTCTTCCCATACTCCTGTTATATCAGATATAGTATTGGGCATTAATGTACCCCATACAGGATATGCATACACTAAACAATCAATTGGATTTTTTTTATATGATTTAGCAAATGCTCTTGATATTGCGATATGGTCTGCATGATTATCAAGCATAAACGGTAAAAAAACCACATCAGGACCGGCTTTTTCAAATACACTTGTAAATCTTGAAGCTAATGCCGAATTTAACGAATGCAAAGTACCAACTTCAAATTGAAGAAAATGATTAACACTTGACCCAAGAATTTTCGTTGCTTCTCTGGTTTCTTCGGTTCTGGCATTATCAGACGTACAAAAAACTATTTCAAGATGTCCGCCGTCTCTTACATGTTTTATTATTGTACCTCCGCATCCCATTGATTCATCATCCTGATGCGGGGCAATAACCAGAACATTACTGCCGGGAATTTTATCTTCTACAGGTGTTGAATATTTTAAGAAAGGCTGGATATACTCGTACATCTTAAAAACACTTTTATTACTTGCATATTTCATCACTTTTACCTCTTATGTTTTTTAATGTGCTTTATTTGTAAACCCTTATAAATTTCTTATCTGTTCAATTATATCATTTGAATCAATATCTTTTGCACTGCTTTTTTTAATAATAATATGTTTATTTAAAGGTTGCGGGCCTATCTGACTTGGATCGGTATTTCCGTACAAAGCGATACATCTTATGCCTAAACTTGCAGATAAATGCATTAGCCCTGAATCTATCCCTATAAAAAAATTTGCCTTTTTTATAAATCCTGCCATATCTGCCAAACCATTTTCAGGCAAATATATTTGAGGAATGGTCTCGCATTTATTAATTACCGTCTCAATATATTCTTTTTCCCATTTTGCGCCGATAACTACAATTTTTTTACCTAATGAATATAATTTATTAATTGTTTCAACCCAAACCTCATTTTTTAGACATTTATCCTGTCTTCTGGCACTTGCGCCTATTGAAATAACAATGAACTCTTTCTCTTTTATATTATTTTCTTTTAACCATTTATCGGCATTCTTATTATTTTCTTCAGTAATTTTAATAATATCGGTATAATCTGTTTTAATATTTTCAATGCCGAGTTTTTTTGCAAGATTAATATTGTTTAATAATGACGGAACCCC
>JAQTSO010000015.1 GCA_028711215.1 Endomicrobiaceae bacterium | reverse complement strand
CAATATACACAACTTATTGCAAGAAGAATCAGAGAAGCTCAGGTTTATTGCGAAATATGCCCCGGCACAAAAAATATAAATGAAATTGCACATATAAAAGATGTTAAAGGAATTGTTTTGTCCGGCGGACATGCCAGTGTTTACGAAAAAGGTGCACCATGGCCAAGCAAAGATGTTTGGGAACTTGGAGTACCGATTTTGGGTATCTGTTACGGAATGCAACTTATAGCCGAACATTTTAACGGTAAAGTTCATCCTTCAAAAAATAGAGAATTCGGATTTGCCGATATAGTTGTTAAAGGTAAATCTGCTCTTTTTACAAATTTACCTAAAAAGATGCCTGTTTGGATGAGTCACGGAGATAAACTTTCTAAAATACCGAAAGGATATATAAATATAGCAAGTTCAAAAAATTGTCCGCACGGTGCAATAGCAGATGAAAAAAATAACGTTTACGGAGTTCAATTTCATCCGGAAGTCCAACATTCGCCTTTCGGTAAAAAAATTCTTGATAATTTCTTATTTAAAATATGTAAATTGAAAAAAGACTGGACAATGAAGTCATATATAAAAGATGAAATCGGAAGAATTAAAAAACAAGTCGGCAACAGTAAAGTATTGTGCGCATTATCAGGAGGAGTAGATTCATCAGTTGCTGCAATAATGCTAAATAAAGCTATTGGTAAAAAACTTGTTTGCGTTTATGTTGACCACGGTTTGCAGAAACTTGGGGAAACGGAAAGAGTTAAAAAAGTATTCGGCCCTAAATTCGGTAAAAATTTAATAATAGTTGATGCAAAAAAAATATTTTTGGGGAAACTTAAAGGAGTTACAGACCCTGAACAAAAAAGAAAAATTATAGGCCATACGTTTATAGAGGTTTTTGACCGTGAGGCAAAAAAACTGAAAGGCATAGACTTTTTGCTACAGGGTACAATTTATCCGGACATAATTGAAAGTGCAACTCACGGAGCAGGCGTAACTATTAAAAGCCATCATAATGTAGGCGGATTACCTGAAAAAATGAAAATGAAACTGGTAGAACCTCTAAAATCTTTATTTAAGGATGAAGTAAGGATTTTAGGCAGAGAACTTAAAATACCTGCAGAAATTATTGACAGGCAACCTTTTCCCGGTCCCGGTCTTGCAGTCAGAACATTAGGTGAAATTACTGAAGAAAAACTTAGAATAGTTAAAGAAGCGGATGCAATAGTAGACCAGGAAATAAGAAAAGCCGGTTTATATGAAAAAATATGGCAATCATTTGCAGTTATACTTCCGGTAAAAACAGTCGGAGTTATGGGTGATAAAAGAACTTATGAACATGTCATAGTTATAAGAGCAGTTAATTCGGAAGATGCAATGACAGCCGACTGGGTAAAATTGCCTTATGAAATATTAGGTAAAATTTCCGGCAGAATTATTAACGAAGTCAGAGGCGCAAACAGAGTTGTTTACGATATTTCGCAGAAACCGCCTTCAACAATTGAGTGGGAATAACTCTATCTATAATATTGGACAAGCAGCAAAAATTTGAATCAAAAGGAGTCCGAGAATGAAAAAAAAGGCACTTGTCTTAGCAGTATTTTTTTTACTTGGTATTTGCCCGGTCGTTCAGGCAGAAGAAACAGCAGTAATTAAAAACACTGATCAACAAAGTATTGCCAAACAGACCCAAGAAGAATCTATAGAAGTCCAGACTCAGCAAGAAATTGTGCCCACACAGCAAGAACCGGTTCAAGTTCAAACTCAAGAAACAGCACAAATAAAAGAACAACCGAAACAAAAAGAAGAACCAAAAAAAAGCAGATATCATCCTTACATTAGAACAGATATAGGTTTTACTTATACAGCATTTGATATTAAGTATCAAGGTGAAACAGCACAATTTACAGGATTTCAGGGGATGTTTAATCTTGCAGCAGGTGTTAAAAAAGAAAGAACAAGATTTGAATTGGAGTATCAGTCAAGAGCAACCGTATCAGATGTTCTGTTTTTGATTGCAGGTGCTACTGCTTCTGTAGAAAATAATGCTGTTATGGCAAATGCTTTCTATGATTTTGTTTCATACAAGTATTTTGCTCTTTATATAGGTGGCGGAGCCGGAGTAAATATGTGGACTAATAATTATAAAAATATTATTACTCATGTTGTAACCACTGACAAAGGGACATCGTTGACAGGTGGTATTTATCTTGGGGCAAGTATAAATATTCCTATCGGGTTTAGTATAGATTTCGGAGTTGATTATTTATATATAAGCGAACCTCAGATGAATAGTTTTGTTCCTAAAATCGGTGTAAGAATTACATTTTAGAATTATAAATTAAATATCAAAATAAAATAACGGAAGAGATAAATACTCTTCCGTTATTTATGTACACAATATTAATTACAATGTTTTATTACTTTGTTTCTCCGCAGAGAGCCAACATTTTATTCCACTTAGCATCAACATCAGCTTGTATGGAAGCCAATAAATCTGCATTTTCAGGTTTTAACAAATGTTTGAATCTGACTTGGTTTTTAAAGAATTCTATTACAGGTTTCTTTTCGCCGCCTCTAGGTTTCATTGTTAATTTATAAACGCCGTTCACTACTTCGTAAACAGGCCAAATACATGTATCAACTGCAAGTCTTACTATTTCCATTGAATCTTCAGGTTTGCAACCCCAGCCGAGTCTGCAAGGTGTCATTACATTTATAAATGTAGGGCCATCTACATCTAAAGCTTTTTGAACTTTTGTTATATAATCGTTCCAGTTGCCGGCAATAGCTTGTGCAGCATAAGGGATATTATGTGCAACGATTATTGCAGTAAGATCTTTTTTATGTTGTTCTTTACCTTGTTTAACTTTACCTACAGGCGAGGTTGTTGCACTTGCACCTTGAGGTGTTGCACTACTTCTCTGAATACCTGTATTCATGTATGCTTCATTATTGTAGCAGACATAAAGCAATCTATGTCCTCTTTCCATTGTCCCTGAGAGAGATTGGAGTCCGATGTCATAAGTTCCGCCGTCTCCGCCAAATGCAATAAAACGGATATCGTCAGTTATTTTACCTTGTTTCTTTAAACTTACATATGCGGATTCAACACCGCTTGCTGTTGCCGCCGAGTTTTCAAATGCACTGTGGAAGAAAGGAGTTTTCCAAGCTGAATATGGGAATACTGTTGTTGAAACTTCCAAACATCCGGTTGCACTTACTACTACAACAGGTTTATCACCGGCAGCCAAAAGTGTTTGTCTTGCTACAGTACCTGCGCCACAACCTGCACAAAGACGATGTCCACCTGTTAATCTTTCGGCATTTTTACTTAATTCTTTTAGATTTGCCATTTTTTATATCTCCTAAAACTTATTTTATTCTTACATTAATATATTCGACTGTTTTTGACGGTGAAACTTGACCTTTTGCAATCTTATCAAGTTTTGTATAAACTTCTGCAATATGTTCCGTAGAAATTTCTCTGCCGCCTAATCCGTAAACATAATTTTCTGATTTAACATTGATTCCGTTTGAAAAAAGAGCTGAAGCAACATCAAGATAAACAGGTGCAAAATTACCTGAGCAGGAATCTGCTCTGTCTAATACTGCAAATGCCTTAACTTTTGCTAAATCTTTTGCAATTTCATCTGCAGGGAAAGGTCTGTAAACTCTGATTTTTATAAGACCTGCTTTAATTCCTTTTTCTCTTAATTGGTCTACAACGAACTTTGTTGTTCCTGCCGCTGAACCGATTGTTACTATCGCAACTTCGGCATCATCCATTTTATATTTTTCATAAAAACCGTATTCTCTTCCGAATGTGTTTTTAAATTCTTGAGCTATATCAAGTATTATTTGCTTAGCGTTTCTCATACCTTCTGCTAATTGCCATCTGTGTTCAAAATAGTAATCCTGAAGTTCAATAGCACCTAATGTAAAAGGTTTTTTATAATCAAGTAATGCTCTTTCCGGTTTGTATTCTCCGACAAATGCTTTAACATCTTCATCCGGATAAACTTCAACAACTTCCATGCAATGTGAAATTATAAAACCATCAGTTGTGACCATAGTCGGAAGTTTTGCTTTTTCTGCAATTCTTACAGCTTGTATCATATTATCATATGCTTCTTGTGAATTTTCTGAATAAATTTGAATCCAACCGGCATCTCTTGCACCCATTGTATCTGATTGGTCTCCGTGAATGTTGATAGGTGCTGATAAGGCTCTGTTAACTTCTGCCATAACTATCGGCAGTCTTAATCCTGCTGCGATATAGAGCATTTCCCACATCAATGCTAAACCTTGTGATGAGGTTCCTGTCATTGCTCTTGCCCCTGCTACTGATGCCCCTATTGTTGCTGACATTGCCGAATGTTCACTTTCCACAGCCACGTATTCTGTTGGCACTTTCCCGTCTGCAACAAATTGAGAAAAAATCTGTACAATTTCTGTTGCAGGTGTAATAGGATAAGCGGCAACAACATCTGGTGAGATTTGTCTCATAGCTTCAGCCATTACTTCATTGCCGGTCTTGGCTACTATTTTTCCCTTAGGATATATTGGTTTTACCATTTGTTTTTACCTCTTTAAAATTTGTTATTTCTTTTCTTCTTCCATTGTTATTGCTTTGATTTTGTCAGGGCATTCCCTTGCACAAATTCCGCAACCCTTACAAAAATCATAATCTATACCCGTAACAACTGTTGTTTTCTTTGGATCCGGAGCAATTTTAATTGCTGAATCAGGACAAAATATCCAACATGTTAAACAATGTATACATTTATCTTTATTCCAAACAGGTCTTATAGATCTCCAAGAACCGGTTTTAAAATTTAGAGCTGTTCCAGCCTCTAAAAGACCACCTGCAGGAAGCTCTGCTGCTGTTAGTTTTTTTTCTTCTTTTTTCACGATATATACCTCAAATTAAGAATTTTTAACTTCTTCAAAAGCTCTTTTAATACAAGCAATATTGCCGTCAATAACCTGTGGTTTGTGACGGAATTTTACTTCTAATTTTTTTCTTGTATCTTCCAAAACTCCGTTAAGATCCAATGTGCCTATAACTTTTACCAAAGCACCAAGCATCGGTGTATTGGGGATATCCATTCCAATCGTTTCCTGTGCAATTTGACTTGCATTTACAACATAAACCTGGGATTTATCTATGCCAAGTTTTTTTGCAATTTCTTCTGATGAAAATGATGAATTTACAATAACTTTACCGTTATTGTCAACACCTTCTAATACATCTACGGTTTCCATAAGTGTAGGATCTAAAATAACTACAAAATTTGGTTCTGTAATACCGGAATGCAAAGTGATAGGTTTATCGCTAATTCTGTTGAAAGACTGAACAGGTGCACCCATTCTTTCGGGACCATATTCCGGGAAAGCCTGGATATACTTTCCTGTTGCAAGCACAGCTTCTCCAAATAGCAATGCCGCAGTTTTTGCACCCTGACCGCCACGACCATGCCAACGAACTTCAATCATGTTTTTACTCCTTATATATATTTTAACTACTTATTGAAAGGTTGAAAATATTATGCTAGAAAAATAAACACACAACAGTGACAAAATAAAATCGCTGTTATTCAAAAACTACTAATCCGAAAATTCTATCACTTTTTAATGTTTTTAGCAACCACAGATAGTCTTTGATTAAAAATATATTGTGCAATTGTATACGGAACTATATATTAGAACCGTACGAACCGTGCAGATGAAAACACCCTTTACAAAAATCGGGCATTTTATCGTCTTTCGCCAGCAAACTTTTCCTTACCTCGCAAAATTTGGCATTGTTTATCAAATCTCTCCAATTCTCTAAAAAAATATTCATGCCGATGTTTGAATCAGGATGATATGCACAGCAAAACCCGAAATTACCAACAGCATCCAATAACAAAGTATGCCAAGATATCCTGCAATTTTTTTTCTTACTGTTAGTGATAATGTCCGGAAAATATATGTTCATATTTTTATATTTTTTTAATATTTTATTTCTAAACTTTGTATATTCGATAAAATTGTTTTCGGTTAACTCTTCATTTAAAAAATTATTATGTTTATTTGAAACACAAAGGTTAAACTTAAAATCTTTAAATCCGGATTCACTTGCAAAATTTACAATATTTTCTAATTTATCTTTATTATTTTCAAAATCAGAACGCAAAATAACGTATGAAGCGTTTAATTGCATTTCTTTATTCAAATTCTTTATGTCTTTTCCGATTATTGCCATGGTGCTGTCATTTATTGAGATCTGCATATCTGCCAACCCCGCTTTTAACAAACTGTCCCATTGGTTATTCAGCAAAATGGCATTGGTGACAAGTGTCGGTATTTTTCCATTTTTTTTTGATAACTTTATCAATTCAGTAATGTCAGTGTTTAATAAAGGTTCACCTCCGCAAAAAAAAGCTACCAATGTGTTTTTTATAAGAGGATGTTTTAATATTTTTTCATAATGAGAAGGAGTTAATTCGAATTCATCTTTAGGTGCGTTCTCTTTAATTTTGTCGGCATGGCAAAATTTACAATGTAAATTACATCTTTTTGTTATGTATATTGACAAAATCGGGAAAGAGTAATTTTCAGGCAATATTACAGGGTATGGTTTAACGGTATAAGATAAATAGTTGAATATGGCGTTTGGAGAAATATTCAAACCATATCCCGAACGTGCCAATAAGCGATAATATCTGCTGAATAATCTGAAATTCATTTTTTATAAATATATTTTAAAAACAACGGGTACTATTTTATTTGTCTGTCAGAAATCTTTTTTTCTAAAATTCGGAATAAACATGGGTGTGTTTTTTCTGTATTGCACATAAGCTTGTCCGAATTTTTCTTCAGTATATTTTTCCTGTATAAATCTATTATAGTAAGCAGACCATATAGTCAATATCGGAATAATAACAAAAACAAATACGGGAGATCCAAATAAAAAACCGACACCAAGTACTCCGAAAAACTTTCCTATTACGGAAGGATGTCTGACATAAGCATAAGGTCCAACCATTACAAGTTTTGTTGTTCCGCCTATCTGTGGGCAAGGACTTCCATCACCATAGATTATTAAATATGTATACGAATACCAAATAAATAAAAATCCTGCTGGTGAAAACAACAGAAAAAATAAAATATTGTAAGGATAATGAATAAATTGATTAATATTCATATAATTTTCAAACATTCTGATTCCAAAAAGAAAAAGTAAAACACACGGCACACAAATAAAAAAAATTACTAAAATATCAATATAAAATTCTCTTCTTACTAAAATTTTAAGCATGTCTTTAAATGTGATGGTGTTGTTCATAAGATATTCTTCTTTTTTTTATTTAAAAATTCTATTTTTAACAATGATATTCCGCCAATGAAGATTTTTTTAAATTCAAATAAGCTATGTGTATTTAACAGAGTCTTTAGTATATAAACGGGTCTGAAGTAAAATTTTCTGTGTGCTGATTTTAATAGTTTAAATAATTCGTCTTTCGTAAAAAATTCTTCCCAACAGGTGTCAGGCAATACATCTGCATTTGGATTTAATATAAAGTCCATCCATAAATCTTTCTTTATTATACCTTTTTCAATAGCGTTTTTATAGGATATGGTATCAGGATATGGGGAAAATATTGCAAAAACAGCATAATCTGTCTTAATTTTTAAAGCAAATTTGACGGTGTTTAATATATCTGTTTTTGTTTTGTCATGAGGACATCCCAACATAAAAAAAGCAATTGTTCTGATACCGTAATTTTTTGTTAATTTAAATGTTTGTTCTATTTGTTCTAATGTAATTTTTTTATTTAACTGCTTTAATCCGTAGTCAGATCCCGTTTCAACTCCGTAATGAATTTTTACACATCCCGCCTTTTTAATGATTTCTAACATTTCAGCAGTAATATTATCGCATCTGGCTTTAAAACCCCATTTGATTTTTAAATTTCTTTTTAGAATCTCATTTGCTATGGAAACAACCCTGTCAATTGTTACGTTGAAAGTATCGTCTATAAAATATATTTCCTTCACTCCTATCTCACAACAATATTGTATTTCATCAACAATATTATTTACCGATCTTGATTCATATTTTTGATAAGTATTGCAGAATGTGCATCTTTGAGGACATCCTCTGCTGCTGATAACTGTTGTCACTTTGTCAGTTTGTGTCGCGGGTGTATAATATTTTTTGAAATTGTTTTTTATCCTGTTTGGGAACGGAAGCAAATCAAGGTTTATGTTTTGTTTATTCTCGTTGATATATATGCCGTTTTCTGTTTTTAATATTATTCCGTCAATATCTTTTAAATTTTTATGTTGTTCAACAGCATTGGACAAATCCATAAAACTTTTTTCACAGTATCCGGCTAATGCGCTGTCAACATGTTTAAGCATAATGCTTTCTTTTGGATATGCAGTTACGTGGGGACCTCCTATCGAAAGATGAAAACTGTGTTTTACCGATTTTACGGCATTTATGGTTTTTAATGCCGATTTAAGATTATGAGTTAAAACGGTTATCCCTACAATATCAGGCTTGAATTCTTCAATTTTTATTTTTAAGATATCACATGAAAGGTTATCCGCCAGTGCATCAATGATTTTTGTTTCGTGATGTGAAAATTTATCAAGATATGCTTCCATATACATTAATCCCAAAGGAGGGAACAAAAAAATATCTTTGCTGCAATTTTGAGGAATTCCAGCCCAGATTTTATCTTTAATTGCCGGATTAATTAATAAAATTTTCATTTAAACAGTTTCTCATTGTTTACAATTCTATCAATAAAAGAATTGTTCATATTTTCAGGTAAAACATCATTTGCATAAAAAATAGTATTGCCTTTTAGATACAAATCCCTCTTCATTTTATCATTTTTCATATAAACATCATAGTTAATGCATTCGGCGGAACATTTACATTTTTTTCTTAAATAACGCTCTTCTTTATCCGTCTGTGCCATATAACATAATTTTGTTGTTGATATATAACAATAAGGGACATATAATGACGATGTTATTTTTGACTGTCTTGAAATTCCCTGCAAAACATTATCCAATTCAAATCTTTTTATATTAAAATCCCTTATAAAATCCAAATTGCTTAAAGAGTCCAGAGAAAAACTCATGTAATATTTTTTTGCACTTTCCGAAAGAGAAGAAATATATTTTATTCTTGGGTCCCTTTTTTGTTTTGTCATCAATCTGCCGGCTGCTATTACTGGATTTGAAATGTTTTTTTGCCGGATAAGGCTTAAAACACCGAAATCATTAACTACCATCTCAAATTTATTTAATAAATCCGCTTTTTCAATTGTGATACCTATAAGTTTTTCCAATAAGTTTATTTTGTCGTTGCCTATGGTAGGAGTAACAAAAGTAAAAGGCAAATTGTTTTTAATAACAAAATCCAAAACCCGTTTGAGTTCATCTTCGGACGGTAGCAAGTATTCACAAAATTCATGCCCGTAATACAATCTGTCATAAGAAAGAGACGATTGTAAATCTTTAATATTATTGATGAAAAGTGCTTTTTCAATTTTCATAAGGGTAATAACATAACTTTTTGCAATTTAATCCGTAATAATATTTATATTGTTTTTTAACATATTGTTTAAAATCAGCATCATTTAAATTATAATCAAGCTTTTTTATGATATCGCTGATAAATAAAACATCTTTAACTTTTTTGTTTTTTGAATAATTTCTTCCCACAATCTTTAAACTGTGTATTCCTATATCATTGAATTCTTTTATCCTGCATGCACCGCACGGGTCAACTCCGGACATAAGGCTGAAAAATGATTTTAAATTTCCGGATAATATTTTATTTGCCGGCTCATTGTTTTTTGATAATATTTCAAAATCATATTTCATTAAACACGGGCTGTCCACGCCGGAACAGGAGAAGTTAATTTTATTGGATATGGACTGCGGCAAACTTTGCAATATTCTTAAAACAAATCTGTCAAAATTTGCCTTTTTAAAAAGTTTCCAGAGATATCCGTTTTTTTGTTCTTTTATGCCATGTAAAAAAGTACAATATCCGTCTATGTTTTTGCATCCGCTGTTTAATATAAACACTTCATATTTGATATTTTTTGTGCCGGATACGATATCTTTCATCTCTCCAGGTTGAACATGTCTGGGAAAAGTTATTCTCTGAACATCCAAACTTTCATAAAATTTTGCCGTATGCGAATTAAAGGTTGTACCGCCGGTGCTGACATGAATTTCTTGTTTTAGATTCATTGATTTTAATTGATATATTAAACCAATATCGGCGACAATAAAAGCATCAACTTTGCATTTTAAGGCATTCTTTATAATTTCATTAACCAAATCTTTTTGGTCATCAATATACAAAGCATTCAAAGTTAAAAACACTTGAGTATTACGCTGGTGGGCGAGTTCAGTTATTTCGTTTAACTGCCCGTATGTTGTGATATTTGCACTTGCCCATTCTCTCCTGTTAGGCGAAACAGTGCTCCCGTATTTATCACTCCAGGTTTTGGGTATAATGCCGCAAAACAATTCGGTTGCCCCTGATTTTATAACAGGCTCTATATCCAAAATGGAATTAATTGGCGCTAATATTTTCATTGTGGTATTTTTGCTTTAACAAATTTAAAATATTTTGGGCAAATATTGATTGTTTTTTTTATTTTGTTTCATTTATTATTCTAGAAATGGCGATTCCGTTTTCTATTGAATCATCCATGTTGTTATACCAAAATAAACCGCTTCTGCCTGCAAGATATAAATTATTTATTTTTGAAAGTTTGTTTTTTACCTGAGTTAAATCATTTTCAAATTCCAAAGTGTATACCGGATAAACATTTTCAATTTTTTCCGGATAAATCTTTATAATATCGCTATTTGATGATATAATATTAATTTGAATAAGTTCAGATATTATTTTATCTTTCAGCTCATTTGGATTATGCCAGAACGAGTCATGGGGTGAACAGGATACTTCAACACAAACCGAATCATAGCCGGACCCTATATTGTATTTGGAAAACAAAAGCGGTTTTGATGTTCGGTTTAATGTTATGTTTTTATCGCCGAAATAACACCATTGATAATTGTTAGTAGTACATTTTTTATTAAATTTAATAATACAATTGAAAATAATTAAATTTCTGTATTTTAAATTTGTTGGAATATCTAATAATTTGCATAAGCTTGTTATAGGTGCAGTCCAGACTACAATGTCTGATTCATAAATAGTTTCTTTGGTTTTGATAAAGAGGATTGAATTATTTGTGATAGTTGCTTCTTTAATTTCTGCATTTAATTCAAATTTTCCACCCAATTCTATTATTTTCTCTTTTAAGTTTTTTGAAAAGGTTTGAATTCCGCCGATTTTAGGATATATAAAATTTTTTTCACGGACAAAGTTACTTTTTAAAAAATATTTAAAAAGCCCCAAAATATTACTCGTTTTTTTTACTATAAGAACTCTGTTGATGCTTTCCTGTGCCCACATTGCATGTATATGTTGTGCATCTACGGCAAAAAATTTCTCAGTATATCCCTTAAAAAAAATTTCATAAAGAGTTTTACCATATTTGTTTTCAACGTATTCCTGGTAATTATCGGCTTTTTTTGTTTTTAAAAATAACAAATCAAAAATAATGCATATTATGTTTTTAAACGACATTTTAAATATAGATAAAAGATTTAACGGCCATTTATAATATTTGCCGTTAAAAAATACCGCGCTTAAACGAGAAATATTGACAAAATCATTATTTAATGTGTTTTTAATGTAATTATTAATTGTTTCTTTATCGGAAAAAAATCTGTGAGGTCCTATGTCAAAAGTCGTACTGTCATATTGAAAACTTCTGGCCAATCCTCCGACGTCAGTTTCTTTTTCTATTATTGTAACTTGACAGCCTTCTTTTAATAATTCATACGAAGCTACAAGCCCCGTTATTCCGGCACCGACAATAATAATTTTTTTGTTTTTCATTTATATACTCAATAGTGCTCTAATCTTTCTAATGGGAAAATGATAATTTTTAAATTCTGTAAGAAATCTTAAAATATAATCAAAATTAAAATAGAAGTCTTTGGTTATACTGTTTAATAAGCTAATTAAATCTTTAGTGGAAAAATATTCATTCCATACCGGAGGAATAAAATTTAAATTTTTCCCTGCAAGATATGTGTTCCACTCAGATTCTTTTATAATTCCGTTAGCTAACGCCTTATTATACAAATAAGTATTTGGAAATGGTACAAAAATATTAAATAATGCATAACTGCATTTAAGTTTTTTTGCAAAATCTAATGTATTTTTTACAGATTCAATGTTTTTCTCAAACGGTAACCCAATCATAAAGTATCCCATAGTTCGTATCTTGTTTTTTTGTGCATAAGAAAAAGCATTTTCTATTTGTTCAATTGTAATATTTTTGTTTAGTAATTTTAATCCTTCATCTGTACAAGTTTCAATTCCGAAATGAATCGTATGACAACCGGCTTTTTTTGCCAAATTTAAATCTTCAGCTGTAAGTTTATCAACTCTCAGTCTGCAACTCCAGGAAAGTGTTATTTTGTTGGCTAGTAATGCTGTGCTGAAATCAACTAATCGCGTATTAGTAATATTAAATGTATCATCAACGAAATATATTTCTTTTACGCCGTAAGATTTATAATACAAAATTTCATTTATGAGACTTTGTATTGAACGGATTTCAATATCCTTGGGAGTATTGCAGAAATAACAAATATTTCTGCACCCTTTAGTTGATATCATTGTCATCATAGGAGTTTTGCAATCAAAAATGTATGAATTTTTTTTAAAATCACATAAATCTATTGCCGGAAACGGCAAATCATCTAACTTTATAGAAGTTTCATTTCTGTCCCCGGTAAAACGGTTGTTTAAATAGATTCCCTTAATTTCATGTAAATCTTCATTTGCAAGATATTTTGCTATTATCTCTGAGAATATTTGTTCTCCGTTTTGCGGTATGACTATATCACATATGCCTAAATCAGCAAGTTGTTTTGGGAAATTATTGGCATGTGGTCCTCCGATGCAAATAAGAGATTTTGGTAATTTTTCTTTTATGATTCCGGCAGTTAATATAACGTCCGTGAGACTATGCGTAAAAGCACTAATGCCGATAATATCGGGCTTATAAAGTTCAATGAAATTAATTAATTCAGGATAATCTTTATTATGACAATCTAATATTTTAGTCTCAATATTCTTTTTGAATTGCTGTCGTATATAAGAAGCTATGTATAATATGCCTAAAGGCGGTAAAATGCCTACGGCTACGGAAACTTTTTTATTTACCTCTATGTTTATGGAATTTTTTATCGGAGTTGTTAAAAGTAATATTTTTTTCACTTTTATATTTTAGATATATTTTAATTTTTTATCAACAATTAATTCAAAATATTGTATTAAAATAATTTATTAATTGTTTTTTTATTCGTTCAAAAAAAGATTTTTTATTTGTAAAAAAATTTGATATTTCTATCCAGCACGGTCTCATACAATCAGAACATTTTTCACAGGCAATTAAAGTATCATTAAAGTTTTTTCTACTATGAGTATGATATTTGTGACACGAAGCAATATTTCCGTCAGGATTAATTGAAATATATAATTTTCCGGCATGACAATATTGAGAACTACAGAGTCCTTTTTGATACTGTCTGGACATTTCTAAAAATTGTGAAGAATTAAAAATATAGTTGTTTTTTTTGTTTTCAATAATTAAAAAATCGTACAATTGATCTATTTTGTAAAAATCAGTTTTCTTAAATTTAAAAGATTCGTTGTTGTTGTGTTCTATGGGCAAAAATGAAATTTTTAAATTATTGCTTTTTGCAAATTTTGCAATGTCATATATCTCATTAATATTTAGCGGAGATATAACTGTGTTTAAAAGAATTTTATTTTTTTTAACGAGTTTTGATATTCTATTAATATTTCCAATTATTTCCTTAAATAAATCTTTATCATTGTAAAATTTCAAGGAAGTTTCTTCAGATAATGAATGTAATGATAATGAAAATCCATAGAAATGTCTGATTTTAAGCAATTGTTTTATTTGGATATCAGTAATATTAAGAGTGTTTGACAGTATTTGAGTTTTTATTCCTTTTTTTGAAAAAATTTTTACTATATCTGTAATATCTGTTCTTATAAAAGGATCTCCGCCGCTTAAACTGATAAAACCTATCCCTTTTTGTTTAAGAAAATCGGCTAATCCTTCTATTTCCGCAAGTGTTAATTCTCTATCTTTGGGACATATACAATTATTATCACAAATGGTACATTGTAAATTACATCTGTGCGTAACCGCATAATGTGCGTAAACCGGCTTGTTTTGGAACAATAAAGATGAAATTAAATTAAATATTTGCTTATAATTCATAGTAATTTATAATACATTCTCATTTTTTTTCCGTAAAAGTTGAATAATTTGTAAAAAATATATTTGTTATCTTTTACAAGGTTTTGGGAAACAAAGTTATCATCATTTATCGAAACCTGCACTTTAAAAATATTATTTTGTCTCATAACGATTTCCGCTAGATCAATTAATTTTGAAGCTATTCTATTATTTCTGTAAGTGTCATCAACAGCTATAAATAATAGTTCGGATTTACAATACTGTTTCTTTAGTATATAGCCCATACTGTTGAAACAATAGAAGATACATTTTAAAAATGTTTTAAAATTAAGACAGAAAATAATTGAAAGGCATCTTGTAAATAAAATTTTTATAAAAATTATTTTTTTGTTTAAAACAAATGATATATAACCTATTGTTTTATTATCAACTGCATATAAGTAAGTTGAAGCATATTTTGATAATATTAGTTCGGAATATATGATCTTAAGAAATTTTCTTCCCAAATAAGTAAAAAATGAATCGCCGATATATTTTATATGTAGGTCAACGATATAATCCAAATCGGATATTTTAGCCTTAATCATAGTATGTTCCGCTATATTATTTTTATTTGGCACGTAAATTTTCCTCAATATATTTTCTTGCTATATTCTGTAAATTTTTTCTGATTTCAATTGCTTTTTCAGTAGATAATCCAAATAATTTCTCAAACCCTAATTTGCGTACAGGTGACGTGAACAGAAATGCCATAGGAGCCCACAAACAAAAAGGTTGATTTAATAATTGAGATGATATGCTAAGTTTTTCGAATAATTTATTGCCTTTGTCTAATCCGCTGTCTGACAGAATCTTAAGATTTGCATCTCTGGTTTTAGCACTAAAGTATAGAGGATGTGTTGAATTAATATCGTATTGTTTATAAAAATCATCAACCACATCTAAGTATGGTTTTTGTTGTATGAAAATTTGTCCTTGAGCCATACTGTTTCCGTCTGCAACAGTGTTAATGTTGTTTTTCTTGCAGTATATTATTGTATTAATTTCCATTGAAAATCTGCATATTAAATCAAAAATTAACGGTGATTTACATTTACTGATAATTCCTTTGGAATTATTTTTTAAAAATTTCATAGTTTTTTGAGATTCAATCAGTTTATAGTTAATATTTTCTTTATTAAATTTTTCTGCTAAATCTTTAGCTCTTTCCGAAGGCCTTGAAATACGAATGCAAACGCCGTTATTGAATGCTAAAAGATGAAGTTTGTGTCCCTGTTTTAATAATTCACAAGCAACCGCTGTGGAATCAAGCCCGCCGCTAAACATTATTGCTGTTTCTTTTTTTTGATACATAATTTATTCTCCTGTTTATGAAAAATAAATATATTATCAAGTTGAAAGCTTGAATATATTTTATAATATCTTTGAGATTTCTAATATATTTTAAATGTCTTAAAATAATAACAGGTCTTAAATAGAATTCCCGGTAAAATCTGTTAAACCAATATTCAAGTTCTTCGGTAGACAAATCATTTGGAGTAAATATAGGTTTAAATAACGAGCAATCTGTTAAATCGCCGAATAGTCTACCATAAATTTGACATATTTTAAATTGTTCAGTATTTGGTAAAGGAGTATTAATTTGAAGAGTTATATCTTTAAGAGGTAAACTTTTTGCAAGGGTTATACTTTCCTTTATTGTATTTATATTTTCAGTAAAGTGCCCAATCATAAAAAAACCTTTGGGTTGCAGTTTGATTTCATCTGCCCAAGCAACTACTTTTTGGAGATGAGATAAATCAATTTCTTTTTTTATTAATTTTAAGATTTTTTCACTGCCGCTTTCAATACCGATTCTTATTCTCCAGCAACCGCTGTCTTTCATCAGTTGTAATATATACTTTTCTTTTATTACATTAGCTCTTATAGTACATGTCCAAGAAATTTTCAAATTATTTTCGAGTATTTCTTGGCATATTCCTTTAACCCTTTCAAGAGAAACCATAAATAATGAATCTACAAAAGCAATATCTTTTGCTCCGAATTGTTCCATCACATATTTCATTTCGGCAATAATATATTTTGCAGAAAATGACCTGTATGAAGTTCCAAAAACACTTTTTCCGCAGAAAATACATTGATAGGGGCATCCTCTGCTGGAAATTAAGCTTATTTTTGGAATATCTCTTTTGTCGTTTGGTTGGGGTTTGTATTTGTGTATCGGTACGAGATGTCTTGCAGGAAAAGGTAAAATATCCAAATTTTCTATAAGGGGGCGCGGTGGGGTTTGAATAATATTAGAATTCCCATCCCTGTATACAATTCCTTCAATATCTTTTAAAAAATTAGAATTTTGATTAATATTTTGTATTAATTCAAGGAAAGTAAGTTCCCCTTCTCCTATTACGCCAAAATCGAAACACTCGTTTGACAAAACATCTTCAGGAACTGCACTGACATGAGAACCCCCGATAACTATTTTTATATCGGGTTTTGCAATTTTTATTTGTTTTGCAAGTTCTTTTGCACTTGAAAATGAAAAAGTTGTTGAAGTGATTCCAACTATATCAGGTTCATATAACAAAACTTTATCAATCAAACTGCTAATTGATAATCTTTCAAGAGCTGCATCAATAACCTGAACGTCTATTTCATTTTTTTCTAAAACTGCTGCAATATATAAAATCCCAAGAGGCGGTGAATTAAAAAATAAACTTGATATTACGGGATTTAATGAAAGAATAGGAGGATTGATTAATAATATTTTCATAATTTATTTAAAATATTTGTTATATATTCAATGTCATGATTTTTTATTGTATCAGATGTAAGAAAATAAAGTAATTCTTTTTCTGCTCTTAAAGCATTCGGGTAATTTGTTTTTGCATATTTTTTAAATTCAGGTATATCTGTACAGTTTTGTACAAATCCGGTTGAAGTATCAATTCCTTTGGCTAACAATTTTTTTCTTATGAAATCTTTATTATTTACAAATATCGGCATCCCCGAAAATATATTCTTGCAATTATCTAAAAGTTTTGGAGTCTTAAAATGTTTTGTGTTTTGTAACAATTTATAGAAAAATTTTCCGTTTTTTTCTTTAATATTGCAACTGTTATTAAAATTTTTTAACTGATTTTCGGCAAGTTTTTTTTGGCTGTAATTTAATTTGCCGTATTTTGGATAATCATTATCCAAAAATATTTGTTTTTCTTTGAATATTATTTTTGCAATGTCAAATTTAGCCAAAGAGAATAAATAAAAAAATATACATGTGAAAGGAACAATTATTTTTGATGTTGCAATTTTCATTATAGCTGCTTTTACACAATCTTTGAACATTTGAAATTTCGTGAAAAGCAACATTTTATCTGTTTCCTGTTGAATTTTGTCCGCTATTAATTCATCATCCGTAGCTACAATGCCGCCTCTTAGCATTGTTAAATTTTTTGTTATACTGAATGAATAATAAGAAGCTTTAGCAAATTTACCCACAAAATCATTGTTGAATTTAGACCCGAAGGCCTGAGCACAATCTTCTATAATCATCAAATTATATTTTTCTGAAATTTCTTTAATTTTAATTAAATCGCAAGGAAATCCGCATAAATGTGTTGCAATTATAACTTTTGTTTTTTTTGTTATACAAGATTCGATTTTAGTTGTATCCATATTAATAGCATTTTCTTCTATGTCAACAAAAACAGGAACACATCCTGCTCTTATTACAGCTGAAGGAACGGCAAAATAAGTATATGCCGGTATTATAACTTCATCACCTTTTTGTAGATTTAAAGCTTTTAATAAAAAAAACAGCCCCCATCTTGAAGAAGGAACGTCCAGAATATACTTGTTTCCAATATGTTTTTTTAAAAAGTCTAAGTTTAAATTATCATTGTTTTTTGAGCATATACTTTTAAATAATAAAAACAAATCAGTCCAAGTTATATTTAATTTAAAAGATGGTAAAAAAATCATATATTAAGCCCTTTAGATTTTAATTTTTTAGTTTATATAAAACTGCATCGGCAGTGTTTATTTGATATTTTTTGGTTTTTGCATACATTGACCAGAATGAATTATATCGGTTAAAAAATTCATCCTTTGTTGGTATGTAAAAACTATTGATATATTTGTGTTCATTAATGTTTTGAAATATATCAAAATATTCCCAATCAAAGTCTTTATTAGTTCTTAAATCAATAATAAATTCATAATTTGCAAGGTCTCTGCTATAAGGCGGCAAATATAGATTTAAAACGGAAGTGTTAACAATTATATTATTAAATCCTTTTGAAAGAAGGAAAGCCCGCAAAGTCTGTAAAACATATGGAGCTTCCTCATAATTTTCAGCAAGTATTAATATTTTTTTGCTTTTTGCAAATTCGATATATTTAAGAAATTCAATGTATCTATCTTGTTTTTTCAAGTCATAAAATATTATGTTTTCATCATATTTGTTGAAATATTTGAATGAAAGGTTATTGTTAATTTTAATTTGGTAATCACAAAACCATATTTTATAACCGTAGGATAATTCAATATATTGAAATAGTGATATTATTATAAATAAAACAACCAATATTTTTCTGATATTGTCCTTTAAATAGGAAATTGATACTGCAATAAGCAATATAATTGTAGGAACTAAAGGGACCATATATACTTGTTGTTTATGATGAGGAATAATTAGTGCTATAATAATAGGGACGAAAAATCCGCATAATAACATCAATATTGCTGTGTTTTTATATATTTTTTTGAAAAAGATATAAATTATTGACAGAATCAGAAGGATAAATAAAGGCAATGCCAATATATTTTCACCAAGCCCGCCTATTATTGTGTATAATTTCAGAAATAATGTTTCATGATTTTTTTGTTCCATAAACGGTGTATACAGAAATGAAAATTTTAATTTTTGGGTAAATTGAAGAGTATAAAAAGCAAAAGTAATGAATGACATAATAAAGATATTAATGATTTGTTTTTTTGCTATTCCTTTATATAAAGATAAAATTATAAAAAATAAAAGAAACGGTATTGCAAATCCGAGAAACGTTTCTCTTAACAACAAGCCAAGTCCGAGACTAATCGCATAAAATATTGTCCATTTTGATTTTTGAAATATATCTGATTTTAATAAAAAATATATACCCATAAGCAAAACAGGTATTATGTGAAAATCCTGTCTTCCGTATAGTCTAGATAAACCGTAAATTGCAGGAACAACGGAAAATAAAATCATTGATATTTGTCCGCAGTATTCTCCTTTTATTTTCTTGCCGATTTTGTATATGAAGAACAGTGATAATATAAAAAATACAATGTTGACGGTCATGTAAATTAGCGCATAATTATGTTTTCCCAAAATATAAAACAGAAATTTCATAATTATAGGTAATAATGGTGGATGAATTTGTGAAAAAAGATTTGTATTGAAAATATCAAGAAAATATAATGCACTTTCCGGTTGTAATACGAATATTGGTTTATTGATTTGATACCATGCTATATTACCTATGATATAAATTAAAGTTAACAGAAATAATGTAGTAAATGCCTTTTTATCCATATATTTATTGAGTTAATATCTTTTTAAAATTTCCGTATTCTCTTAATTTAATTACAGACAATTCTCCGTTTACAAGCATCTTAACAAAAATCAGGATAATAGTCATCAAATTGCAGATTTTTGCAATAAAAACCGTAATCCCAATATTTTTTCTAAAAAATCTGGAGTAAAAAATATATTTTTTTATTGTTTTCGGGATAAATGATTTTGATACTAAAACAAACATGCAAAAATAGAACAATTCGGTTTTTGGTCTTGCATAATCAAAACTTGCTCGGAACTGGGAAAAACATTTAGTGCTATTGCCCTCAATATTATTGACATTTATCAGTCCTTGTTTTAAAAAAGACTCAGTTATAAGCGTTTTTGGAAAAAATGCCAGGGAATACATAAATAATTTGAATTTGCTTTGAAGACTTAATAAAAATAAAAATAATCCTTCCTTTTCTTTTTCAGTTGTCATAGGATTATCTATAATAATATCATAAACAATATCTAATTTTAATTTTTTGTTTTTTATTGAGAAATCATAAATTTTATCATTGAGGAATGCTCTGTTATATTCCTCAATATTTTCTTTTGCTGAACTTCCTTCAATGCCCATTTGAGCTCTTACGAGACCTGCTTTTTGTAATTTTTTCAAATTTCCATAATTTAACATATGAGGTGAAATCATTATATCAAACGGAATATTTATTAATTTTTTATATTTCGTGCAAAAATCATCTATCCACTGGGAATCAGATATAAAAGTATCGTCATCAAATTTTACTCTTTTAATGGCTTTGAAGTGTTTTTTTGCATATAATATCTCATCTATAACATTATCAACACTGCGGGTTCGGTAATATTTCACTTCCTTCGGATATATTTTACTTAATACGCTGTTATAGCAATAGGCGCATCTGTAAAAACATCCTCTGGATGCGGAAATTCTGAATTCTTTGATATTTAATATAGGGTCACCCGGATAAATTCTGTCGTAATCTATATAATATTTTTTTTCATTAGATAAATCTTTGAAAGGCAGTTTATCCAAATTTTCCACTAATGATGTTAGTTGATTTTTAATTATATTATTTTTAAAATTAAACCAAAAATTAGAAGTATCAGTAAAATTTATTTTATTTTCAAATTTGTTAACAAACTCTAAAAAAGCCTTGTCTCCTTCTCCAATACATAATGCGTCACAATATTTAATGCAATCTTCAGGTACGGTTGTTGCATGTATTCCTCCGAAAACCAAATATATATTCTTAAATTTGTGTTTTATGCCGTATGATATGGTTTTTACAATATTAAAGTAGGGACTCCCAAAACTTATTCCTATAATATCCGGTTTAATTCGGGCAATTTCTTCAAATAATAAATTAAATTCTACGGATGTAGGCTCTTTAATATTGTTGTTTTTCCAATTTTTTAAAAATATAGTTTCCACATTGTAATTATTATTTTTAAGGATAGCGGACAATAATCTTGATGAATTACTTTCTATTCCATACATTGATACAAATAATATTTTTGTTTTCATTTTTTTAATTTATATCCTATGTTTTTGTAAATGCTATATATAATTTCTATTATTGCCGACATAAAAAATTTGAAAACAATCAGATAATTTTTTACAAATGTTAATTTAAAAAATAAATGTTTATAAAAGTTTACAGGATTTAATAAAAAAAAGCATTTGTAAATAAAATAATATTTTTGTGCTTTGTATAAAATATCAGTTAATTTTGCAGAGGATATCGTTAAAGAACTGTTGTTAATATTTGTCCAACTGCCGCTATTTTCAATGTTTTCTAATAATTTTATATTTAAACAGTTGGTATACATATCTGATCCTGTATGCATTTTTGCAACAAAAAAATAGACTATATCAACCCCGCAATTGTATGCAAATTTAACAGTTTTTTTTATGTCATTCATTGTCTCATTCGGAAATCCTATCAAAAAATTTGCACTGGAAAAAAAACCTAACCTGTGTACAAGTTCTATTGTTTTTTTAATTTTAACCAAAGATATTTGTTGCTTATTAATATATTTTAATGTGTCTTGATTACCGGAATCTATAGGCAGACCGATTTTATAAAATCCGGCTTTTCTCATTTTCCGTAATAAATTTTCGTCAATTAACCATACGCTTAACCCGTTTATAATTTGAAAAGAAATTGTAAATTTTTTTGAAAGAATAAAATCCAACAATCCGTCAAACCATTTTTTGTCGCCCAGAATTTGGTCATCAACAAAAGCTATTTCTTTTACTTTGAAGTTATTAATTAAATATTCTATTTCATTTAAAATTGAAACATAAGAACGTGCTCTCCATTGATTTTGCCACATATTTTTTGTACTGCAAAAAATACAATTAAATTTACAGCCTCTGGATAACACCATTGTTGCTATTGGATAATTTCCGCTTCCCGGAAAAGTATGATGACTTATGCTAAGGTATTTATTCATATCAATTAAAGTTCTATCGGCTATACTGAAATCATCTAAATTATTTATTAACGTGCGATTGTTGTTTGAAACAATATTATTGTCTGCGGATCTGTAAGTTATACCGCTTATATTTATTATTCCGGTTTTTGTTCTCAAAGCCTCTAATAATTCATAAAACGTTATTTCTCCCTCACCCCTTACTATTATATCAACGAATTGATATTTTCTTAATATATTTTCAGCAAAAAATGTGGCATGTGCACCGCCGATTATAATTGGAATATGAGGCATATATTTTTTTATATTTTCGGCAATTTCAACAGAACAATAAGCATAACCCGTAAATTCTGAAGTTATGCCGATAATCTCCGGCGAAAAGTCTTTTAATAATTCTTTTATTTTATCCCATTCAGTCAGCCCAAAATAAAATTTATTATCAATCCCGCTTCTTCTATGTTTAACAGGATTAAGAGCATAAAGATCAAGAATTTTAATGTTGTACTTATCCGATTTGTTCATTATGTGCGATGCAAGATATAGTAACCCAAGCGGTTCGCTCATGGTTCTGTAAAAATCTCCGGTGTCAAATCCTGCATACGGATTGATTAATAAAACGTTAAATTTATTTTGCATAACAATATTCTATTTTAATATTTTATAATATAAAAGAGTAAATATGTTGCGTATAATGTAAAATCGTATAAGTAATAATTTTTTTAGTATAAAAGATGGTCTGCAATAAAAAGAAAAGTATGCTTTTTTAAGAATCTTTTCTAAAAATTCCTTTGTTATGATTCTGTCACAGAAATACGGTATTTGATTTTTTTCAATTCCCAAAGAAAAATTTTTCCAATAGTCATATTCTATATATTTATCTCTCATGGCAATATCATAAAGTAATGTTCTGGGATTAGGTATTGCAATCGTAAAACTTGCAAAGTCCAAATTGAGATTTTTTGAAAAATTTATTGTATTTAAAATGTCTTCTTTGGTTTCACCGGGATACCCCAATATAAAATAACCTCGGGCAAGGATGCTGTTTTTTTTACATAAGCTGACGGCATTTTTAATATCATTAAGAGTAATGCCTTTATTCATATACTGTAAAATTTTTTCAGATGCAGATTCTATTCCCAGATGTATTGTTGTACAACCTGCCTTTTTAAGTTTAATAAGTATTTCTTCATCAATTTTATCAACTCTTGTCCTGATATTAAAAATAAATTTTAGTTTTCTTTTTATTATCTCATTGCAAATATCAATGGCTCTGCCTTTATCAAAAGTAAATGTTTCATCGAAAAAGATGATTTCCTTTACCATATATTTTTTAATATAAATTTCTATTTCATCTACAACATTTTTGGCATTTCGGTATCTTATTTTGTTGCCGCCGTATATTTGTGAACAAAAAGAACAATTATAGCAACATCCTCTGCTTGTTATCATTGTAGCAAAAGGTTTTTGTACGGTTAAAGAAAAATAATTATTATTTATTAAGTCGAAATCCGGGAAAGGCAACAGATTTATATCATCAAGTAATACTTGTGGTTTATTTAATATGATTTTGTTATCTATGTTGACTATTGTGCCGTCGATAGAATTGATTTTATCGGTGTTGAAATTTTTTACTATGTTATTAGCCGTTTCCTCCGCTTCCCCTATAATACCGATATTAAACAAACCTGTCAGCATTGATTCATTGGGATATGCCGTTATCTGAGGTCCGCCGACAACTATGAATGCGTTTTCATTACATTTTCTTATAATTTTGGCTGTTTTTAATACACTATGCCAGCTTAAGGAATATGCTTGTAAAAAAAACATATCAAACTTATTTACATTAAAATAAGAAGAGGTTTTTTTTTCGTTCATCTTATTTAAATGGGCATCCAAAAAATTGATATCAACGTTCTTGTTATGTTTTTTTATATACCCTGAAATATAAGCTATCGCCAACGGCGGATATATCCCGGTGACATTAGTTTCACTGTTAACTTTTTCTAAATTTTCATTGCATCTTATAAATAATATTTTCATTTTATTAAAATTTCACAATCTTTTCCGCCGACTGAACTTTTATCTCTGAAATTGCAATCCTGATCTATATTATCATCTTCAATTTCAACTGCACCGGGATATATTTTACTGTTCTTGTCATCAAAATCATTTCCGCCGTTTTTAATATCCATAAATCCATCTCTATCTAAATCTTTCTTCCGGTTATATTTCAATGTCTTTTTATTGAAGAATTTGTGATATTTTTGAAAGCTGTCTGAAGAAGTTCTTAACCCATCATGATCTAAATTATCAATAGCTATATTCTCAGCTCCTTTTAAAGTAGGAGATGTCCTGTTATTTCGGTAGTATTCATCATTATCTGAATGGATTGTAACATATTCAATTTTATCATTTTGAGGAGTTTCTGTTAAAAATAGTAGTTCTTCCAAAAAATCAGATCCCGAAGCAAGATTTGCATGTACGGGATATCCCTGAATAGCTTTATAATAACTGTATATTGAACTGCCATGAAACGGACAGCCGATAAAAACCATTGTGCTTGCAAGATTGTATATGTTATATTTTCTTATAGTTTCAAAAGCCAGCACTCCGCCTTCCCCGTGTGCAAGTATTTGTACTTTAGTGGCTCCGGTATATAAAAGAATGCTGTATATGAAAACTCTTAAGCTGTCGGTTAATTCTTCTATATTTTTCATTTCGTCATTTTCATTTTCAACGTATGAGTATAGCCATAATTCTGATTCATTAAACCCGCTTTTTAAAAACATATCGTATATGTTTCCATTTTTTTTATCAGCATTTCCGGTATTTTTACCAAGCCAATCCTCATTTGTTCTTCGGTTGCCGCAAATCATTATAATCGGGTATTTCTTAAGGTTACTTATGGTGTTTTTTCTGTTTTTACTTCCTCCTGCCACATATTTAATGTGATTTGTATAAGGGAATTTAATATCTACTGTCTCCATAAAATCGACAGGAAGATTATATTTATCTGCAAATATGTTTGATACAAATAAAATTATTAAAAATGATGTTATAATAAATTTATATTTATTAATTAATTTCATATAACATTGTATCCTTATCTATTTTTACGGCACTGTTTTTTATTGAATTCATAAAAGTTTTTTCTTGTTCACTGATATTTTTCAAGTTGTTATATATTATTATAAATTTAATGTTTTTGCTTCTTAATTCTTTTAATACATATGCCGAGTCATTATTTTCAATAATTTCATTAATCCAAGGTTCATATTCATATGTATTGACCATTTTTTTGTTACTCATTAACGTAATTAACATAGATTTGTGTAGTAACACCTTGTTGTTTTTTTCAAATGAAGGCAGACACAGAACATTGCCGTCTTTATTTTTGATTTGGCTGACAATGCTGTATTTTGGCAAATCGGTGGTTTTTATCGGAAACACTTCCGGATATAAAAAAATAAGTTCTAAAATAAATATGGTTGCAATTATTAATATTGATTTTTTGCCGAATTTATCATATGCAATTTTAACAAAAAAAATGGCGGATATTATCAAACAAATATACGCTAAAGATAGAGAACGAATAGGCGCGTAAAAAATTATGTTGCTAAGCAATTTAACTGTTTTTGCCAAAAAATAAAAAGGAAGCACTATTTTTATGCTAAATATTGAAAAGTAAAAACCAAACGATAAAATAATAAAAAATACAGCGGTTAAAAAGAAAAATCTTGCTTCTTTTATATATATAAATCCAAGTAATCCTAAAAATAAAATAGTCGGAGATATTCCTAATGGCAGTGAAGTAGGATATACTAAATAATTTTTTATAAAATATAGCGGATTAAGTTGCCATGGTTCATTTTCATAAATTGATAAATCAAAAGTGATGTGTCCTATCATACCTAACCAATACAAAAAAGCAACAGACAAAATTGCAATTACAATAAAATACTTCAATTCCTGCATTTTTTTATTTTTAAACAATCTGTATATTATTAAAATTATACTGAACAACAGACAATATAAAGAATACATTGGGTACTGGAGATGAGTTAATGCCAATAAAACAAAAGTCATAATAATATATATCACTTTAGGTTTATCAAGCAATTTTAATAAAAAAAGGATATATAGAGGAATGAAAAATATTGCTGATTTATGAAGAGAGCCGATATTGATTTTTAACAGAACATATAAATTAAATGTATAAAATAAACCTGCAAGCCATGATAAATAGTAATTTTTGAATATGTATTGTGCCAATAAAAACATGAAATATGCATTTAAAATTATAATTATGAAAAATGTTACATTATATGCTGTAACCGGATTTGTAAATATAGCGATTGTTCCCGAAAGATACAAGTGGACAGTATGTCTTATTGTATCTGAAAGTTGTTCTCCGTAAGGATAGTTCAAAAAATCTGTATATGTCCAATTTAATATTTTATGATTAAGCAAACTGTTTTTCATAATATTAGTAAGCAAAATTTCACCTTGTGCGTTTGGATGATTAATGTTCCCGATGACTTTATTGTTTATATTGTAAAAAAACGTTATTGATGCAAATAATGTCAGAATCAAATACGACAGCAAAATTATGATATGAATATATTTTGTTTTCATTCTATATCCGCAACACATCTGAAACCAAGATTTGGTTCCAAAGTATCTTTTTTATTAATTCTATAGTCTGCGCACCATAAATCATCATATGCATTTGAAAAAGAACCGCCTTTGACAATCGCTTTATCAGTTCCTGATTCAACCGAACTTGTCCATTCTCGCACATTGCCTGCCATATCAAATATGCCCTGAGGAGTTTGTCCTTTTGGGTAACTGCCTACGGGAGCTGTATGTTTGTACCCGTCATTATTACTTTTGTCTTTCCATACATTAGTATCATTTATATCGCTGTAATTTGCTCTTGTTCCATCCGGAAGAGCATTGCCCCAAGGAAATAATCTTCTCTCTTTTCCTCTGGCTATATATTCCCATTCAAATTGGGTTGGTAATCTTTTTCCTGCCCATTTTGCATAAGCATTCGCATCATACCAGTCGATTCCGACAACAGGATAATTATCTTTAGGAGAATATTCATAAACCCAATCAGGGAGCTGTTTGTGGCCCGTTTGGGATATGAATTTTTTATATTCACCCATAGAAACTTCGTATTTGTCAATATATAAGTCTTGAATTTCGGCATATTGATAAATTTCATCCTCAAACCATTTTCTGTAACAGCCGCCGATATGCTTGCCTACATATATGTTGCACAATTTTAATCTCATATCTATTTCAGCTTCGGTGGATCCTGCCCAAAATGAGCCGCCTTTAATAAAAATCATATTGTCGTAGGGTCTTTTTTGATAGGTTGTTTTATATGTTTCTTCCTTTTTGTGTATAACAGAATTAAAATCTTTTGATTTTCTTATATTCATCAACTGAACTATATGAAATCCAAGCTCTGTTTCAAACATTGTTGCTTCTCCTACATTTTTCAAAGCAAATGCCTTTTCATCAAAATTCTTTGGAAGTTTGCCTTGAGAAATCCAACCTAAATCAAAAATTTTTACATTATTATTTTGTTGTGATATTTTATTGTTAATTTCAAATATTTTGCCGAATTTCTTTGAATTTACGATATCTGAAAAATATTTTTCGGCTAATAATTTTTTATGTTTTCTGTCCTCTTTTGATTCTTTATCTGATGGTATAAATATGCTTAGCAATCTGACTTGATATAGTTTATAATCAATAAACTTTTGCTTTTCTACGGCGGAACCCGAAGTCGCAGTATCTGATTTTTTAAACCAAATAACATAAAGTATTGAAAATATTGTCAAGGTTAGAATAATTAAAATTAGTTTTTTATAACTCATGTTGTTGTTTAAATTCATTCTTGAAATTTTTATAATTGAAATACGCAATAAGATAATAATTACCAAATAATTTCTATCCGTAAATGTTACTAATTCTGATTACGTTTGTCTAATATTTTTAGCATGTTTAAAGATTGTTTAATAAATGTAAAAAAAGTATAATACTGGTCAAATATTCACTAGGGGGCAGTAATTATGATTATTACGTTAAAACATAAGGCTACAAAACAAGATGAAAAAAAGGTAGTAGAGAAAATAAAAAAATTGGGATATTTGCCTCATGTATCAAGAGGAGTTGATATTACAATTATCGGGATGATAGGAGAATTTGCTGAAAAATATAAAGAAAATTTTGAATCAATGGATGAAGTGGATCATATAAGTGAAATAGAAAAACCTTACAAATTGGCTTCGAGACAATTTAAACAAGACAATACAATTGTTAAATTACCTTATGGTTTAGAAATTGGTTCAAAACAAGTGCATATTATGGGTGGTCCTTGTGCGATTGAGAGTAAAAATGTTTTACTTGAAATAGCAAAAATAGTAAAAGACGCCGGCGGAACAATATTAAGAGGCGGTGCATTTAAGCCAAGATCATCTCCATATAGTTTTCAGGGTTTAGGTGAAAAAGGATTAAAATATATTCAAGAGATTGGTAAAAAATTGAAAATGCCTACGGTAAGTGAGGCAATGTCAGTTGAACAAGTTCCTCTTGTCAGTAAATATTGTGATATTGTTCAGATTGGTGCAAGAAATATTCAAAATTATGATTTGCTAAAAGCATGTGGTAAGCAAAGAAAACCCGTATTACTTAAAAGAGGTATGGCTACAACTGTAAAGGAATTACTTCTTTCTGCGGAATACATTTTATCACAGGGCAATTATAATGTTATGTTATGTGAAAGAGGAATCAGAACATTTGAAGATTCAACAAGATTTACATTAGATTTAAATGCAGTTCCGGTTTTGAAAAAATTAACACATCTGCCTATAGTTTTAGATCCTTCTCACGGTATAGGTATTAGAGAACATGTTCCGACAATGGCAAAAGCATGTATTGCCGTAGGTGCAGATGCTTTAGTGCTTGAAATACATCCTAGACCGGAGGAAGCATTATCTGATGGTCCGCAAAGTTTATTGCCTGATCAATATAATAAATTGATGTCAGAACTTAAAGTTTTGGCAAAAGCAGTTGGAAGAGAGATCTAATGCAAAAAGTTGCAATATTAGGCGTTGGGCTTATGGGCGGTTCTTTAGGTATGGCATTGAAAAATGTCTATAAAAATAAAGAACGAGAGTATTTTATTTTAGGTATTGGCAGAAAAATCAAAAATTTAAAAATAGCAAAACAAAAAGGTGCTGTTGATGAATTTTCAACAAACATTGAAGATATAAAAAACAGTGATATTGTCGTTATTTGTTACCCTGTTGATATGATAGTCGATACATATAAACGAGTTGCAAAGATAGTATCAAAAAAAACAATAATTATAGATATTGGCAGTATAAAATCTGATATAGAACAATCGATAAATAATTTAATAAAAAGAAATAAAGAATTTCCGAAGTTTATTGGTTGCCATCCGATGGCAGGAATGGAAAATAATGGTATTCAATATGTTAAAAAAGACCTTTATAAAAAAACAAATGTAATAATTACGGGCAATAAAAATAGTTTAATTTCAAAAATGTGGAAAGATGTCGGATGTAATCTGATTTTTATATCTGCAAAAAAACACGACGAAATAGTTGCATTTACAAGCCATTTGCCGCATATAATTGCTTTTAATTTTTTTAGAATGTTTAAACAAAAAAACAGTAAAAATAAACAGATTCAAAACATGGTAGGCGGTTCGTTTAACAGTATTACGAGAGTTTCAAAATCATCTTCGCAAATGTGGGCTCCGATATTTTTAGGTAATAAAAATAATCTGCAGAAATTAACAAAAGAATTTTGTAACCAGATAGGAAAGTTTAGCAGAACATTCAATAACGAAAAAAATCTAAAAAAGTTATTAAACAAGAGCATAAATAATGAAAATTGATCAAGTTAATAAATTAGAAGGAACAATTATAGTTCCTTCCGATAAATCAATTACCCACAGAGCAATAATGCTTTCCAGTTTAGCACAAGGTACATCATATATTTATAATTATCTCAATAGTGCTGATTGTATGTCCACAATGAATGCTTTTAAATCAATGAACGTTGATATAATAAAAGAAGATAAAAAACTTATAATAAATGGTGTCGGATTGTACGGATTAAAAAAACCAAAACAGAATATCGATGCAGGCAATTCGGGAACAACAACAAGATTGTTGTCAGGTATTCTGGCAGGTCAAAATTTCAGTTCAAATATTATTGGCGATGAAAGTTTATCATTAAGACCCATGAAAAGAATAATAGAACCATTAAAGCAAATGGGAGTAAATATTCTTGCTAAGAATGATAATTATTTACCTCTTGCCATTAATCCGACGGGCAATTTAAAATCAATAGATTATACAAGCAAAGTTGCAAGTGCACAGGTAAAATCATGTGTATTATTTGCCGGATTATATGCAGAAGGCATAACAAAATTTACCGAACCTGAAAAATCAAGAGACCACACGGAAAGAATGTTAAAAGCATATGGTGCAAATGTTGTTGAAAATGGGTTAACAGTAAGTGTCAGTAAATGCGATAAATTAATTGCTCAAAATATTAAAGTGCCGTCAGATATTTCTTCAGCTGCTTTTTTTATGGTTGCAGGGCTTATCGTTAAAAATTCAAAAATAATTATAAAAGAAGTTAATATAAATAAAACACGAAGCGGAATAATTAAAGTGTTAAAAGATATGGGAGCAAATATAAAGATTGGTAGTATAACCTTTATTTCAGGTGAAGAAGTTGCAGACATTGAAGTTTCAAGTTCTGATTTACATGCAACGACAATTGACAGTAAAATAATGCCGACTCTTATTGATGAAATTCCTATAATTGCTCTTTGTGCAACTCAGGCGGATGGGACAACAATTATTTCAGGTGCAAAAGAATTACGTGTAAAAGAAAGTGACAGATTAAAAGTTATTGCTAGTCAGTTGTTAAAGATGGGTGCTGATATTAATGAAACGGAAGATGGTCTTATAATAAAAGGCAAAACAAAACTAAGCGGTAATATTGTTGACAGTTTCAAAGACCACAGAATTGCAATGATGCTTTCAATTGCCGGACTTATTGCCGATGGTCAAACAACAATTGTTGATTCTGATTGTGTTAATATATCTTTTGCAAATTTCTACGAAGTTTTAAAAAACATATGCAAGTAACAGAGAAAAGCAATTTCTTATATTATGCCGGCAGATTTTTATTTAAGATGATATTTCTATTTATATTCAGATGTAAATCCGAAGGTAATGAGAATATTCCCAAAAATACAGGCGTTATAATTTCTCCAAATCATATAAGTTTTTTTGACCCGCCATTGACCGGTTGTTTTATGAATCAAGATTTACATTTTATGGCAAAACAGGAATTATTTGGTATTCCTATATTAGGTTTTTTAATCAAAAGAACAAATGCTTTTCCGGTTAAAAGAGGCATACAGGATATGTCTGCATTTAGAAATACCTTTTCTTTATTGGAAAATAAAAAAGCATTATTAATGTTTCCGGAAGGGACAAGATCAAAAAATGGCAATATAGGAAAAGCGAGAGCCGGTGTTGGGATGGTTTCATGTACAGCACAAGTTCCCATAGTTCCTGTAAAAATTACAAATACGAATAATATTAAGAAATTTAAAAAGATAACAATAAAATATGGCAAACCAATCTATCCGCCAAAAGAATACGCAAAAGATGACTATATATTGCTATCCCAAAAAGTTTTGAATGAAATACAAAAACTATAGCAAGCAGGTTAAAATAAATTATGTTAAAAAAAATTAAAATCGCTAAAAGTTCCGGATTTTGTTTCGGCGTAAAAAGAGCAATAGAACTTGCCGAAAAAGTTGCCAGTAAAAATAAAAAGGTCTATACTTTCGGTCCCCTAATTCACAATCCGCAAGAAGTTAAAAGATTGGAAGAAGAAGGGATAAAAGTAATAGAGGATTATTCAAAAATAAAAAATGGTGTTTTAGTTTTAAGAACACATGGGATAGAACAAGAAATTCACGAAAAATTATCCAAGAAAAAAAATATAGGTATAATGGATGCGACATGCCCTTTTGTTAAAAGAGCACAGGATATTGTAAAAAAATTGAGTTGTAAAAGTGAACAAATTGTCATTGTTGGTGAAAAAACACATCCGGAGGTAATAGCATTAGTTTCATACGGCAAAGGTAAATGTGTTGTTGTGGAAGACAAAAAAGATATTAAAAAGATTAGAAAAACTGATATAATTCACATTGTCAGTCAAACCACGCAAAGTCCAAAACATTTTAACAATATAGTAGAGTATATTTCTAAAATATCAAAAGTCAAAATTTACAACACTATATGCAGGGCAACTTTTGACAGACAAAGTTCTGCAGAAGCACTTGCAAAAGAAGTAGAGATTATGATAGTTATAGGTGGTAAAAACTCGGGAAATACAAGAAGACTTTTTCAAATATGTTCAAAAATTATAAAAACTTATCATATAGAAAATGTTGAAGAAATAAAAAAATCTTGGTTTAATAGTAAAAGTATAGTTGGAATTACGGCAGGTGCATCGACACCTAACTGGATAATAGAAAATATAAAAAGGAGAATACAAGAAATTTTAAAATTGGGTCGAAAAGATACTAAACAGGAGAAAAAGAAGTGAATAAAGAAAACAATAATTTAGATAATTTAACAGTATTTGAAGAAGTAGAAAATGTCAGTATGGCAGATTTATTGGGACCTGATGTTAAAATAAATCGTGGTGAAATAATTTCAGTAAAAATTGTTTCTGAAAATTCAGATGGTTTTTTGGTTGATTTAGGTATGAAGTCAGACGGAATAATATTAAAATCCGAATTTGCCGAAATTGGGATTCCGAAAGAATTACAAGTAGGTGCCGAAGTTAAAGTTTTTGTAAAAAGAACAAGCCCTAAAATAGAACTATCGTATAGAGAAGTTATGGAAAAATCCGCTTGGGATAAGGTTGAAGAAATTTTTAAAAATAAAAAAAATATAACAGGAACCATACAAAAAACAGTAAAAGGCGGTTTTATTGTTAATATAGGAACGAGTGCTTTTTTACATATTTCTCAGCTTGATATAAAATTTATTAAAGATACTGAAAAATTTGTAGGTAAAACTTATGAATTTGCAATAACCGAATTTAACAGAGAAGACAAAAAAATAACAGTATCAAGAAGAAAAATTCTTGAAGATGAAAAAATGGTAAAAAAACAAGCAACATTAGACTTGCTTGCGGAAGGGCAGATTATAGATGGTGCAGTTACGAGAATTACAAGTTTTGGTGCTTTTATAGATTTGGGCGGTATAGACGGGCTTTTACATATCGGTGAACTTGCTTGGTATAAAGTTAAAAAAGTTGAAGATTTGTTAAAGGTTGGACAAATTGTAAGAGTTCAGATAATAAAAGTTGATAAGAAAAATGAAAAAATTTCTTTGAGTATGAAGCAACTTTCTGTAAATCCATGGGATAGTGCAAGTGAAAAATATTTAGAAGGCATAATCATAAAAGGTAATGTAATGTCAGTTACGGCTTATGGTGCATTTATTGAATTGGAACCGGGAGTTGAAGGATTGCTTCATTCTTCCGAATATTCTTGGAATGACAGTGAACATTTATTTAAAAAAGAAGTTGCAGTTGGTAATGAATTGGAAGTGAAAGTTATAGGATGTGACAAAGAAACCAAAAAGATTTCATTGTCTGTAAAAAAAATGCATGCAAATCCATGGGAAGAAGCATCCAGAAATTATGTTCCTGGGACAAAAGTAAAAGGGATTGTAAAAAGCACAACCCCTTTTGGAGCATTTGTAAAATTGCCTCAGGGAGTTGAGGGATTAATTCATATAAGTAATTTTTCTTGGGGTAAGGGAATAAAACATCCGGAAAAAATTGTTAAAAAAGGTGATGAAATAGAAGTCATGATTTTATCGGTCAATACACAAAATGAAGAAATTGCTCTTTCATTAAAACACTTGAGTCAGGATCCGTATAAACAATATAAGCATGGAATGGTTGTTAAAGGTAAAGTAAAAAGAGTGTTGGAATTTGGAGCTTTTGTTGAAATTGAAGAAGGAATAGAAGCACTTCTTAAAAAAACAGAACTCTCTATGGAAAATAATGCACAGGAACTTCCAAAGGAAGGAGAAGAAGTAGAAGCAACTATAATTAAAGCGGATGCAAAAGAAAGGAAATTGGAAATATCTATTAAGAAATTTGAAAAATCTATGGAAAAAGAATTAATTAAGCAGTTCTCATCAAATGATGAAAGACCTACGCTTGGCGATATATTACAGGTAGAGGAATAATGATAGATTATTTCAGAGGAATATTATCTTCAAATACCTTAACCAATGCCGTTATAGAAGTTAACGGTGTCGGTTATGATGTTGCTATAACAGTTTCAACAAGCAATAAGTTGCCGAATTTAGGGCAGGAAGTAAGGTTGTATATTGTTGAATCAACCGGTATGTACGGCGGAGTTGTTTCTCATTACGGTTTTTTATCAAAAGAAGAAAGAGAAATGTTTTTGTTGATAAAAGATGAAGTGCCCGGGACCGGTGCAAAAAAAACTATGGAATATATGGAAAAAATATCTAAATCGTTTGCAGATTTTAAAAATGCAGTTGTTACAAGAGATGTTTCAATGTTATCAAGTATTTTTGGTTTTACAAAAAAAACGGCAGAAAAATTGATCGCCGCATTAAAAGATAAGATATCCGGTATTGTTGTTATTGATAGTCAAAAATGGTCAGCAGTTTCGGGAAATGCAAATGTTTCAGAAGCAATAGCCGGACTTGTTGCTCTGGGCTATAAAGAATTCCAGGCAAGAGAAACAGTTTCTAAAATTACAAAAGATAATGATAAACTTTCAGTAGAAAGCATTATAAAGGAAGCTTTAAAATATTTATAGAGGACTAAATGACAGAAGAAAAAGATAGAATTATTGAGTCAGAAGAAGTTCCCAATGAAGATAAAATAGAGAATACTTTAAGACCTCAATGTTTAGATGATTTTATCGGTCAAGAGAAAATTAAAGATAATTTAAAAGTTTTCATAGAAGCTTCTAAAAAAAGGCAGGAAGCATTAGATCATTGCTTGTTTTATGCTCCGCCCGGTCTTGGCAAAACAACGCTTGCACATATTATTGCCAAAGAAATGGGCGGGAACTTAAGAACGACATCAGGTCCGGTTTTAGAAAGAGTCGGTGATTTAGCGGCTATACTGACAAATCTTTCAGAAGGCGATGTTTTTTTTATTGATGAAATTCACAGAATGAACCACTTAGTTGAAGAATCACTTTATCCTGTCATGGAAGATTTTGAACTTGATATTATTATTGGGCAGGGGCCTTCTGCAAAAACAATTAAACTTCCTGTTCCAAGATTTACATTGGTGGGAGCAACTACAAGAGCAGGAATGTTGTCAAGCCCTTTAAGAGACAGATTCGGAATAATTGAACATTTAAATTTTTATAATGAAGAAGAACTTATTAAAATAGTTAAAAGATCAAGTTTAATTATGAAAATTGAAATAGATGAAGACGGTGCTTTTGAAATAGCAAGACGCTCAAGAGGCACCCCGAGAATCGTAAACAGATTGTTAAGAAGAGTCAGGGATTTCGCAGAAATAAGAACCTGCGGGAAAATAAATAAACAAGTAGCACGAGAGTCACTGGATTCGCTGGGAGTTGACGAGGCAGGTCTTGATAAAATGGACAGGCTTCTTCTTTCAACAATGATAGAAAAATTTGACGGCGGTCCCGTTGGTGTAGATACTATAGCTGTTTCAATATCTGAGGATGCAGATACGATATCGGATGTATATGAACCGTTTTTGATACAGTCAGGATTTATAGCAAGAACTCCGCGTGGCAGAACTGCTACGGAATTAGCATATAAACATCTTGATTTAAAAATGCCGGCAAATAAACAAAAAGAATTTCTCTAATTGTAAGTCTAATGGTATAAAATGGATAATATATTACTGCATACATGTTGTGCTCCGTGCTCTGCTTCGGCAATTGCTTTATTGTCAGATAATTATAAAATTACAACTTTATGGTTTAATCCCAATATTTATCCTGAAAATGAATACCTGTCAAGAAAACAATCTTGGCAGGATTATGCAAAACTTTTAAATATTGATATAAAAGAAATTAAGGCAGATTGGATTGGCAATGAATCGGATTATGATGAGTTATGGTTACAAAAAGCCGTAAATTGTGAGAAAGGCAGATGCTATTATTGTTATAAAATCAGATTAGAAAAAACAGCTCAAACAGCAAAAGAACTTTCAATAAACAATTTTTCAACAACACTTCTTTCCAGCCCATACCAAAAACACGAAATAATAAAACAAATAGCAGAAGATCTGGCACAAAAATACGGTATTAATTTTGTATATATTGACCCCAGAAAAGATTTTTATGCCGGAGTTAATGCCGTAAAAAAGTTAGGATTGTATAGCCAAAAATATTGTGGATGCAAAGTAAGTATCAGGTAGTTCGATCTTAATTTATTTTCAACAAAAAAGAAACAACATTATCTGATAAAACTTTCTTTTCTATTGAGAAGTTGTTATTGTTTAGTTCATCTATAATGGTTTCTGTATTAAGATGTTTCATAACAAAAAAACCGTTATATGTTAAATCATCTTTTTCCGGACCCTTATATAATTTTGACAATGAAAATATTTGTCTTTTAAAATATGTTATGAAATTATTTTTTTGATTTATATATGACAGCAGGGCTTGCCCGTCCTTTTGTAAAATTTGTTTGATAAAAGCATAAATTTCTTTTCTTTTTGCTTTAGTTGATGCCAAATTCAAAACTTTTGAACAAATAATGAAATTATATTTTTTGTCAATGGTAACGAGGGGTAAAATTTTATTGCAGTCAACTTCAAATCCCTGCCTTATGAAATTAAAACTTTCTTCACAGTATCCGCCTTCAAAGGATATATCACAGATTTTGGTTTCTTTATTAATAAACTGTTTTAACAGGTCTATATTTAATTTTACTGCATTTGTCCAATCTTTGGTTTTTGTAATAATTGACTGATGTATAAGTTTTAGATTATTGTCATATTTCAGCTGTTTTTCCGGCATGATAAGAAATTCAAAAAAGAGTTTGGTTTTTGATGATGCAAATTTAAAATAATTTTTTACGGTTGAAAGTAAATATAAAGAAATACTTATTAATTTACCGGAAATTTTGTTAAGTGATATTGTTTTTTTTTCTTTAATAATTTCTACAACAATACCTATGATGTTATCTTGAGTTACATCTGTTTTGTCACAAATAAGATTTATATCCCCTTTTGTTTTTATAATAATGTTGTTTTTTGTTTTTAATATTTTAATTACACGGTGTACGGTCGGGACTGTTTTGTTGTTTAAATCATTATTAAATGCCAGTAATGAATATTTCTTTATTTTGACTATATTAATATTGTTACAAACAATTTTGTCGCCTTTATCTATTAAAGGTGACATGCTGTTACTGATAACAGCAAACACCTTATTGTCTGATTGTTTTAATAACTTTCTGGCAATATCAATATGTTTTTTATTCATTAGTCAGTTATTTTATGAAGTTTGAGGAATCGGGATTGTTATCTACCGGTATAATGAAATATGCAATAATATACAGTAAAACCAGTGGAAAAAATCCGGTTATTAAAACCAAAAATGTAAAAATCAATCTTAATATTGTTCTGTCAAACTTATAGTAATCAGCAATTCCTGCAATAATTCCAAAAACTATTTTTTCTTTAGGAATGCGAACTAATCTTTTTTCCATCTTTCCTCCAGATTTTAAATATACGAAAATTATATCATTTTGATAATTATAAAAAAACAACAAGTGTAAAAAACACTTGTTGTTTAGTTGTTTAGAAATTAATATTATTAAGTAGTATTACTTAAGTGAATTTTCCAGTGAATCAATACCTTTTTGTATCTTTTCCATTGAAGTTGCATAAGATAATCTTATATAGCCCGGTGCCCCAAATGCGGAGCCCGGCACAACGGCAATTTTTGCCTGTTCTAATAAATAAGTCGATAATTCAGTGTCGGTATTTATTGTTTTTTCGTTATATTGTTTGCCTAGAAGTTTTGAAATATTAGGAAATACATAAAAAGCGCCTTCAGGCGTCAGGCAACTTATGCCGGTAATTTTATTTAATCTTTCAACTATATAATTCCTTCTTTTTTCAAATTCAACTCTCATAATTTCTAAAGAGTCTTTCGGACCGTTTAAAGCTTCAGTTGCTGCTTTTAACGCTATAGAAGTTGGATTTGATGTTGACTGGCTTTGAATGTTTGTCATAGCTGATATTATTTCTTTAGGACCTGCAGTATAACCAATTCTCCAACCTGTCATTGCAAATGCTTTTGAAACGCCGTTTACGACCAATGTTCTTGCCTTTACTTCAGGGCTGACCTCGGCAATTGATGAAAATTTAAAATTATCATAAATTAACTTTTCATAAATTTCATCTGATATAATGAGTAAATTATGTCTTATACAAATTTTGGAGATTTCCTTAAGTTCTTCAAAAGTATAAGTAACTCCGGTTGGATTTGAAGGAGAGTTTATCACTATGGCTTTTGTTTTTGATGTTATAACACTTTCTATTGCTTTAGGGGTTATCTTAAAATGATTTTTATCATCAGTATATACTATTATCGGAATGGCTCCGGCAAGTAATGCCATATCCGGATAAGATACCCAGTAAGGAGCAGGGATGATAATTTCATCTTCATCATCAAAAACTGCCTGAAATATATTATATAGTGAGTGTTTTGCACCACATGATACTATTATTTCATTTTGGGCATAATCTAAATTGTTATCTTTTTTAAATTTATTTATAATTGCATTTTTTAAATCAACAGTTCCTCCAACAGGACAATATTTTGTAAATCCGCTGTTTATTGCATTTATTGCAACATCTTTAATATTTTGCGGAGTATCAAAATCCGGTTCTCCTGTTCCAAAACTGATTACATTAATTCCTTGGGCTTGCAGTTCTTTTGCTTTTGTATCAATGGCTAATGTGGGGGACGGCTTAATAGATTGAACTCTTTTCGATAAAAACATGTTTGTATTCCTCACATAAATTATGTATTTAAATAACTCTTCTTGACATCTAAAAAAAATTTTGATAGATTATACCGATTATAAAGGAGTAAGTCAATGTATGCAAT
>JAQTSO010000014.1:14277-40622 GCA_028711215.1 Endomicrobiaceae bacterium | reverse complement strand
GAAATTTTCCAGCCGTCATGTACCATATATACAGGACCTGCAAGAAGTCTTCCTTCCTGTTGTCTGAATTCTGTACCGGTTTTTAATAAATTGTTATCAGATAATTCCATATCATAGTTTAACATAGCACCGATAAGACTGTCTTTTGAATGCCATCCGTCTGAAAATTTATGATCGCCGTAATTTGTATATGCTTTAACCGATAAATCACTTGCGGTAAAAGTTTTATCGTAATTTAATTGAACGCTTCCTCTTTCGTAGTTTTCCCAATAACCCGGTGCATAAGGAGCCGGTTCATGTTTTAATCCATAATACTGTTTTGCTTCAATGGATAAGATAGAACCGTCATTAAAGATATATCCCAGTTTTTCATAATAATCACTTGCGTTGTACTGTGCGTTTTCCAAATGTCCGTCAGTAACAATTTTATTTGCAGAAACAGCATATAAAATATTGTTTTGAATTCCGCCTAAATATAAACTTGAAATTTGGGTATTAAAAGAGCCTACGGAAACATCAATACTTCCTTCCAGAGGCTTAGTTGGTTGCTTTGTTATTATATTTATTACTCCTCCTAAAGCACCGGATCCGTACAAAACAGAATCAGGACCCTTAACAATTTCTATTTTTTCAATATTTGCGGACAACATTGAATGCGATACTCCGCACCCGAACAATGACATTCTTTCCGGTTTGCCGTCAATTAAAATTGCAATTCTTCTGCAACTGTCGCCCAGCCCTCTTATGACGGGGTCGGTTCTTCCGGTATCCCCTGTTTTTTGGATCACTACTCCTGTCATTTGTGACACTAAATCTAGCGCCTGAGCAGGATTTTTGTTTTCTATTTCTTCGGCAGTTACTTCATCTTTGGTAATGATAGTATTTTGTTGTTCGGCATATTTTTCAAGACTTAAATTTACATCCGAACAATAAATAACGGAATAAAAACTTAACAATACCAACGTAAATAAGACTCTTTTCATGGGATACTCCTTTTTATGTGTATACATTTATTAAAATTCGTGTTACTATATAAAATTAATTAGTAGTTGTCAATAAAGTAAATTTTAATTGGTTGAAAATATTCTGGATTTGCTGTGTTTGATGCCTTTCGTGGTTTTAAGCATATGCCCGAGACGCTCTATTTTTGATTTCGTACCTTTTACAACTATTATTTCCAGACATGTATTGTGATCAATATGAACATGCTGGGATGATAAAATAATATCATGAAAATCATGCTGAATTTCTGTAATTCTGTTCAATAATTGCCTTTTATGATGGTCGTATATCATGTCAATATATCCAACGGATAAAATTTTGTCATTAGCAGTATTTGAGTTGTCAACGGATTCTATAATTAAATCTTCTATGGCTTTTGAGCGGGTCGGGTATTTTTGTTTGCGAATAAGAGAATCAAATTTTTGCAATAAATCTTTATTTATTGAAACCCCGAATCTCGTTAACTTTGACATTGTCCACCCCTTCTGTGAATATTTTTTGATTACGATACTATTATATATTATTAATATTTATAAAATCTATATTTCTTTTAACAACCGGATTTTATCTTCAATAATCTCTAAAATTTCCGGTTATTTTTTAAATTTTGTACAATAGAAATGTTATGAAAATAGTACTTGTCCGCATACATCATCATTCCTTACAATTAGTTCCGCCTTTAGGACTTGGATATATATCCGCATATCTCAACCAACATGGTATTGAAACAATAATAGTGGACGGACTTCATGACTGCTTAAACAATGAAGAAATTTTGGCAATTATCAAAAAAGAAACCCCGGATGCAGTCGGTATAGGTTGTTTGACAGCCGAATATAATGTTGTAATAAATTTGTCAAATTTAATTAAAAAAACAGGAATAAAAGTTATTATTGGCGGCATACATTCCACGGCATTACCATATTCGACGCTTATTGATTCCAAAGCGGATTTTGTAATCTGCGGCGAGGGAGAAATAGCATTTACAAAACTCGCATTAAATAATTTTGTAAATAATAATATAAAAGGGATTTATTCTTTAGAAAACTTAAAATCAGAAAATGATATTTTAGAATATGCGGAACAAACAGATAATCTTGATATTTTCCCTTTCCCGTCATGGGAAAAATTCCCTCCGGATACCTACAACAAAAGACCGGCAGGATTAATATATAAAAAAATGCCTATCGGATATATAATGACCAGCAGGGGATGTGCATATTCTTGTACATTTTGTTCCGGTTTATATGCGAAAAAAAAGGTCAGATTTAGAAGTATTGAAAATGTAGTATCGGAAATAAAAGAGCTTGTAAATAAATACGGCGTGAAAGAAATTAAATTTATAGATGACAATCTGGCTTTTAAAAAAGAACATATAATGAAATTATGCAATGCTCTGACGGAAAACGATATAAAAATTCCGTGGGGATGTACTTCAGGATTAAGGGCAAATTGTTTGGATGAAGAAATTATAGCAGCAATGAAAAAAGCAGGGTGTTATTATTTTAATCTGGGAATAGAAAGTGTAAATGATAAAATTTTGTCGGCTGTAAATAAACAGCAGACCACGGAACAGGTTAGTAAAATCATTGACTTGGCATATAAATATGATATTATCTGCGGGGGTTTTTTTATTTTCGGGTTACCTGAAGAAACAAAAAAAGATATAAAGGATTCTGTTGATTTTGCCGTTAAATCAAAACTCAGCTTGGCTATCTTTTCAATTTTGGATATATTTCCGGGTTCGCAATTATGGAAAGATGCAAATTATAAATTTGACAGAAATAACATTGAAGATTCTTTTGCTCAGCCCAGATATTTATTGGGTAAAGTATCTAAAAAAGATTTGGTTATAGCTCAAAGGAGAGCTTTGCTGTCTTTTTATTTAAGGCCAAGAGTATTTTTCAGATTATTAAGATTTATAAAAAAAGAACCCGTAATGTCTTTTTTTGAAAGATTGTTTAAAAAAGTAAAAATCAACTGATTTTGTTATAAAGCGGCGTATGGAAAAAAATCATATAATTTTAGTTAAAAAATCAATTATAAAACGTATAAAAACTTTAGGATTTAACGGAATTTTCAATTACTTTTAAATTTTTGTATAATGAAAATATTGTGAAAATAGTACTTGTAAGAATAGACATTCCAACGTTGCAATTGGTTCCGCCTCTGGGACTTGGATATATATCTGCGTATCTCAACCGACACGGTATTGAAACAAAAATAATAGACGGTTTACGAGATAATTTACAAAATGAACAAATATTGAAAATTATCAAAAATGATAAACCGGATGCTGTAGGAATCAGTTGCTTAACAGCCGAGTACAATATTGTTATGGATCTGGCAAATTTAATCAAAAAAACGAATATAAAAGTTATTATTGGCGGCATTCATCCTACGGTTTTTCCTTATCAGACGCTTATAGATTCCCAAGCAGATTTTGTAATATGCGGAGAAGGCGAGATTGCATTAACAAAACTAGCTTTAAATAAATTAGAAAATAATGACATAAAGGGAGTTTATTCCTTAGAAAATCTGAAATCAGACACGGAACATATAGAATATGCGGAACAAGTTGAGAATCTTGATGTTTTGCCTTTCCCTTCTTGGAAGCAGATTCCTCCGAATACATATAAAAAAAGACCGTCGGGATTAATATATAAAAAAATGCCCATAGGGTACATGATTACAAGCAGAGGGTGCATTTTTGACTGTGTATTTTGTGCCTGTCCTTATATTTCCAGAAAAAAGGTCAGGTTTAGAAGCATTGAAAATATAATATTAGAAATGAAAGAGTTGATTAATCTATATGGAGTTAAAGAAATAAAATTTTTAGATGATAATATAGGATTGAAAAAAGAACATGTTTTGGGATTATGCAAAAAAATAATAGAAAATAATATTTCAATTACTTGGGTAAGTACCGGATTCAGAGCAAATAATATAGATGACGAAGTTGTTGCAATGATGAAAAAATCCGGGTGTTATAACATATCTATAGGAATAGAAAGTGCCGATAGTCAAATATTAAAAAATGTGAAAAAGAATGAAACAATAGAAGAAATCAATAATGCAATAAACATAATTCATAAACATAAAATAATATGCGGCGGGCTTTTTATTTTTGGATTGCCGGGTGAAACAAAGGAAACTATGCAAGAAACAATAAAATTTGCATTAAAATCAAATTTGACACTTGCCACTTTTAACATATTAGATATTTTGCCCGGTTCGCAGTTATGGAATGATTTAGATTATAAATTTGACAGATCAAATCTGCAAAACTCATATTCAGAACCAAGATATTTATACGGGAACATTACCAAAAAGGATATAATAATGGCCCAAAGAAAAGCTTTCAGTTTGTTTTATTTTAGACCAAAAATATTTTTTAGATTATTCAAGTTTATTCAAAAAGAACCTGTAATGTATTTTTTTGAAAGATTGTTTAAAAAAGTAAAAGCATAAAAGGATTTATCCATAATAATAAAATGAAAATAGCTTTAGTTAGAGTTCATACACCGGTCTTACAATTGGTGCCTCCGATAAATTTGGCGACATTATCTGCATATCTAGAAAAATATGGGATACAAACCATAATAATTGACGCATTAAAATATGGGATGGATAATCCCGAAATAGCAGAAATAGCTTTAAAAGAAAATGTAGATGCTGTCGGAATTGGTTGTATGACGGCAGAATATAATAAAGTTGTTGAACTCTCTAACTTAATTAAAGAAAAAAAAATCAAATGTATAATCGGCGGAATACATCCTACAGTTTTTCCTTATCAGACGCTTATTGATTCCAAAGCGGATTTTGTAATCTGCGGAGAAGGCGAGATTGCATTAACACAACTTGCTTTAAATAATTTTGAAAATAACAATATTAAAGGGGTGTATTCTTTATCAAATTTAAAAGATGATAAACAATCTGTTGATTTTGCGGAATTCGTGGCAAATTTAGATGAGATTCCATTTATCTGGGATAAAATACAACCCAAAAAATATCAAAGCAAACCCTCAGGGCAAATATATAAAAAAATGCCTTTTGGATATATTATGGCAAGCAGAGGATGTTCATATAATTGTACGTTTTGTGCAAGTTCATATCTTTATAAAGGCAAAGTGCGGATAAGATCCGTTGAAAATATAATTATTGAAATGAAAGAGTTGATAAATCTATATGGAGTTAAAGAAATAAAATTTCTTGATGATAATATAGCATTTAAAAAAGATTATATTTTAAATCTGTGCAATTTAATTGTAGATAACAATATAACAATTCCGTGGGCTTGCACATCCGGATTAAGAGCAAAAGATGTAGATGAAGAAATTGTTTTGGCTTTAAAGAAAGCAGGTTGTTATAATTTTAATATAGGAATAGAAAGCGGCAATAATGAAATACTAAAAAAAGTTAATAAACAGGAAAATATAGAAGATTTTAACAAAGCAATAAATTTAGCTTACAAGCACAATATAGTTTGCGGAGCATTTTTTGTTTTCGGATTACCCGGCGAAACAAAAGAAACCATGCAAGAAACAATAAATTTTGCTAAAAATTCCAAGTTAACCATTGCAATGTTTAATATTTTAGAAATTTTACCCGGTTCAAAATTATGGAATGATTTAAATTATAAATTTGACAGGTCAAATCTAGAAAATTCCTATTCCCAGCCAAGATATTTGCCCAATAATCTCACAGCTAAAGACATCATAAATGCACAAAAACAGGCACTGAGAAATTTTTATTTCAGACCAAAAATGTTTTTTAAACTTTTACCGTTTATTAAATTAAGTCCGGTTATGTACTTTTTTGAAAGATTATTTAAAAAAGTAAAGATTAAGGGAGATTGATATGATAGAATACATAAAAAATGGAGAGATTCTTTTAGCAATAATAGTAAAATCGGATTATAAACAAAAAGAAGGGATTGAATTTTTTACATCTGAGGATTCAACCCAGCAGATAGGTTGTGTAGCTCATAAGAAAGGAACAATAATAGATGCACATGTTCACAATAAAGTAAAAAGAGAAGTTTTCTATACGCATGAAACATTAATTATGAAGAGCGGAAAAGTAAGAGTAGATTTTTATGATAATGATAAAACTTATGTTTCAAGCAGTGTAATAGGGAAAGGAGATGTTATTTTATTTACAGATGGCGGACATGGGTTTAAGTATCTGGAAGATACCCAGATGATAGAAATAAAACAAGGTCCGTATTTGCAAACACAGGATAAAGTCAGATTTGAAGGTATAAACGATAATCAGGCAGTAATGAAATAACATGAATCTATAAAAACGGGAACATATCAAATGAAAAATGAATTTATACCGGTGTGCAATGCTTATCTGGCAGGGAACGAAAAAAAATATGTAGACGATTGTTTAAATACGGGCTGGATATCTTCAGCGGGAAAATATGTTTCTGAATTTGAAAAAGCGTTTGCAAAATATTGCGGGTGTAAATATGCAGTTTCGGTTACAAGCGGAACAACAGCGCTTCATCTTGCATTATCTGCTGTTGGTATAAAACAAAATGATGAGGTAATAATACCGTCTTTTACGATGATAGCATGTGCATTTGCGGTTTGTTATACAGGAGCAAAACCTGTTTTTGTTGATATTGATGACAAAACATGGAACATAGACACTGCAAAAATCGAAGAAAAAATAACAAAAAAAACAAAAGCAATAATGCCGGTTCATATGTTCGGAAATCCATGCAATATGAAAGAAATTATAAGAATTGCAAAAAAATATAAACTGCATATTATTGAAGATTGTGCCCAGGCGCATGGTGCAGAGTATAACGGCAAAAAGGTTGGCGGTTTTTCTTCCATATCTGCATTTAGTTTTTTTGCCAATAAAAATCTGACTACCGGTGAAGGCGGAATGGTGCTAACCAACAATAAAAAATATTATGATAAATGCAGATATTTAAGAAATATGAGTTATTCTCTGACAAAACCAAAAACTTATGAACATGATGAAATCGGGTTTAACTACAGAATGACAAATTTACAAGGCGCAATCGGGCTTGCACAGGTTGAATTAGCCGATAAATACAAGAGCTTGAGAATTAAAAATAATAAACTATATAAAAAATTTCTATCTTCAGTTGAGGGAATTTCGTTTCAAGAAGATGAAAAAAATTCATTAAACGTTAATTGGATGAATACTATAGTTATAGATGAAAAAAAATACGGTAAAACAAAAGAACAATTGATTAATTTTTTAAAAGAAAATAATGTAGATACAAGATTGTTATTTACAGGGATGGACAAACAAAAGAGTCTTAAAAAATATGGGTGCAAGATGACCGGTAACTATAAAAATACTAACAGGCTTACAAAATATGGATTATATTTGCCATCTTCTTCAAATCTGAAATCCGGACAAATAGAATATATTTGTAATTTGATAAAAGATTTTTCTGAAAAGTGATTAGTTTTTAAATTTACTTGAAACCAGTCTGAAAAAACCGCGGATTTTTATTTTTAGTTCATCTATAGTTCTCAGACCGAGAATCGATTTCAATATATATCTCGGCCTTAAAAAAAATCTTTCAAAAGCTTCTTGTTGCATATCAAGCAATTCTTTTCTGGTAAAAAATTCTTCCCAATAATCAAGATAAAAATCTTTCGTAGGATTTTTACAAAAATCTGCCCAGCGTTTGGGGTCTATTAATTTTTTTTTGACAGCTTCGTAGTAGACGGGCGTTTTAGGATAAAGAGTCAAAACACCAAAAACAGCATAAGTCGGTTTTATTGATATGCAAAAATCTATACTTTTTTTTATATCTTCTTTTGTTTTTTCAAATTGGAATCCTAACATATAATCTGCAACTGTTTTAATTTTAAGGTCATTACAAATTTTAAAAGCATTTTTTATCATTTCAACGGTTGTTTCTTTTTTTATATATTTTAACCCTTCATCGGTTCCTGTTTCTACCCCGAATGACACCATGCTTAAACCCGATTTTTTTGCGATCATAAGAGATTCTCTCGTGATAGTATTTACTCTGCCTCTGAAATCCCATACAAATTTTAGTTTTCTTGATAACACTTCATTGGAAAATTCAATAATTCTCTCGGGTGTTATGTTAAACATATCATCATAAAAATGAAATTCTTCATATCCCTGTTGAATGCATTCTTCTATTTCATCTACAATATTTTTTATGCTTCTGGATCTGTATTTTTTATGAGGCACATCACAAAAAGTGCAGTGATAAGGGCAGCCCCTGCTTGAAACGATAGTGGTAAATTTTTTTGATATGCCTATAGTACTGAAAAATTCAAGATGAGATATAAGCTTTCTTGCCGGAAACGGCAGGTCATCCAGATTATCGGTATATGCCGGAACTAAATCCAAATCATAAAGCAAAAGATTTTTATTATTTGTGTTATTAAGTTTTTGGATTATGGAATTTTTTGTATACACACCTGTAATTTCTTCTATAGATTTTCCTGCAACAAGTGCTTTTGCGAGCTGACAGAAAGCCTTTTCTCCGTCTCCTAGAATTATTGAATCTATATTTTCTAATTCAACCGCTTCTTTGGGAAAAACCATAGTATGATGTCCGCCCATGCATATGTGAGTTTTGGGATTAATTTTTTTAATGATATTTGATGTTTTTACTATATCAACAAGAGCAACGGAAAAGCTTGAAATACCTACAAGATCAGGTTTTATTTCTTTTATTTTGTCGGCAAGAGTATCATAACCCACTCTTTCAGAAACACAATCTATTAAATATATTTTATGTTCGGGAGCATGTTTTTCCAAATAGGCGGCTATATAAAGAATTCCAAGCGGCGGGAATTGTCCGAAATCGGGAGAATCTAAAGACTGACTGCCATCATCATATGCAAAGTTTTTTATTAAATTTTCTTCTGACGGATTTATCAATAAAATATTCATCTAAAGCGAAATCCCCCTAGTTTTTAAATCTGCTTCAAGCATTATCTTTACTAATTCTTTAAACGATGTTTTTGGTTTCCAGCTTAACTTTTTATTTGCCTTTGTTGCATCGCCCACAAATAAAGAACTGTCACCCATAGGTCTAAAAAACTTTTTATCAATTTTAACATATTTTTCCCAATCAAGATTTACAAGAGAAAAAGCTTCAATTAAAAAATCTTTTACGGAATAAGTCTGTCCGGTAGCTATGATATAATCATCGGGATTATCTTGTTGCAAAGTCAGCCACATGGCTTCAACATAATCTTTTGCATAGCCCCAGTCTCTTTTTGATTCAATATTGCCGAGATATAAAAAATCCTGTTGTTTTGTTAAAATTTTCGCAATGCTTTGTGTAATTTTTCTTGTAACAAAATTTTCCGATCTTCTGGGACTTTCATGATTATATAGTATTCCGCAACAGTTGAACATATCATATGTTGAACGATATACTGATGCCATAAGATAAGCATATAATTTAGCAACACCGTAAGGATTTACCGGTTTTAGTTGAGTATTTTCATTTTGAGGGCTTTCCTGGGGGTTGCCAAAAATTTCACTTGAACATGCCTGAAAATATTTGGTTTTATGTTTACATATATTGATAGCTTCTAATAATCTTACACTTGCAAGTCCGGAGACATCACCTGTATATTCCGGGATATCAAAACTGACATAGACTTGGCTCTGTGCAGCCAAATTATATACTTCATCCGGACAAACGGCACAAATAGTTTTTATTAAACTTAAAGAATCGGATAAATCTCCGAAATGCAGAAAAAACCTTTCGTTAAAGGCAGGATTATTGATAATATGTTCTATTCTGATAAGATTCGGAGAACTGCTTCTTCTTATAATTCCGTGTACTTCATAATTTTTTTCTAAAAGCAATTCCGCCAAATACGAGCCGTCTTGTCCGGTTATACCTGTGATTATGGCTTTTTTCATTAAACATCTCCCATTAGCTGAGTATTATATAAAATTTTTAAACAATTGTTAAATTTGCAAATTTTGCAAGCAACTTTTTCCATTGTCCGTTACCGAATAATACAACTAATTTAAGATCATCGCCGGCACCCGATTTTTCAATAATTTTCCCGTTACCGAAAGTGGGATGAGCAACCATTGTCCCGATAGCATAGGGACCGGTATCTATAATTTTTGGCGGTTCATCAATATCAATAAATGAATTTTTTTGTTTATATTGCGGTTCTTGGGAAAAATCTTTTTTATAATTGAAATTTGATGAAATATTTTGAGCTAATCTGGTTGAAAGTTGTTCTTTAAAACCTGCTTCCAGTAAAAATCTTGAGGGAACATTCCACTTTGTTTTACCGAAAACTGTTCGCTCGCTTGCCCAGCTCATATATAAATTTTCCTTTGCTCTTGTCATACCCACATACATTAATCTTCTTTCTTCCTGAAGTTCAGTCTGATCATATGCAGATTCTCCTATAGGGAACAAACCTTCTTCAAGACCCACGATAAACACATTTTTAAATTCAAGCCCTTTTGCCAAATGCAATGTCATCAATGTAACCTTATCTGAAGCATTTTCCCATGAATCAATATCGCTTACCAATGCAATTTGTGACAAGTACCCCAATAATGATTGATCAGGAGATCTTCTTTGAAAATCTTCAATAGCGGATACCAATTCCTGTATGTTTTCTGCTTTACTTTTAGCTTCAGGATTATCCGACATCTCTAATTCTTTTAAGTATTCTGTTTCGTTTATAACCAATTCAACAATATCTTTAACTGTTTTAGCTGATTTTAAATTAATAAATTTCTGAACTAAATTTCTGAAATTATTTAAACCGGTTAAGGAACTTTTTGTAACATTGGTTGTGTCAATAAATTTTATTGCTTCAAAAAGAGACATTTTTTTACTGTTGGCAAATTCTTCCAGTTTATCCATGGAAGTTTTTCCGATGCCTCGTTTTGGAACATTAACAATTCTTTTAAAACTGACATTATCGTTCGGATTATGAATTAATTTTAAATATGCCATTATATCTTTAATTTCGGCTCGTTCATAAAACTTTAGAGAACCTACTATAGTATATGGGATTCCGCTTCTTCTTAAAGCATCTTCCATTGCTCTGGACTGGGCATTTGTCCTATAGAATATTGCAAAGTCTGCCAAATTATGACTATGATTGGATTTGTTGATTAAAATCATATCAACAGTTCTTAAAGCTTCATCATTTTCATTCATGTTTTGAAACACGTTTATCTCGCCTGCGTTATCATTCTTGGTCCATAGTTTTTTATCTACTCTGTCATTATTATTTTTGATAACAGACCATGCCATTGCAAGTATTTTAGGAGTCGAACGGTAATTTTCTTCAAGTTTTACTGTTTTACAATCAGGATAATCTTTTTCAAATTCCAATATATTATTGATGTCGGCACCGCGCCATGAATAAATGCTTTGGTCATCATCACCGACAACACATATGTTTTTATGTTTTTCAGCCAGCATTTTTGTAAGCATGTACTGACCATGGTTTGTATCCTGATATTCGTCGACCATAATATATTTAAATTTTTCCTGATATTTTTCAAGAATTTCCTTGTGCTCCTGCAATTTTAAAACAGTTTGCATTATTAAATCACCGAAATCCAATGCCCCGTATCGTTCTAATTTTTCTTGGTATAAACGGTATATTTTGGCTATCATTTGCTGATAAAAATCTCCGTCAGCTAATGCCTGTGCTTCAACATCGGCAGGCAGATTCAAATCATCTTTTGCCCTGCTTATTCTGTTTACAACCCAGCTGGGTTTATATTTTTTTTCATCAAGTCCCAACTCTTTTAAACATTCTTTTATTACTTTTGCCTGTTCTGCCATATCATAAATCAAAAAATCAGGGTTTATTCCGAAATTCCCCGCTTCAACTGACAATATATATGTGCAGAAAGAATGAAATGTAGATATTCTGACATCCCCGCCGTTACTTGGTGAAAGTTCTTCAACGCGTTTTTTCATTTCACCGGCAGCTTTGTTGGTAAATGTAACTGCTAAAATGTTATATGGTTTTACACCTTTGGACAATAAATATGCAACACGCTGGGTAATCACTCTTGTTTTCCCGGTACCTGCACCGGCAAAAATAATAAGTGGACATTCTGTATGCAAAACGGCTTCTTTCTGTGATGGATTTAAATTTTCTAGTAACATTTTGGATTATTTTCTCTAGAGATTTTACTAGTTTTAAGTTTCTTTTACAAGAAAAAGTTTAGGAGCTAAAATCTTTTTGCTATAAAATTATAATTTGATACAATTATCAAACGGACAATAGATTTTTGGAGAATTTAAATGAAAATTCTTGTAACAGGCGGTGCCGGTTTTATCGGTTCTAATATTGTTGATGCATTAATAGTAAAAAAACATAAAGTGACAATTATTGATGATTTATCAACGGGGAATTTAAAAAACCTAAACAAAAAGGCAAAGTTTTATAAATTTTCAGTAACCGACAGAGCGAAAATCAACAAAACATTTAAAAAAGAAAAGTTTGATATTGTTATTCATCATGCCGCCCAACTGGACGTAAGAAAATCCGTAGAAGATCCTCTTTTTGATGCAGATGTAAACATTAAAGGTTCGCTTAATATTCTGGAAGCCTGTAAAAATACAAAAGTAAAAAAAATAATATTTGCTTCTTCCGGCGGAACGATGTACGGGGAATGCCCGAATGAAGCACCTGCAGAAACTGTTACTGCAAATCCGTTGTCCCCATATGGAGTCGCCAAAAATTCCGTTGAAAACTATATTAAAAGTTACAGTTCTATTTATGGGCTTAAATATACGGTTTTAAGATATGCCAATGTTTACGGGCCTAGGCAGGATCCACACGGAGAAGCAGGAGTTGTTGCGATATTTATAGGCAAAATGTTGAAAAATCAGGAAGTTTTAATTTTTGGTAACGGCAAACAAATGAGAGACTATGTGTTTGTCAGTGATGTTGTGAGTGCAAATTTACAAGCATTGACTAAAGGCAATAACGAAATTTTCAATATAGGAACTCAAACGGCATTTTCCGTAAATCAGTTGGCAAAAGAAATTTCAAACATAATCGGATATAAGTTAAAGCCTAAATATATGGCAAAACGTTCCGGTGAATTGTTTAAGAATTTCTTGAATATTTCTAAAGCTAAAAAAACATTAAGCTGGAAACCACAGGTCAGTATACAAACCGGGCTTAAAAAAACAGTTGAGTATTTTATGAAAAATAAATAGGGGGAGTTATGAAATTTTTTATTAAATTCGTTTCTTTGTTGGTATTGTTTTTGTTTTTTTCAACGTATATTCAGGCAGAAACATTTCACAGCATTTGCAAAGACGGTTCAGTGCAAGATGTTGCTAAAGCATTAAAAGACGGAGCAGATATTAACAGCCTCAGTAAAGATTTACAAACACCGTTAATACAGGCAAGTACATATAATGAGCCGGAAGTAGTAAAGTTTCTGATAGAGGCAGGAGCCGGTGTTAATGTCAAAGATGAAAACGGCAAAACAGCTCTTATGTATGCATGTGAATCAAATACAGAGGTTGAAGTTGTTCGTGTTTTAATAAGAAAACACGCAGATGTAAACGCTAAAACTAATATGGGGCAAACTGCTTTAATGTATGCTTGTGAAAATAATCCGAATATCAAAATAGTTTCTGCCTTGATAGAAGCCGGTGCTGATGTTAATGCAAAAACAAAAGACGGCAGAACTCCGCTTGATTATGCAGGAAAAAATGAAAATAAAAAATCAGTAATGTTAATAAAGGCTTTGTTGTTGCAGGCTGGAGCAGGATCCGGTATTCAAGATTTATCTAATTTGGAAAAAATATGAGTTCTAAACAGTTGGCAATTGTACAATTTAAATTAAGAAATTAAACAGTATTTTCAGTAAACCGGGCTTAAAAAACTGTTGAATATTTTGTAAAAAACAAACAGGAGGAATTATGAAATTTTTTATTAAATCTGTTTTTTTGTTAGTTTTGTTATTGATTTTTTCAACGTATATTCAGGCAGAAACTTTTCAAAACATATGCAAAAATAGTTCTTTGGCAGTAGTAACTAAAGCAATAAAAGAAGGAGCCGATGTTAATGTCAAAGATGAAAACGGCAAAACTGCTCTTATGTATGCATGTGAATCAAATACAGATGTTGAAGTTATAAGAATATTAATCAAAAAAAATGCGGATGTAAATGCTGCCACTACTGAAGGCAAAACAGCTTTAATGTTTGCCTGTGAGAGTAATAAGAATCCGAAAATAGCCGATTCACTGGTAAATGCGGGAGCCGATATAAAGGCAAAAACAAAGGACGGCAAAACTCCGCTTTATTATGCAAAAAAAAATCAAAATCAAAAATACATTGAAATATTTGAGGCTTTATTAAAGCTGGATGAAACAGGTTCTAAAAAATCATCCAAATGAGTCCAGAACAGACGGCAATTGTACAATTGAATATGGTTCCGGAAATAGGTCCGAAGAAACTGGTTTCTTTGATTGCCTATTTTGGCAGTGCCCGCAATGTATTAAATGCGGATATCGGTGATTTGCAAAAAGTCGAAAAAATAACAGAAAAAATTGCACTTTCCATAAAAAAAACAGCAGATTCAAAAAATATAGATAATGAAATTAAGCTGGCTAAAGACAATAACATTACCATAGTAACATATATAGATGAATCCTATCCTGCCCAGTTGAAAGATATTTATGATTTTCCGCCGGTTCTGTATATCAAAGGAAGTCTTAAAAAAAATGATAAAATTTCTGTAGCTGTCGTCGGTTCAAGAACTCCGACAAATTATGGCAGGTCTGTCACGAACCATTTTTGTAAATATTTTGCAGAAAATGATATTTGCGTAATATCAGGTCTTGCAAGAGGTATTGATACCGAAGTTCACCAAACAGTATTAAAAAATAACGGAAGAACTATTGCGGTATTGGGCAACGGGCTGTTACATTATTATCCTTCAGAAAACAGGAAATTGCAGGATCAAATCGGGCGTGATAATGTTTTAATAAGTGAGTTCCCGTTACAACAAAAACCGGATAAAACAAGTTTCCCGAGAAGAAACAGAATAATAGCAGGTCTTTCAATGGCAACGGTAATAACAGAAGCGATAATTGAAAGCGGTGCCATGATTACGGCAAGACTCAGCTTAGATTACGGCAGGGATGTTTTTGCGGTGCCCGGTTCAATTTTTTCAAATTATTCAAAAGGTCCCAACAGTTTAATAAAAGACGGCAGTTTAATCGCTTTAAAACCTGAAGATGTCGTCGAATCAATCCATTCTTTATCTTTGTGGGTCAGCAAAAAAAAGAAACAAAAAAAATTGACAACGAAAAATATAAATGATATTACTAACACTCGCAATTTGAAAGTTTTAGAAATTATAGAATCAACGGTTGACGGTATATCTGTTGATAAATTGAGCGAAGATACAAAAATTGACATCCCTGAACTTGCAATGATTTTAATGGATTTGGAACTTGACGGGTTTATCAGAGCAATGCCCGGTCAGATATATATTAGAAATAGATAGAAGCTACAAAGTTGCAGAGTTTGGCAAAATAATTTAAGATGTATTGCTAAACTTACAAATTTTCTACCAGTATAGGCTTCTTTATTGAGGGAAAAAATGAAATACTTAGTAATTGTAGAGTCACCGGCTAAAGAAAAAACAATATCAAAAATATTAGGGAAAGATTATACCGTTAAAAGTTCTTTCGGGCATATCAGAGATTTGCCTAAAAGCAAAATAGGTATAGACGTAGATGATAATTTTAAGCCTACATATATCGCAGTTCCTAAAGCAAAACAGGTAATAGCAAATTTAAAAAAAGCGGTTGAATCCGTTGACCATGTATATCTTGCAACCGACTTTGACAGAGAGGGTGAAGCGATTGCATGGCATTTAAAAGAATTATTAAAGCTGAAAGATGCCGAAACCAGCAGAATTACATTTCATGAAATTACTTCAGAAGCAATAAAAGATGCCGTTAAAAATCCGAGAAAACTTGACATGGCTCTTGTTGACAGCCAACAGGCAAGAAGAATTTTGGACAGGTTGGTGGGTTATAAATTATCGCCTCTGTTATGGAAAAAAATCAAAAGAGGATTATCTGCAGGAAGAGTGCAGTCTGTTGCAGTAATGATGATTTGTGACAGGGAAGAAGAAGTAAATAAATTTGTTCCCGTTGAATATTGGTCAATCATTGCCGAACTGCAAAAAGATAAAATTGCATTTAAAGCAAATTTAATATTAAAAGACGGTAAGAAGTTTGAAAAGTTATCTATACAAAACAAGAAAGATGCAGATACTATATTAAAAGATTTGCAAAATGCAAAATATCAGGTTTCCAAAGTAGATAAAAAAGAAAGAAGAAGATCCCCTTACGGACCTTATACAACTTCAACAATGCAACAGGATCTTTCAAGGAGAATCGGTTTTTCCCCATCCAGAACAATGATGATTGCCCAGCATTTATATGAAGGAGTCAATATAGGTTCGGAAGGCGTTGTCGGTCTTATAACGTATATGAGAACAGACTCTCTCAATGTTGCAAAATCAGCACAAGATGAAACTTTAAAATTTATAGAAACAAATTACGGAAAAAGTTTTTTGCCTAAAAATCCGAGATTTTATAAAACAAAATCCAAAGGGGCACAAGAAGCACATGAAGCTATCAGACCAACCTCCGCACGCAGAACTCCGGAATCAATGAAACAATATTTATCCGCAGACGAATACAAACTATATGAAGCAATTTGGAAGAGGTTTGTAGCAAGCCAAATGAATGATGCCGTTTATGACACGACCAGTGTTGATATTTCGGCGAACACCTGCATATTCAGAGCAACCGGAAGCATATTGAAATTTGAAGGATTTATGAAAGTGTATCTTGTTCAGGATGAAGATGAAAAAGATGATTCGAAATTACCTCCTTTGGAAGAAAAAGATATTTTAAAATTATTGAATTTACTTTCCGAACAGCATTTTACCGAACCGCCTGCAAGATATAATGAAGCAAGTTTGATTAAAGCATTGGAAGAGCACGGAATAGGAAGACCGTCAACATATGCTCCTACTATTAAGACAATTCTTGACAGGTTATATGTAAGGCTTGATGCGAAAAAATTTATTCCTACGGAACTCGGAATAGTTGTAAATAATTTTTTAAAAACAAATTTCAGTGACGTTATAAATTATGATTTTACGGCGGATATCGAAGAAAAATTCGATGATATCGCCGAGAACAAAGTAAAATGGCAGGAAGTTATTAAAAAATTCTATGCTCCGTTTGAAACAGATTTAACAACCACTGAAAAAACCGCCGAAAGACAAAAAATAGAACCAAAGATGACTGATGAAAAGTGTCCTACATGCGGCAAACCTATGGTTATAAGAGACAGCAGAAGAGGACAATTTATGGCTTGTTCCGGTTATCCTGACTGTAAGACTACATTTTCTATAGACAAAGACGGGAACAAAGTCAGTAATGAACCGGAAGTTACGGATGAAAAATGCCCAAAATGCGGCGGTAAATTACTTAAAAAAAGAGGGTTCAGAGGTCCGTATTTGGCATGTGAACATTATCCGGAATGTAAAACGACTTTTTCTATAGATAAAAACGGCAACAAAATTATAAGACCCGAACCGGAAATGACAGATATAAAATGTGCAAAATGTAACAGTCCAATGTTAAAAAGAATCGGAAAAAGAGGGCCATTTTTAACTTGTTCGGCTTTTCCGAAATGTAGGAATTTACAATGGATAAAACAGGAACCGAAAGAAGCAACGAAACAAACAACGAAAAAAACAACAAAACGGAAAAAAACAAAGACGCCAAAATAGAACAATTTATTAGGTATCTGCAGGCAGAAAGAAATTATTCCGAGCATACTGTCAGAGCTTATTCCGTTGATATGTATGATTTTTCAGGTTTTTTAAAAAACAAACATGAATCTGTTGCATTGGAAGATTGTACAAAACTAACAGTCAGAGATTATCTGGCTTTTCTTTACAAAAAAAATCTTAAAAAAAGTTCTATCGGCAGAAAACTGGCGGTTTTAAAATCTTTTTACAAATTTCTTGTAATAAATTCTTATATAAAAATAAATCCTGTATCAACTATGGCAACACCTAAAAAAGATAAAAAAATTCCCGTGTTTTTAACGGAACAGGAAATCCAAATACTTTTTGATATGACACAATTGCCTTTGAGAGATAAAGCAATGTTGGAACTTCTGTATTCGGCAGGCACAAGAATTGAAGAGATGGTAAATTTAAATCTTAAAGATTTAGACATAATATCTGAAACACTAAAAGTTTTCGGCAAAGGTTCAAAAGAAAGAACAGTTCCCATAGGCAATACTTGTTTAAATGCAATAAAATATTATCTTGACGAGCGACGTAATTTGGGGCAAATTTGCAAAATAGATTCACCTATGTTTTTGAATAAATCAGGGCAAAGAATCTCGTCCAGAGGAGCCCGCAAAGTTTTGCACGGTTGGTTTATTAAAGCAGGATATTTGAAAAAAGTTTCCCCTCATACAATCAGACATAGTTTTGCCACTCATATGCTGGACAGAGGGTGCGGAATCAGAACAGTTCAGCAAATATTAGGTCATAAGAATTTGGCAACAACCCAAATTTATACTCATGTTACATTGGAAAGTTTAAGAAAAATTTATGATAAGGCACATCCGAGAAGATAAAAAATGACAGAAAATATTAAAGCATTAATGGAAGATTTTAAATGTCATGAAGATGAAGCAAGGCAAGCGTTGGAGCTTGCCGGCGGTAATCTTGAACAGGCTATTATTAATATCGGGATCATGCTCAAATATATTACCGCATATAAAGCTAAAATAAATTTCAGACAGAAAAATATTTTCGGACTAGTTCATATAATTACAAACAGCAAAAATGCGGATTTATTAAGATTCAGTTCTGTTATGTCGTATAACCCGATCGTATACGAACATTCTGTTTCTATTGACTGGTTCTCTTTTGAAAAATCAATATATTCATACAGATTAACGCCCGGTGTTATTGAAAATTACACAAAAACTATAGATACCGAATTTAAAGATTTTGTTACGGAAAGATTAAACCAGCAAAAAATATTAATGTTAGATGACATGAAAAATCTATTTGAAGAATTTTTCGTGCTGGACGATATTGAGATAGATATTGTTGCCGAAGAATTAACTTTAAGAGAATTCAGAAAATTGCCGAATTATGAAAATATTATAAGTACAGGTGTTGCAAATTCTGCTGTCGTTGAAGATATAAAACTGGAAACTATTATTTTAGAAGATATGGCGGGCAAAAGTGTTGAAAAAATTGTGACGGGAGACGTGGTTCTTGCAGTAATCACAGACACCAGAGACATTGCTTATTATATCGGACATTTACTCGGAGCCAGAAAAGAAAATGAAATGATACCGATGCCTGTTGCCGTGCAAAAAATTGAAGAAAAACAAAATTATTTTGACATTCATTTAAAATATGCCGACTTAATCACGGGAGTGTCGCAAGTGAAAAATGGCAGAACATTAAAAGTGTTAGGTGCAAAAAGACAACCTTGGTGGAAAAGTTTTTCAACCATTTTTACATTTAACGAAGAAACTCAAAAAAAATAATCTACGATATAAATTTCAACCTGCTGAATTTGTTTATAAATATTTATAAACACTTGATTTTTTTTTCAAATTGATTTATTATATAGACGTAGTGTTTAGTAAAGTTCTTTTCTTGGATGTTCAAAAAAGTCTCTTTTTGAGACGAGAAAAAGGAGATTAAACATGCCAGCTGCAAAGAAGAAAGTTGCAAAAAAAGCTGTTAAGAAAGTTGCAAAGAAAAAAGTTGTTAAGAAAGTTGCAAAGAAAAAAGTTGCAAAAAAGAAAAAATAAACATCCAGATTTTCGATAAAAAAAAGTCCTCCGTTTAAACAACGGAGGATTTTTTATTTTGTAAAAATGTTATATAATAAAGATGCAGTTTGAAAGCAAGAAACATCAAAGTCTTTTCTTGAGACTGAAAAAAGGAGAAAAACATGCCTTGTTGCTGCAAAACGAAAGTTGCAAAGAAAAAAGTTGTAAAGAAAGCTGTAAAGAAAGTTGCAAAAAAAGTTGCAAAAAAGAAATAACAAACATCCAGATTTTTGATAAAAAAAGTCCTCCGTTTAAACAACGGAGGATTTTTTATGACATGTAAATTTTATATAATATTGGCATGAACCCGAATCAAGAAACATCAGTAGGTGCGATAGTTTATAAAATTAAAAATAAAGTAAAATTATTTTTGTTGGTTTATTCTGCGAAAAATTTACAATGGAGCTTTCCAAAAGGACACATTGAAAAAAATGAAACCGAAATCCAGACAGCAAGAAGAGAAATTTTTGAAGAAACAGGAATCAGCCGGTTAAAATTTATTGATAATTTCAGATGTATGGATTCATACAAAGCAAAGGGTGTGCTTGCACATACACAAGGTAGTATTATTATAAAAAATGTTATATACTATCTCTGCTACACTGATAGTGATTTTTTAAACAGGAACAATGCTGAGATTGAAAAATGCGAATGGTTTGATTTTGAATCGGCAACAAATGTTCTAAAATATAATGCACAAAAAATCATGTTAAAAAAAGCAAATGATTTTTTGCAAGGAGAAAAAAATGAATCCTGTAATGAGTAACAAAACATTTAGTAACTTAGGGTATAACCAAGAAACGATGACGGTAAAGGGGACCATAAATAAGAGTTTCTTTTTATGGGCGATTTTGGCGGTTGGAGCATATTTAGGATGGGGATCTCCTAATGTATTTATGCCTTTAATATGGCCGTTAATAATAGTGTCATTTATTTTGGCGATAGTAACGGTTTTTAAAAAACATATTGCTCCGTGGACATCTCCGATTTATGCATTTTGTGAAGGTTTGTTTTTAGGAGTGATTACTTTATTTTTTGAAAAATCATATCCCGGTATTGCGGTTAATGCGGTGTTTTTAACAATCAGCGTGCTGTTTTGTATGCTTTTTGCTTTTAGAGCCGGCTACATCAGAGCTACCAATAAATTTTATGCGGTAGTGGGTGTTTCAACAATGGCAATAATGTTATTATATGTTGTAAATTTGATTATAACTATGTTTGGCGGAGCAGGAATCGGTTTCATTTATTCGTCATCAACCTTCGGTATATTGTTCAGTGTTGCTGTTGTTATAATTGCCTCTTTAAATTTAATAATAGATTTTGATATTATCCAAAAAGGTGCTATGTCGGGAGCACCAAAGTATATGGAATGGTACGGTGCTTTTGCATTAATGATAACTTTAGTATGGTTGTATCTTGAAATATTGAGATTGTTATCTAAAATAAGAAATTAATATGACGGTAAAACTTAAAGATACAAAGTTTTTTATATCTGAAACAGATCCCAAAAAACTACCTCAAAGTATTTCTGAGGTTGCTTTTGTCGGAAGGTCAAATGTCGGTAAGAGTTCAATTATTAATGCGGTTTGTAATCAAAAAAATTTAGCAAGAACTTCAAATACACCCGGAAGGACAAGAGCAATAAATGTTTTTACGCCGTCAAACGGGAGATGGATTGTTGATTTGCCGGGCTATGGTTTTGCAAAAGTATCGGATGAAGAGAAAGATTTATGGAAACAAATGATAGAAGGATACATAACCGGCAGAAAAAATCTTAAAAATTTATATATACTTATTGACGGGCTTGTCGGTCCGATGGATTTGGATATAGTAATGGTTGAGTGGATAAAATCTTTAAATATTAAATTCAAAATTATTGTTAATAAAACAGACAGAATTTCAAATTTAGATTTAGAAAAACTAAAAAGTGATATTGCAGATAGTTTACAAATTCCAAGAGATTTAATTTTTTGCGTGAGTGCTAAAACCAAAGCAGGTATTGGTAATATAACGGGCGATGTAGGGAATTTATTATTGTAAAGGGAGACGAGAGATGAAGAAGTTTTTGTTGGTGGCATTGTTTTTAGCAGGTGGAGTTTTTGTTTCAAGTTGTGCAAGTGTTAAGAGTCCGGTGATGGGATTAATTTACACAGATGTTAAAGCTCCGGAAGCAGTTACTTCAAATGCAGGAAAATCCAAAGTCGGTACAGCAATGGCAACATCTATTTTGGGACTGATAGCACAAGGTGATGCAAGTATTGACACAGCAGCAAAAAGTGCAGGCATTACAAGAATACATCATGTTGATTATCATTCAACATCAATTCTTGGAATTTACTCAACATTTACTGTAACAGTTTATGGCGAATAATTAGTAGTATAATACAACTAAAAAATGGGGATAATAAAATTATTATCCCCATTTTCTTATTGCTTAAATTGTTGTAAAGAGATACCATAAATAGAAGATGTTTAAAGGAGGAAAAGTAAATGAAGAAAATTTTATTAGTTTTGTTGGCAGTTGTTCTTTTTGGTGGGGTAGCGCAGGCACAAATTTTTAAGTTGTCATTATGGGGTGATATTTGTGTTCCTAATGAAGATTATACAGGCGGACTTGAAATTGCAATCGGGACAGAAACAGAAGCAGTTGACGGTGTACAACTTGCATTTATCTATGCGCAGGCAGATAAAATGAGAGGATTCCAAACTGCATTAGTGTCAAGCACAAAAGACGGACAAGGAGTACAGTGGAGTTTCTTAAATTTGTCAGAAAAATTTCAGGGTGCACAGTTGGGGTGGATTAACGTTTCAGAAGATATGACAGGTTTGCAATTGGGGTTGGTTAACTATACGGAAAACATGAAAGGTATACAACTTGGTTTTATAAATATTATAAAAAATAATCCTAATTTCTTACCTGTATTTGTATTTTTTAACTTCTGTTTCTAAATGAAAAATGTTTTTATAACGAGTATTATCGGATTCATAGTCGGGTTGGTTATTTCCGGTGTAGGGATAGATATTTTTTCATATATATCTCGTTCTTATAACAGATTGTATATTGCAAGAACTATCTCTAAAGCGGAAAAAATGGTTGCTCAGGACAGATACAAAGAAGCTATAGACTTGTATGAGAAAGCTTATGCTAAAATCAACTTGAATATGAAAAATGACAAAAATGAAATTCTCATTGCGAAGATAAAAAATAATCAGGGTTTATGTCTTTCTAAACAATTTGAAAAATCAAGAAATATTCTTGATTTTGATTTGGCTCTCGCAATGTTTAAAGAAGCTTATGCAACTTATAAAAAAATACAAAACGGAGAGCTTGCAGATCAAACAGAACAAAATATAAAAATATTGGAAAATATGGTTAAAGTTTAATAAAATGTTAAACTATCAGGGAACTGTTATAAGACCGCCGAGTGAAGCAAACAGTTTAATATTACAGGTAACGTTAGGATGTTCCGATAATTCCTGTATTTTTTGCCCTGCCTATAAAGATAAAAAATTCAAAATTAAAAGTATAGAAGAAATAGAACGAGATATAAAAACCGCTTATCAATACTATCCGGATATTCGTAAAATTTTTCTTGCAGACGGTGACGCTTTAATAATTCCGCAAAAAGATTTATTGATAATTTTGAATAAAATTCTTGAAACATTCCCGGCAGTTATACGAATATCCATGTATGCTTCCGTAAAATCAATAGAATTAAAAACAGTTGAGGAATTAAAACAATTACAATCTAAGAAAATGTCTTTGGTCTATGTCGGTTTTGAAACCGGCGATAAAGATGTATATCAATTAATACGCAAATACGGATCACCTCAAAAAAATGTTGAATCAATTCTAAAGTTGAAGCAGGCAGGTATAAAATCAAATGTAACAATTATTTTGGGTCTTGGCGGACAAAGATTTTCTTTTCAGCATGCAAAAAATACTGCGGATATTTTAAACAGGTCCCAGCCGGAACAAATAGCGGCATTAACACTTATGGTTGCGGGGAATACTCCTTTGTATAATATGTGTAAATTAAAACAATTCCGGTTGCTGAAAGATTTTGACGTTTTAAAAGAATTAAAAATATTGTTGGAAAATCTACAAGATTTTAAATGTTTGTTTTTTGCAAATCACGCCTCAAATTATATCCCAATCAGTGCAAGATTTCCAAAAGAAAGACAGAATTTAATTAGTATGTTGAATAAAATAATAATCAATTGTAATAAAAAAGCATTGAAAAAAGATTTTGCCAGGGGACTTTAATTATTTTTAAATAAACAGGTTTTTACTAAAAATGATTGAAAAAGAATACTAAAATATATAAAATATTGCAGATATGAAAAAAAATTTACTATTCATGGCATCTTTGTTATTTATACTTTTGAGCAGTTCATTTTGTTTCTCAGAAGAACCTCATGTATCTATCAGCGGCAAATTTTCGAGGACTTCATCTTCAGGTCTTCCGTTAAATGATATACAGATTAGAGTTACGGGGACAAAAGAAATAACGATAAGAACAGACAGAAGCGGTAATTATATCGCTTATAATTTGCCGGCCGGCGGTAATTATACGATTACTCCTTTTAAAGCCGGTTTTTTCTTTTCTCCACAAACCAAAACTTATACCAACCTGACAGCGAGTAAGGTTAATGAAAATTTTTCTGTATCAGAGAGAACTTATTCCATAAGCGGCAGAATTATTGTCGGAGGAAAACCATCTAAAGGTGAAGTTGTTATGATTAACACCAGAGCCGTTAAATATTTTACAAATGATGACGGAGAATATTTCATAGACAATCTTCCTTATGAAGGTCCGTATACTGTTACCGTTGAATCAAATAAATTTGTGTTTGAACCGTTTAAAATTGAACAGTTAGATAAAGATATTGTTTATAATTTTGAAAAGTCCATAAAAGCAAGAGGCTACGTTACTTCTTTCGGGATGGGAATTCCAAATGTTGAAATAGCAGTTAATAACAAAAGATATAAAACAGATGAAAACGGATTTTATGAAATCAGCGGATTAATGGCAAACGGAAGCTATATACTTGCCGTTATAAACACGGAAATGAATCCTGAACCTAAATTTGTAGAACTCAAAAAAATAAAACAGGATAGGGATAATGTAAATTTTTCTCTTAGCGGTTCAATTTCCGGGAAAATACAAATAGGCAATAAACCTTTTGTCGGAGCTGAGGTTAAAATAGTATCCAATGATCAAAGTGCAGAAACTAAAACAGACAAAAATGGTAACTACAAAATCAATAAACTCGGACTTCATAGGGATTATGTAATATCAGTTTTCAGTTCGGGATATTCGTTCAGCCCAAATGACAGGACCATAAAAAAATTAGCAGGTCAGTTAGAATCTCAAAATTTTACAGCCTCAATTGAAAAGTATAAAATATACGGCACTGTTATGACCGGTAAAACACCGGCTAAGGATGTTGAAGTTTCTATAAACGGGTTTTCAAAATTTATAAAAACGGACAGTAAGGGCGTATATTCGTTTGATAATCTAGCATACGGCAAAGATTATACAGTTTCAGTAAGATCAAAACACATAAAGTTTATTGAATCAAAAAAGATTGTAAAGAACATAAGAGAAAAGACAGAAGTTAATTTTAACGGGCTATTATCTATTTCCGGTAAAGTTACCATTAATGGGCGACCTTTGGAAAATGCAAAAATTCTGTATGATTTTAAATCTTTTATATTAACCGATGAAAACGGCAACTATGAAGTAAAAGATTTGATGCCCGGACAAGTATATACTATTGAAGTTTCCAGTGGTAATTACGAATTTGAACCTAGCAGTTTTACATCAGAACAATTGGAAGAATGTCTTACAGATAAAAATTTTACGGTTGTAGTTGACCCGAGAATAAAAGAAAAACAGGAAGAAATTACCCGCGAGCAGGCAAAGAAAAAAGCACAGGAAGAAGAAACCTTAAGGAAAGAAGAGCTTAAGCAAATAGCTTTGCAGGAAAAATTAGCACAGGAAGAAGCAAAGAAGAAAGCAAAAGAAGAAGAAAAATTAAGGAAAGAAGAACTTAAGCAAATAGCCTTACAGGAAAAATTAGCACAGGAAGAAGCAAAGAAGAAAGCAAAGGAAGAAGAAACCTTAAGAAAAGAAGAGCTTAAGAAAATAGCCTTGCAGGAAAAATTAGTGGGTGCAGAATTTAACAATAAAGGTTTTAAAGATAAAGGAATTGATGTGAAAACAAACAAAGAAGAATTGGAAATAATAGCCTTGCAGGAAAAATTAGCGCAGGAAGAAGCAAAGAAAAAAGCAAAAGAAGAAGAAAAATTAAGGAAAGAAGAACTTAAGCAAATAGCCTTACAGGAAAAATTAGCACAGGAAGAAGCAAAGAAGAAAGCAAAGGAAGAAGAAACCTTAAGAAAAGAAGAGCTTA
>JAQTSO010000014.1:0-14177 GCA_028711215.1 Endomicrobiaceae bacterium | reverse complement strand
AAAGCAAAAGAAGAAGAAAAATTAAGGAAAGAAGAACTTAAGCAAATAGCCTTACAGGAAAAATTAGCACAGGAAGAAGCAAAGAAGAAAGCAAAGGAAGAAGAAACCTTAAGAAAAGAAGAGCTTAAGAGAATAGCCTTACAGGAAAAATTAGCACAAGAAGAAGCAAAGAAAAAAGCAAAAGAAGATAGCGGACAGATAGAGAAAGTAAGTATAAACAAAGAGGAATTAGAAATAATAGCCTTGCAGGAAAAATTAGCACAGGAAGAAGCAAAGAAGAAAGCAAAGGAAGAAGAGAACTCAAGAAAAGAAGAATTAAAAAGAATAGAGTTGCAGGAAAAATTAGCACGGGAAGAAGCAAAGAAAAAAGCATTAGAAGAAGAGAACTCAAGAAAAGAAGAATTAAAAAGAATAGAGTTGCAGGAAAAATTAGCACAGGAAGAAGCAAAGAAAAAAGCATTGGAAGAAGAGAACTCAAGAAAAGAAGAATTAAAAAGAATAGAGTTGCAGGAAAAATTAGCACGGGAAGAAGCAAAGAAAAAAGCATTGGAAGAAGAGAACTCAAGAAAAGAAGAATTAAAAAGAATAGAGTTGCAGGAAAAAATGAATCAAGAACAAAAAAGAAGATTGGAAATGCAGGAAAAAATAGCCTTACAGGAAAAATTGGCACAAGAAGAAGAATCAAAGAAAAAAGAACTACAAGGGAAAATGGAACAAGAAAAAGCAAAAAATAGAGACCTGGAACAAGAAAGACTTAAGAAAGAAGAGTTGGATAGAATTGAACTTCAAAAACAAGAACAAGAAAGATTAAGAATAGAAGAATCTAAAAAAATAGAATTACAGAATAAATTAAATGAAGAACAAGAGAAGTTTGTGAAAGAAGAATCAAAGAGAAAATTATTGGAAAAAGAAAAATTAAGGCAAGAAGAATTGAAACAAATAGAAATACAGAGAAAAGAACAACAAAGATTAGAAAAGGAAGAGACAGAAAAAAGAGCAATAGAAGAAAAACTGAAGAAAAAAGAATTAAAAAGAATAGAAATTGAGAATAAAAAAAGAGAAAAATTATCACAGGAAGAAGAAAAGAAGAAAGCAAAGGAAGAAGAAAAATTAAGGAAAGAAGAACTTAAGAGAATAGAGCGTGAAGAAAAAGAACTGGAAAAAGAAAGAAAGAAAAAGTTAAAAATAATAGAACGAGAAGAAAAAAATAATCAGGCAGTTGCACAGCCGGATAGTGAAGTTTCCCAGGTATTCAATGATAAAAAGTTTGCGATTAGCGGGCGAATCTTAAGGGGCAGATACGGGGTTTCAAGGATTCCGGTTAAACTTCTCAATAATGGGGCGTCTAATGTTTTCTTAACAGATAAATACGGTTATTATTCAATCCCTGATTTAGAAAAAGACAGAGATTATGTTGTTACCGTTGTATCTGAAGATAATGTTTTAAATATATCTCCAAAGTCGCGAGTATATAAAAAGATAAATCAAAACTTTACAAATCACAACTATTATGTTGTTACAGAAAAATAAAAAAATTCAAAAAAATACTTATATTATGAGTTTATGAAAATGAAACAAATAAATTTAAAAGTATCAAAAAGCTATCCTATAGTTTTTTTAAAAAATTTAGAAGATTTATCGCTAAATTTAGGTATGCATTTACAACAACAAAAAGTTTTTATTGTTTCCGATACAAATGTTGCAAAGTTTTATTTAGATTCAATTAAAACTTTGTTGGCGGAAGATAAAATTTTGGTTCATTCCTATGTTTTTAAAGCAGGTGAAGAACAAAAAACGCTTGGAACATTGTCTCGTATAATTAAATATGCCGTGTCTGTCGGGATTGACAGACAGTATACCGTAATTGCATTGGGAGGAGGGGTTGTCGGAGATATCGCCGGTTTTTTTGCCTCTGTTTACATGAGAGGTTTAAAATATATTCAGGTGCCGACCACATTGCTTGCAATGGTAGATTCATCCGTGGGCGGCAAAACAGCAGTAAATACTGACAGTGGCAAAAATATAGTGGGAACATTTTACCAGCCGGAATGCGTTTTAATCAATACAAAATTCCTGCAGACTTTAAATTCAAGGCATTTAAAAAACGGTATGGCTGAAGTTATTAAATATGCCGTTAGTTTTGATGATAAATTTTTTCAACAGTTAAAATTAATTTTCAATAAATCAGTAATATCCGAAAAAGATTTTGAAAATATAATATATAAATCGTGTAAATATAAAGCAGATATAGTTCAGATGGATGAAAAGGAAACGAAAGGTATCAGAGAATTATTAAACTTTGGGCACACTTTTGCGCATGCCTTAGAAACGATAACCGAATATAAAAAATTTCTACACGGAGAAGCGGTTGTATTCGGCATGATATTTGTTTCTAAACTTGCCGAAACAATATCTTATGCAAAAAAGGGAACAACTAAAATTTTGGAAGACATTTTAATTGATGCCGGTTTCGATATAAAGATAAATTCAAACTATAATGCCGACAGGTTTTTTGCGATAATGAAAAGAGATAAAAAATCAATTTCCAATAAAATAAAATTCGTTTTGCCTAAAAAAATCGGGAATATAAAATCAAAAATCGAAGTTGATGATAAAACGGTATTAAATTTATTGAAGGAAGTGTTAAAATGAAAAAAATATTAATTATTAACGGACCAAATTTAAATTTATTGGGGACCAGAGAACCTGAAATTTATGGCAAGTTTACTCTTACCGATTTAGAAAATAAATTAAAAGATTTTGCAAAAAAAATTAATATTGAAATTGAATGTTTTCAGTCGAATCACGAAGGTGAAATTGTAGATAAAATCGGCAGTGCAAAAAATAATTTTAACGGGATTATAATTAATCCTGCGGCATATACTCACACCTCGGTTGCCTTAAGAGATGCAATTTCATCCGTACAAATACCCACAATAGAAGTTCATATATCTAATATATATTCCAGAGAAGAATTCAGACATAATTCTTTTATAGCACCGGTTGCTCTCGGGCAAATATCCGGGTTGGGTATTGACGGTTATTTATTGGCATTGGAATATTTCAGCAAATAATAATCTAAATTATCAGTATGCCTAACGTAAACTCATGCTATAAGCTTTAAAAAATCTCTTAAATAAATATAAGGTCATGATGTGATTATTAAGGAAATTGATTTAAAAATAGAATTTAATAAAATTTTTAATTTTATTAAAGATTATCCATATCCGTTTTTTCTTGATAGCGGCGAAAATAATGATCGGTTGGGCAAATTTTCATTTATTGGTTTTGAGCCGTTAGCCGTTTTTAAAGCAAAAAATGAAAAGATTGAAATTATGGAAGGCAATAGTCTGCATGAATCAAAAGATTCAAATTCTCTTCATGTTTTTCAAGATTTTTTTGATAAATACCGCACAAATTATGAAAGTCCGTTTCCTTTTTCGGGAGGATTTGTCGGATTTTTATCATATGATTTGTGCCGGCAAATTGAAAAGGTTCCGTATCAAGCGAAAGATGATAAAAATATTCCCGATATATATTTTGCACTGTATGACGGCATTTTTGTCTATGACCATCAAAAAAGAGAATCATATATTGTCGCTCATGGAATTACTCAGCCTGCCGAAGATATCATAAAAAAATTAAATAAAATAGTTAAACAGGCAAATAAAAAAAATGCAACAGTTAGTATTATAAAAGAAATAAAAAATAAAAATAAAATTACTTCAAATTTTTCAAAAGAAGAATATATTAAAAATATTACTAAAATAAAACGATATATTAAAAATGGCGATATCTATCAAGCTAATTTAACCCAGCGTTTTGAAACAAAATATAAAGGTGAACCTTGGGCATTATATGAAAGACTTAGAAATATAAATTCAGCTCCATTTTCTTCTTTTATTGATTATGGAGATTTTCAAATAGTTTCAAGTTCTCCTGAACGGTTTATCCAAGTTAATAATAAACAAATTCAAACAAGACCGATAAAAGGAACAATTGCCCGCGGGATAAATAAAGAAGAAGATATATCTAATCAAAAATTACTTTTAAACAGTGAAAAAGATAAGTCGGAATTGATAATGATTGTAGATGTTGCAAGAAATGATTTGGGCAGAATATCTAAAATAGGAACGGTAAAGGTTGAAACACTTTTTGCATTGGAGGAGTATTCTACGGTTTATCATCTTGTGGCAACTGTAACAGGCGAATTAAAAGAAGACGTTAAGTTTGCCGACATTATAAAAGCGACTTTCCCCGGAGGTTCAATTACAGGAGCTCCAAAAATTCGGGCTATGGAAATTATTGATGAAATAGAGCCGACACAAAGAAATATATATACGGGTTCGATTGGTTATTTAGATCTTAACGGCAATATGGATTTAAATATTGTTATCAGAACTATAGTTTTAAAAGACGGGAAAGCTTTTTTTCAGGTCGGCGGAGGCATTGTCTGGGATTCAGATGAAGAATCAGAGTATAAAGAAACAATTCTTAAAGGAAAAGCTTTGCGAAAAGCAATAAAAGGTTAATAAATGAAAATATATTTAGACGGCAATATAACAGAGCAAAATCAAAATTTTATTTTAGGATCAGGTTTATCTCACGGATATGGTTTGTTTGAGACAATTAAAGTAATACAAAGTAAGCCAATTTTCATGAAAGAACATTATCACAGAATAAAAAAAAGCTCTGTATTTTTAAAACTTAAAATTGATATGACTTTATCGGAATTTATGAAAAAGAGCAGAGAATTAATAAAGATAAATAAAATACAAGAAGGAGCACTAAAACTTTTATTTTTCAAGGGCTTAGAACAAAACCATATATTGATTAGTACAGATTGCAAAATTTATGAACCGGCAAAATATAAATATGGCTTATCAATAAAATTTTCAGAAAGAATAAAAAATGAAAAATCTTTGTTGGTTGGTCATAAAACTCTAAATTATTTAGAAAATATTTTAGAAAAAACAATAGCTTTAAAAGAAGGTTACGAGGATGCTTTATTTTTAAACAGTAAAGGGAACATAACGGAAACTACCTGTGCTAATGTTTTTTTTATAAATAAAAATAAAATTTATACACCTTCTTTGGATTCAGGGATATTGCCCGGTATAGTCAGGAAAAAAATTTTTCAGATTGCGAAACAAAAAAAAATTTCATTAAAAGAAGGGTGTTTTTCACAGGAAGATGTTATGAATTCCGAGATAGTATTTCTTACTAATTCTTTAATGGGAGTAATGCCGGTGAAATCAATCGGTAATAAAAAATTTTCATTAGGTAATAAAATTTTCAGATATATTAATGATTGTTATAGACTGTTTTTAAAAGCTTAGATAAAAATATAATTATTAAAACAAAATAAAAACACCCTACCGGAAGGTAGGGTGTTTTTCAATGATAGCTAATTATATCTTTCTTATGTTAGCTGCCTTAGGACCTTTGTCTGAATCTACAACGTCAAATTCAACACTATCGCCTTCAGCAAGAGATTTGAATCCGTCAGATTGTACTGCTGAATAATGTGCAAACACATCACCAGATCCATCATTGTTGGAAATAAATCCATAACCTTTTTGGTCGTTAAACCACTTCACTTTACCTTGTGCCATTTACTTCTACTCCTTGTTTATAGTTCAATCACGAACTTTTTCTGGGTTTTTTAGAACCCACGTTTAGTATTAAAGTATATATTTACTTATTTGTCAAGTACTTTATATGGAAATATAATCTTTACTATAAATTTTTTATTTTGTAAAATCACGAAACTTATCTGTATTGTTGATGTTTACGGGGGCAAAATGATAAAAGCTGTTTATCTAAAAGATAATATTTGCGAATGTGAACTAAATGTTGAAAATTTAGGAAAAATTTATAATTTAAAGCCAAATCTTTTATGGGTAGATTTAAGTTTAGAAAAAGGTGATCTTGCTACGGATGAGATTGCTTTGCTTTCAGATACTTTCCAGTTTCATGAACTTTCAATAGAAGATTGTTTATTCCCATTATACAGCCCGAAAGTTGAAGAATTTAATAATTATATATTTGTTAATATCCACGGGATTCGTCAAAAAACCATGAGTATTACGGATTTTGATGAATCTATATATGAGCTTGATATATTCATAGCAAAAAATCTTTTAGTTACAGTTCATACCGAAGAATTAGAATTTATTGATGTTTTGATGCAAAAAGCTAAATTAAAACCGCAGATAGAATTAAAAAACATAGATAATCTTTTATATAACATTCTTTCGAAAGTTGTTGCAAATCTTGAGTTGACTATGGAAAAAATAGGCGGCAAAATAGATCTATTGGAAGATAAAATTCTTGAAGATGCAAAGCAGGAGTACATGCAGGAAATTTTAGACTTGAAAAAGGTGTTATTGTCACTGAAGAAAATCACAGATCCGCAACAATATGTATACAGTTTCTTTTCAAGAGGCAATATAGAATATTTACAAGATTCTTATTCCGCATATTTCAGAGATATAACGTATCAGCTTGAAAGATTAAATAAAACAATAACAGGTTCTATACAAATGATAGGTTCTCTTATTGTCATATACATGTCGGCAGTTACTTTAAAATTAAATGAAATTATTAAATTTTTAACGGTTATAGCTACAATTTTCTTGCCTATACTTATTGTTTCAAGTTATTACGGCATGAACGTAAAATTTTTAGAAGTGGATATTCTCGGCAATAGAGGTACCTGGTTTTTGGCAATATTTATAATATTGCTGGCAACAATCTCCATTTATTTTTATATGAAAAAAAAGAAATGGTTTTAATCCATACTTGATAACAAAAATATTCCAAAAATTATGAAATTTGATTTAAATTGCAAACTCAGTTTGCTCATAACTATACTTTTTATATTGTTGCTTGGGTTTGTTTATTTTGTTAAAAATGAACAATACCAAAAGGATTTATTTCAATTTATAGCCGATAATAATTTTTCACAGGGAAATTATTTTGAGTCATCAAAATATTATAAAAAATTAATTTCTATGGGAGAAGCTAACCAGGATACTTATAAGAATGTTGCAATATCCATGATTAAAATCGGATATTACGATCGTGCAATAGAATATCTCAAAAAAATATTAAAAAACAATAATTCTTCAGAAATATATTATGCATTAGGATATGCATATTATCAAAAAGCACAAACTTTGGATTCACTTGTAATATTTAACAAATCAATGGGTTATCTTAATGAAAGTATCACATTAAATAAAAATAATAATTTATCATATCATTTGATGGGTCAGATATTGGAACATTTGAAAAAATTTGACAGGGCAAGAATTTGGTATAACAAAGCTTTAATCAATGTAAGTGATAAAAGTGAACTTTATAATTTCATAGCCTACACGTATAAGGAAGAAGGCGACTTGGATAACGCTATAAATTTTTATAAAAAAGCTACAGACAACAACAATAAAAATATATTGGCATATTGCGGGTTGGGAGAAATTTACGGGCAAAAGGAAGATTCAATAGAGGCAATAAAATATTATAAAAAAGCTATAGAAACTGATTTGGAATACATAATGCCTTATTACAAAATAGGGCAAATATACTATAATCAAAAAGAATATGAACAATCATTAGAATGGTATTTTAAAGCTTTAAGTTTGGATAAAAATAATAATATTGTTAATTACTATATAGGAAAAGTTTATAAAGATATAAATATGCCGGAAAAAGCTATTGAATATTTTAAAACATCGGCATATTGCGGCAATGATAATGCAATTAAAGAACTTAGAGAGATAATTTAAAAATTAAAAATGTTCTATACTAATAAATCACTATTTTTTATAATCCTATATTTGTTATCAGTGTTTTTAAGTTATTTTATTAATCAAAAAATTTTATTGATGGGAATCTTTGAGAATTTTTTAATTCTGACGACAATAGTTTATATATGCATAATAGGTGTTTCTTTTGCCATATCATTATTTTCACATTTTGTTATAAAAATGTTGCTTAATATAATTTATAAGATTTTAAAACAAGAACAAAAATATAACCATAAATTTGTTTTTTGGCTTAACTTTACAATTTTTAGTTATGTTACTGTATTTTTCATTTTTTTATTTTCGATAACATATTAAGATATAAATTTTGATATAATAGTATAAAAATATGCCGACATAGCTCAGTTGGTAGAGCAATCGCTTCGTAAGCGATGGGTCGGAGGTTCAAATCCTCTTGTCGGCTTTCTAATTTGTTTTGAGAAAAAGGCTTAAAAATGATATCTAATGTCATAAGAAAAAGTTTTTCGAAAATAGTACTGTACGGAATACCTTTATTTTATTTTTTGGTTGCCGTAAGTTTTTATCTCGGCACTTATGATTCCGCCCAGATAAAAATAACAATAGTGCAAATCGGCGGAATATTTTTAATTTGTTCCTGGTTAATCTTAAAATTTGAGGAAGATCTGTTTTCAAATTTAAGACAAAATCCAATAGTTACAGTCCCCATACTTTTGTTTTTAGTTTCAGGATTAATCTCATATTTATTTTCATATTTTCATTATGCATCTTTGAATGAATTTTTAAGAAGATTGATATATTGTTTGTTGGCGTTAAGCATAATGGATATGTTTGCGGACAAAAAAAATATAAACAGGTTAATTAATTTTTTAATATTTGCGACTTACATAGTTTGTATTTATTCTGTCATTCAATTTTTAGATATACAGTTTTTTCCGCCGCCGCCTGATAAAGGATTGGATCCTTTTGTATGGAGACAGGCTTTTGGCAATAAAATATTTTCAACATTCGGCAATCCTAACTTTTTGGGAGATTTTTTAGTTGTAATGAGTCCGATAGTATTGGCTTTATTTTTTAAAAAGAGAAAATTCCATCTTTTCTTTTTATGGGTGTTAATAACATTTTCAACAATAGCAACATATTCTAAAGGTGCCTGGATCGGATACGGACTCGGGCTTTTGACGTTTGCTTTCCTGTTTGTTAATTTCATACTCAATATACAAAAATCCAAAAGAATTTTTATTCTTATAATAATGTCGATTCTTACAATAACAACAATCACGGGCGCAATACTTATACAATTAAAAAAACGTCCGGATAGTGCTTCTTTCAGAACTTGTACATGGCTGTCTACTTTGGAAATGATAAATACAAATCCTGTTTTGGGAACAGGGATAGGAACATTTTATGTTACATATCCTTCGTTCAGAAGACCTGAAATATTTTTCATAGAAGGGGCTCATAATACTGAAACAGATCATTGTGAAAATGAATATCTGGAAGTGTTTTATGATGAAGGAATGGTAGGTATTGGTATTTTCTTAACTTTAATTGCGGTATTTTTGTCTTTGGGATTAAGAAATTTGGCATATTTCAGAAAACGAAATTTAAATGACGGCACATTGGCATACCTGCAACTTGGGATTATCAGTGCTATGGTCGCCCAGCTTGGGCATAATCTCGTTTGTGTTTCTCTCAGATTTGTTTCTTCGGGAGTTATGTTATGGTTGTTGATAGGGCTTATAGGTGCGATATCATTTCAATATATTAAAAAAGAAAAAATTGATTTAACTTTGTTTCCTGCAATAGTAAAAAGAATTTTACAAATAATAATATTTTTAATGATGAGTTATCTGATATTTATATTTTATGGTTTTTTTGAGGCAGATGAACTCCATGCAACTGCAATTTATTATTCTAAACAGGGACAATGGAATCAGTCTTTAGAGTTCTTTGACAAAACAATAGGGAAAAATCCGTCGTTTATAATGCCAAGATATTTTAAGGCAAATAACTATAATGACAGATTCCAACCGGAAGATATGAATAATGCTTTGAGAGAATATGAAAATTTGTGGAAACTGGCTCCGAATTATGTTCAATCCAGATTTTTAGTCGGAGCTTTGTACACAAAATTATGGGCGGAATATAATTTGCAGTATCGTACTTTTCTTGCAAAGAAAGATGATAAAAATGCGGAAATAGCATTGAAAAAGAGAGATGAAAATTTTGAAAAAGCCGTAAAGTATTACAACCAATATAAATTAATAGACCCGATTTTTCCCGAAACGTATTACAGGCTTGCATGGTTATATATCCAAAACGGAGATTACAAGAAAGCATTTGCGGAATATGAAGAGCATTTAAATGCTCCCGATAAACTGATGAGCAAACCTGACTATTGGAAACCAAGAAGAAAAAATGAGTATGCTTTTACATATATAAACATAGGCAGTTTGTATTTTATTATGAACAATTTTGCTAAGGCGGAAGAATCTTTTAATAAGTCTTTGGAAATTGTTCCTAACAGCCTTCAAGGATTAAAAAGTTTGGCTGCAGTATACGATAAAACAAATCAAAAAGATAAATTTAACCAAACGGTTGAAATACTCAAAAAACTATATCCGAACGATCAATACGTTTTAACTCTGGCTTTAAAATCTTAAGTTAAAGAATTGCTTTATATTTTGTTAAATTGGCACTCTCAAACATTGGGTGCTTGACAAACAAAAATATCTGTGTTATAATTGGCACTGTAATTAGGTGAGTGCTAAAAAATATCATCGTTTCAGGTGGAAATAATGAGACAAATTGCAGAGAACATTTTAAAAGAAAGAAAATCAAAAGTTTTATATGCTGTGATACATCAGTTTATAAAAACAGGCAAACCTGTGGGTTCAAGTGTGCTTGAAAATGAGTATGACTTTGATTTATCACCGGCAACATTAAGAAGTTTAATGGCAGAACTTGAAAAAGACGGTTATTTAACTCATCCGCATACATCTGCCGGAAGAATACCGACAGATACGGGATACAGAGCATACGTTAATTCAATAATAGAATTGCAAAAAGTTGCAGTAGAAGAAGAAGAGAAAATCAAAAAAGAATATGAAAAGAAAACAAAAGAAATAGAAACATTATTGTCACAGACATCAAGAATTTTATCAGGGCTTTCTCATTATACGGGTTTTGTTGTAGCTCCAAAAGCAGAAAATAATGAAATCAGAAATATTGAACTTATACAGATTTCAAAAGAACAGGTTTTAGTAGTGCTTCTTACAAAAACGGGAACAGTTAAAAACAAGTTAGTAAATATAAGTATAGATATAGATGATTTGGAAGATTTAAAAAAGTTTCTTAATAAAAAATTAAGAGGAATATCACTTACTCAGGCAAGTAAAAGAATAATCGGTGAAATTCAGCATTACGAATCTAAACAAAAAAACATGATGGAGTTTGCAGGTTGTATATGCAGTGTAATAGACAGTATACAAGACGATATATATATGGACGGAACATCAAATGTATTATCAATTCCGGACTTTAAGGATTGGGAATCTGCACGGTATTTAATGCAGTTAAACGAGGACAGGGACAGGTTAAAACAGATAATAGGCAGAGATTTGAATAGTAAAATTCAGGTAAAAATAGGTGAAGAACAAAAAGATTTAAGCGTAATAACAACATCATACAGTTACGGTAATAAAGTAATCGGAGTATTGGGAATTATCGGGCCAAAGAGAATGGAATACGATAGAATGATATCGCTTGTAAATTCAGTTTCAAAAATAGTTAACGGATATTTATTACAAATAGGAGACCAAGACAATGACGAGTGAAGAACAAAAAAAAGTTGAAAAAAATATAGAACCGACAACAGTTGAGGAAATAGCAAGAGAAGAAAAATTATCTGAACTTGATATTTTGAGACAATCTGTTGAAGAAAAACAAAAAAAAGCAGATGAATATTACGACCAATTATTAAGACTAAAAGCCGATTTTGAAAATTTCAGAAGAAGAACCGAAAAAGAAAAGCAGGATTTTTTAAACTGGGGCAGGGAAAAAATTTTGATAAAACAGATAGGTATATATGATGTTTTTGAGCAGGCACTGCAAAGTGTTAAAGCAGGCAAAAATTTAGACAGTATAATGGTCGGGCTTGATATGATTCACAAAGAGTTTGCAAAAATGCTCAAAGAAGAAGGCGTTGAAAAAATAGAATGTTTAAATAAAAAGTTTGACCCGCATTTTTGTGAAGCATTAGCTCAAGTTGAGTCAGATAAAGAAGACGGGACTATTTTGGAAGTATATCAGCAGGGATACAAATGTAACGGGAAATTAATGAGACCGGCAAAAGTAAAAATAGCAAAAACACCCGAAACGAAGAAGAGTGGAGGTTCGGAAGCTGGGAAGCTTAGCAACGACAACAACGGAAAAGAACTTGGCAACGACGAGAACAAAGAAGAAAATAAAGAATAAATTTTCACAAAATAAAATAAAGAAGAAAATAAATAGAACGGAGGGTAACATGAGTAAAATTATCGGAATAGATTTAGGAACATCAAATTCGGCAGCAGCAATTATGGAAGGCGGTAAAGTTACGCTTATCCCATCGGCAGAAGGAACAACGCTTGGCGGAAAAGCATTTCCTTCTTATGTTGCATTCACAAAAGACGGTCAGCTTTTAGTCGGTGAACCGGCAAGAAGGCAGGCGGTTACAAATCCCGAAGGAACATTCTCGGCATTTAAAAGAAAAATGGGAACAGACTTTAAATACCAAATAAACGGCAAAGAGTTTACTCCTCAGCAATTATCAGGATTTATACTGCAAAAAATTAAAAAAGATGCAGAATCTTATCTAGGTACAAAAGTTGAAAAGGCAGTTATTACGGTTCCTGCTTATTTTAATGACCATCAAAGACAGGCAACAAAAGATGCAGGTGCGATTGCAGGTCTTGAAGTTGTCAGACTTGTTAACGAACCAACGGCAGCTTCACTTGCTTACGGTATAGATAAAATCGGTAAAGAACAAAAAATATTGGTGTTTGACCTAGGCGGCGGAACACTTGATGTTACTATTATGGAAATCGGAACAGAAGGAACTTTTGAAGTATTATCAACATCAGGAGATACACAGCTCGGCGGAACCGATATGGATAAAGCAATAATAAATTATATCGCCGATACGTTTAAAAAAGAAAACGGTATAGATTTAAGAAACGACAAGATGGCAGTTCAAAGATTGCAGGAAGCAGCTGAAAAGGCAAAAATTGAACTTTCAAATATTCTTGAAACTGATTTGAATCTTCCGTTTATTACGGCAGATGCATCAGGACCAAAACATTTGGCAATGAAACTTTCAAGAGCAACACTTGAAAATTTAGTTGACCCTATAGTTCAGAGATGCAAAAAATCAGTTGACCAGGCACTTAACGATGCAAAGCTTAAAACATCAGATTTAACAAGAGTTATACTTGTCGGCGGTCCTACAAGAATGCCGATAGTTCAGAAATTTGTTGAAAAAAATGTCGGTTCAATAGTTGAAAGAGGAATTGATCCGATGGAATGCGTATCCAACGGTGCTGCCGTTCAGGCTGCCGTTTTAACAGGAGATGTAAAAGACATTCTTTTGCTTGACGTTACTCCGTTAACATTGGGACTTGAAACATTAGGAAATGTCAGAACAGCTATCATTGACAGAAACACAACAGTTCCTGTTAAGAAATCGCAGGTTTTCTCAACGGCACAGGACAATCAGCCCGGCGTGGAAGTTCACGTTTTACAGGGTGAAAGACCAATGGCAAAAGATAACGTTTCTTTGGGAAGATTTATGCTTGACGGTATTCCGCCGGCTCCCAGAGGAGTTCCTCAGATTGAAGTTACATTTGATATAGATGCAAGCGGTATCCTGCATGTATCTGCAAAAGATTTGGGAACAGGCAAAGAGCAGTCTATTAAGATTACAGCATCTACAAAACTTTCAAAAGATGAAATTGATAAATTTGTAAAAGAATCAGAACAGTATGCCGATGAAGACAAAAAAAGAAAAGAAGAAATAGAAGTTAAAAACGAAGCCGACAATTTGGTATATGCAACAGAAAAGAGTTTGAAAGAACACGGCGATAAAATTACACCGGAAGAAAGATTGCAGGTTGAACAGGCTATAAATGATACAAAAGAAGCTATAAAAGGTAACGTTGTTGATACAATAAAAGCGGCAAAAGAAAAATTGCAGACCGCTTCTTATAAGTTGGCAGAAGTTGTTTATAAGCAGGCTCAACAGCAACAGCAGGGTCAGCAGGGACAACAACAGCAGGCAGGTTCTGCCGAGGGTCAGGAGCAGGGCGGACAGCAACAACAGAATGGTGGAGATAATGTTGTTGATGC
>JAQTSO010000013.1:18279-40622 GCA_028711215.1 Endomicrobiaceae bacterium | reverse complement strand
TTTGGACAAAATATGTTGATAACAAAGTTTTATCTTTGCTTGATGAATATATTTTACAAGCAGACAAATTCTATTCAGTTAATATGGCAAGAAATAATTATTTTACCGATAATATATTTAATGAAGTCAGCATATCAACTATAACACCTTCCGTTAAAACCGGTGACGAAATATCAAATATTATAGAAAATATGCCTCAGGCAAAAAGAGTTGATGTAATAATAACAGGTGGATTTCATACAAATACAGTATCTGAAATATTAAAAAATCATAATGTATCTTATATAGTCATAACTCCTAATGTAACCGACGGATTAAAAACTGCCGAAGAAACTTATTACAAAATAGCAAAAGAACAGAGCAAAATGTCTTTTCAGGCTTTGGCAAATTTAATAGCATCGTTGTCACCTGTTGACCAGAAAAGAGTATTGATTTTGGCAGATCCTTCGCTTGCATCAAAACTCGGGTTTATCCTTGACAGTCAGGAATCTGTCCTCAGCCAAGAACAGATAAAACAGATTGCTGAAACTGTAAAAATGGCAGGAGTTTTATTGTCTGATGACGGAAATGATATCAAAAAACAGTTAATACAAAATCTGAAAGACAGATTGGAAGCAACACCTGATTTGGCACAGAAAACCGACGAATCTCTTTTAGAATATATTAATATGGACAGGCTCTCACAGGCTCTTGAAAAAACCGAAGAACTCCAAAAATTAATAGAACATGCCATAAAAATCAAAGAAGCGAAAAATGATACAACTGTAAATCAGTCTCTTGCCATTATAGAAGAGATTGCCTCAAATATTGGACAGATTATAGCGGTATTACAAAATATTGTTGCTGTAAAGAAAGAAACTCCGGCTGTCGTGTTCGAAGAAAAAACAGAACCTGTTGTCCGACAGATAGAAAATCCTTATGTTAAAGAAATGATGGAATTTATAATTACGGATATGACAGGTACTTCTTTTATTGATACCGATGAGGTAACACCTGCCGAAATAGAAGCATTTAAAAAAATAGTAGCCGGGAAAACAGATTCGTATCTTAAAACTGTAGAATGGCTTGAAAATGAAAGAACGGCAAAAATGCTTTTTGACGGTTCTAAAGCTTCAATGGCAGGCGATATTGAAGGCGAAATTTTAAAAGATAAAAAAGGTTTTGAAATTTTTGCAAAAATTATCGGATATGATATTGATGAATATTATGTTAATTATGTTATGCACGGTGTGAACGCAAGCGAAAGGTTTTTTACGGTTAAAGAAGTGATAAAAATATTGAATGCCGAACGTGAAAAAGTTTTAAAAATGCGTCTTATAGAAAACAATATGCCGCAGGCAAAGGCGGATTACCGCATAATTGAACAGTTTGTAACTGATAACTCTTCTTTGTCTATGGAACAGTTAAAGCAAAAAGCAATTGAAGTTTTTGGCATAAATGCCGGTTCGTGGGATAAAGAATATAACATATATCTTCAGGAAATTGCCGGCATCATTACTGAGCTGGATTTTCCTTCCACAGAACTTAATCCCGAAGTGAAAAAAGATATTGAAAAAATTGCGGGTGAAAGCGCAACTTATGAAGAATTTATTAAGGCGGTTGGCAATAAATACGGTCAAAAGGCATTTGGAAAGAAGAGAACAAGAAAAGGAACTTTTGAAAAAGGACATAAAGAAATAATAAACGGCAAAACTTATATCATAGGAGAATTTGGAGATTCTGACGTAGACGGAGAAGCCTTTGACGATATGTGGGTGTCGATTATTGACCAAGACAGCAGAATGGTTAAGGCAAGTAAAGAAAGTGTAAAATTACACATAAGTGCAAGTCCTGAAAATGCACAGGAAATATATGATTTGGTAAGACCGATACTTGATAAATACAATATGACTTTCAAAGTTTCAACAAACAGTGAAAAATTAGCAGAACTCAATGCCGGAAATGATACTCAGGTCGGTAAATTCATGACGATATACCTTCCCAAGGGTCAGTCTTTTAAAATTCTTGCCGATTTGGCAATGGAACTTGATGCCGTATTATCTGCTTATCCGTTAAAAAATAAGTCTCCTGAAATAAAAAATGAAATAAAAATCGGGTCAAGCGGGATATTAACCGTAAGAGATGATGCGGTTAAACGCGGAATTTCGGTTGAACAGCAGACAAGAGCGCAACAATTTGCTGAATTTTTTAACAATTCAAAGTCAGAACTGACTGAAATCTGGCAAAAAAACAGAAAATCTGACAGAAAAAAACTTACTACTGAAGAAGAAATGGACTTAATCGGAAAAATTGAAGGGGAACTGAAAATAATTGGATACGGCTGGGCAGTTGAAGGACAAAATATCACGGCAACAATGGAATTAATCAGTCCCGATATGTTAAATTCCGGCAAAACCGTAAGAGAAATGGCAGAGATTGTAGCATCGTTACTTGATAAACAAAGCCGTCCTGCAAAAAAATTAAGTGTTCAACAACAGATGGAATTGACCGATAAAATACAAGATGAATTAACGGCAATGGGATATGATTGGGCATTTGAAGGACAGCAGGGATTAGAAACAATGGAGTTAATAGGCCCCGATATATTAAATTCCGGAAAATCCGTAAAAGAAATGGCAGTGATTGTTGCCGGAAAACTTGACGGATTTAAACGGCAAGAAACACCCAAATTGAGTTTAACAGGAAGCAAAATAGCTCCTTTTATTGAAGTTTTCGGTACATTATTTAATAAAAATTTTGTGGCTTTGCATTTTGTTGACACAGGTAAATTGTCAATGCTTCAAAAAATATTTTATCCTTTTGGTTTTTTAATTAACGATAAAAATGGAGTATTAATCAAAGAAGCAAAAGAGAAAATTATACAAACCGAAAAAAATCAAATAAAAGCTGTTGAAATGGCACGCGGAGTAAATGTTATCAAACAGGCTACGTTGTCCGGCGTAAAATTTGGTTTTATAACCGGAATATTACTTTTCGCTGTAACAATTTCATCTTCAATAATTATTCCTGCGTTGCTTCCCGTAGCTTTATATCTGTTGGGTCATATAGCAACAACACTCACGTTTAATATAGCAAGCCATGTGCGTTGGAATATATTATCTCCAAATGCCAGGTTGGAGTTGGCAGATGATGATAAAAATAAAATTATCGGGTTAATGACATCTTCAGTTAAAACACTTGAAAAATCAGATATAGAAGAACTTTTAGATATAATTCAAGGAACTTCAGATAAAAAAGCATTTGTTTTATTTAAGAAAGTTGTGGATGTTGCCTATGATTCAAGAGTTAAAGAAGAAGCTATTTTAGAAAATTTAATTTCATCATTTCTTGCCGTCAAAGGCAGTTTGCCGGAAGTTTTACGGGATATAAAAACAAATGCCGAATATGTAGAAAATCAAATTAACAAAATAATAAAAGAGAACGAAGCGCAGATCGCTGTATGGGATACCGGAGATTATAATGATGATTATATGTACATAAAATCATATTATGATGCAGGTAAAAAATATACAAGCGGAGCTCTTTTATCTTTAAAAAACGAAATAAACAGTGTATTGGAAAAAACCGGCTATGAAACTTATACTTATTCTACGGCATATATGGGAATACTTCCTTTTGCCGGAAATTCTGCCACAAATGAACAACTTGCGATTTCAGACTCTATAGGTTCTTTTAAACCGATAACATTGTCTTCACTTGCATTTGAAGATGCTTTACTTACAATGGCTCATGAGATGGGGCATCATATCTTAGATAAAAAGGGATTCAGGTTAGATCCGAATGAAATAGTCACCAATTACAGAGCCTTTCATGAATTTTATGCACAGAACATATCTTTTCTTATCGGCAGTCTGTATGGTGAGGATGTGTTTTCATTATGGAAATTTACACATATTGAAAATTTTATTTCACACCAATATTACGATACTTTACAATCTGAATATTTGGATGATAAAGCGAGTCCTTATGAATTGATGCGTTATTGGGTAGGATTAATCAAAAAAGTAAAAAATAATCATTTGGAAACGGAAGAAGTTTTAATAATTTTAAAGGCAACAGTAAAATTTTTACAGGATAGCGATATAAAAACTATAAATGACAAGGGAAAATCTGTTTTAACTGCTGAGTTTTTATCAAAAATAGATGAAAGTCTCGGATTAAAAGGAGAATTAACAAATCTTTTTAAAAAGCAGTTAAATGAATTGTTCGAAAAATCTGCAGAAGCCAAAGCTGATTCTAAGCCGGTTATAGATCAAGTTGCAGAAAGAGCGATATCCGAAAAGGATAAAATAGTCGCATTAACTGGAATAGTCGGATATTTGCCAAATGACATCAAAAAAAAGATGGCAGGTACCGATATAAATTCTGTTTCAGATAAAGAAAAAGCAGAATTAATAAAAGTTTTAAAAATACAGAGACGGACCATAATGAGTACTCATTACGATTATTTTGATGAAATTTTAAGAAATGGTTTGGGAATAACAAATATAGAAAGTTTGACGGAAAAAGATTTTGAATCGATAGATACAGAAAGAATTAAGTTGCTTTACCGAATAATAAAAAACGGCATACATGAAAATTCATTCAATTTGAAAAATGTTGAATGGTGGGTGAAAAAAGCATATGAAACGAATAATCTTTCGAATATAGATATAACTTTGCTTGAAGAAAAATTAATAGCTTTAAAAAATAGCACCAAAAACACATTATTTGAAAATCTTAACACAAAAGATGCCGGTTTAAGCAGGCGTATTCAGGGGCTTATATCCGCAAGAGAAATTCAGACAAGCAATTTATATTTGCATGAATTGTTGGAATCGGCAGTTGGTGCGGATAAAAATAAAGTGCTGGATACATATAATAAAACTTTGTTGAGTAACATTGATACAATGATTTGGATGTTAAAAAATATAGAAACAGTAAAAAGTGTTATTGGCGATAAGGAATATATTGAAAAATATATAAACGGAGTACAGGAAGTGTTATTGCAGAATAGCAAATCCGGCGAGATGGAATCCGGTCAGCTTACGATGACATGGCTGTCCAAACTGCTGGATTTTTTAAGGATAAAAGATTTTGAAAAAAGACAAAAATGGATAAACACGATAGAGAATCCGATAATAATCTTGGGAGTATTTCATCCGTCGGTTATGAGATGGTTTATCGGACATCATAAAGGTCGGTCGGAAGAAGCCGTCAAAGAGGGAGTAAAAGAGATATTAACACAGGCAGGTTTGGCAACATTAGATTTTATCCCGACTATGGGTTTGATAAAAATGCTTACAAACAGAATAACCCGTAAGGCTCTTTCCGAAGCCCATACTGTTTGGAACAAAGCTCAAATATCACAAAAAAATAAAATTCCTGTTTCAGACACTGATTATTTTGCCCAATTGGTGCAGGACATTAATTTTGACGATTTGCTTGCTGACGTTGAAAAAGCTATTCCTTTTATTGCACAGGCGCAAAAAATAAATTTAAAAAACAGTATTGAAATATTTTCAATATTATCTTCATATACCCGTCAAATAACATTAGATGATTTGATTTCATTGTATGAAAATGGCGATTTTGTTGTTGATGAAAATGATAAACAAGTAAAAGAAACTATAGAATCCATACAAAGAAAAGAAGGCAGGGAACTTACACCTGAAGAAATAAGAGAGCTGATTAAAAAAATCAAACAGTTTAAACATGAAACATTAAGCAGTATTGAAGAGTTGAAAGTTTTGGCGAGACTGTATGCGTTAAGGACATATAATGAAGTCAAAGCGAAAAATGATAAATTAAGTTTAGAGTCATGGATTCATATATGTGAAGGGCATATGAGAGGATTTAATCAACGTACAAACGGCAAGGATGGTGCAAAAAAGAAAGTTTATTATACAGAAGACGAACATGAATATGACTATGCAATTACTGTTGACGATGTGCAGTATATGGAAGCTGTTCAGAGGGAACCGGATGCGGTGATAGTGCTTGACGGAAGAGACGGCTTAAACAATAAACAAGTTTTATATATAAAATATGTCGGCGGGAATATTTATGTCTGCGATATATTGGAAGACGGCACCGTAAAATCTTTTTATAAATTATCAAAAGGGAAATTCTTAAGACAGGACGGCACAATAGACGCCAATAAAATTCAATCGGAAAATGATATAAAAGGCGTGCTGTTAACAAACGGCAAAGATTACAATTATAAAAATTTACAAAGCATGATATCCGCGCATTTAAACAATATGCCGGAAATATTTACGATAAATGAAAATGAAATAAAAAAAGACGGCGTGGTCATAGCCAAGAAAAGACAAGGGAAATGGATTTTTATCAACGGCGCCTCGGAATTCAAGAAAATAGATAATGTCGGGATATTTTTTGAGTACAACAATAAAAAATATTTTTTAAATGCGTCGGGGAAGAATATTTTTGAATTGGACGATGCAATGCGTTTTGAGAAATACAAACTGCACGTTAATAATAAGGATTACACGGATGCCGTAATAAATGAAACATATCTAAGATTTTATTTTGACGGGACATTCTTTCTTTTATCTGAAAGAGGAAATGTGGCAGGCGAAGACAATAAAAAAATTATGGAGGGAGCTGCTACAATGTTTTTTGCAAATACGGTGTATGACCATGTTCCCGTATTAAAACATTTTTCTCCTAACCGCACCTATGAATTTAATAAGAAAAAAAATCAGACATATCATTATTTTTACGAAATAATATCCGGTCGATTTGTCATTAATGCGTTTATCAACGGCATCAAAATGTATGCTTATAAGCTGTCGGCGGGCTCTTTGTATAGGCTTAAAGAATTCAGATGTCTGAGAAATCCGGATACGTATATTATCATTACCGTGAAACCGTATGATAAAAACGGAGACACTCTTGTCATTAAAATAGATTCAATAACAGGTGAAATGTTTTTTGGAGATGCCGAAGAACCTATAGATAAAGCAGGTATGATTAGAATAAATGAAATGGGAATCCGGATTGAACCGATTATCAACGGGACGGAAATAAAGATTAATGCGGAGCAGAATATTGATTCTGAAAATAAATTTAATGTACAAATGCGAAAAGTAACGATTAAAGCCAAAACCGGTACAGGCAGTGAAATTATGACTGCCGGGGAAGAAAACGAACTGACCGAAAAACTAAAAAACGAACTTAAAAATCATAAAGATGCCGTTCAATTGATTACACCGGAATTGTTGAATTCCAGAGACAGCGTGCGGAGAATGGCATTAATTATAGAACTTGAACTTGACAAAAAAAGAGAAGCGGAAGATAAAATATTATCAGAAAAAAAAGAAGAGTTAGAAAAAGAACTGACGGCGATGGGATATGAATGGGCATTTTCAGATGTGCAGGATGACAATGAAAATGCGGATACTTTTGCTTTAGTTATCCCGATATATGAATTAATTACGCCAGAATTGCTAAATTCCGGAAAAAGCGTAAAAGAAATGGCAAAAATTATAGCAGATCAACTTGATAACATTAAAAACAGAAAAAATGTTACCATAGGTGATGTTATCAGAGAGGATAAAAATCTTATTAATTTTATAACTATTATAACAAAATTTGCGTTGGAAATAGTTTCTGCCGAAAATATTAATGAAGAACTTGTAAAACAAATAAAAGAAAACGGTTTGAATGCTGATATAAAATCAAATCTTGTAATAACCGATGATGCAAAACAGGCAGAAAATCTCAGGAGACAGGGATTTAACGTTGTAAGTATAAGAACAACTTCTTCTTCAAAGCAGATGAAAGGAAGAAAAGGTTTGATAATAGGCGAACGAGAAGGTAAACAAATAAGGGCTTATCTTGATAAAGAAAACGGCGAACTTATTTTTTATTCAAATGATTCAACTTTCGATATAAACAATATAAAAATTGAAAATTTAAAAAGTATGTTTAAACAGTCTCAAATGGCAGGGATAAACAGTAAGATGTTCAAAGGTATCAAACAAGTTATAATGGTTGAAAATAATTCAACTCTGGAATCTGTGATAAATGCAATGAAAAATGCCGTAATTGACGGCCTTTCAAAACCTCCGGTAAGTATAAATCTTGATTTTTCAAATAGGAAAGACGTTAATTCCGAAAGTATTGAAAGAATAACAAACGGTGAAACAAACAACGGACTTGATTCAAATGCAATAATATTTAACGCATCACAGCTTGCCTCAATGGATGAAGAAACAGTAAGAAATTTGCAGGCAAAAGGATACGAAATAATTCTTGTAACAGATAAAATTTCAGAGGCCGAAGAAATGATAAGCAGGCTTCATATAAACGGAGCTGTAATAAAAACAAACGGGCAGATAACGGAATCTGACCTTGTAAAAATAAAACAGATTTCAGATGCAAATGTAAGAGGAAATGAAATAATAAAAACACAAATGTTTATTGAAGGGTTGTCTGATGAAATGTTAGCCTCTTTGGGTGACATTTATGAAAAATATTCAATACTCCCCGTAGTAACCGCTGATTCGTTATACCCGCAGACAGGACAAAAATGCAGTGTAAGAATTAATGAAAAAGACAGTAACACGGCAGGCCTTTTTGAAAGAAGCAATGTTATAAATGTAATATCGGATAAAGTAAGTACAGTAAAGAAATCTACAGGCAGACTTGCGGATATAATATCGGATATATTAAAACCTGCAACACCGAAACAAAAATTTATAACAGAACTTAAAAACGTAAAGTCAGCACCTTATGATACGGGTGTTGCCGGTATTAAAGATATTCTTAAAAACAAAAACAATATTTTATTTAAACTTATCACAAGCAGCCGGTGGTTTGAAGGTGAAGATGAAAAGACCAACGAAGAAGAACTTAAAAAAGCAATCAATATGCTTTTGACAGAAAATATTCTCGACAGTTTTACAAAGAGCAGAGTTGAAAAATTTGTGAAAGACGGTAAATATTATGAAGCGCTTGGTTGTATAAGAGGTGCAGTTGAAAGAAGCGTTGAATCAATTATTCTTTCAAAACTTAAAGGTGGAGGTATTGAAATAATACAGGATAAACTTAAAAAATATGCGGGCGGTCTTTTGAGAGATGCGATAATAATAACAGGTATTCGTCTTTTGGCCGAAGGCAAAGATATTGAACCGCTTCTTGAAGATGTGTTTATAGATTCCAATATGACGGCTCAGCAGTATTTTGATTCAATTTTAGTTCGTCTCAACGGGCAAATGACAGATATTGTCAAAGAAAACGAATATGTGATAAATACTTTAAGCGATGAAAAATCAACTGCTCAGGCAATAGCTGACTTTAAAGATTTCAACTTATTAATGCAGGATCAGGTAAGAGAAAAACTGCCTGTCAAGAAACTGGGAGTTGCATCATCGTTTGCTGTCAGAAGTATATTAGGGGCAGCATAATTATTTGTTGTTGCCGAAATATTTCGGCTCCGGCTTTAAATTTTTAAAACAATAGTTAAAGTGCAATATATTACTTTTGAGGTTCAGTTGGTTGATAGTTAGGAGTGAAAGTATTTGTAGATATGTTTACATCTTGGATTTCGTTACCTTTCTCGTCATGTTTTTTTAAACCTAAAAGATTCACAAAACCTTTCTTTAATCCGTCAGATACAGCATTATTTAAAAGAGACTGGCTTACCACGGAATAAACGCTTCCAAGCAAACTTAAACTCCCATTTGGTTCTTCAATCGTTCCTGTAATTGTCATTGTTAAAGGCATTATTCCGTCATCGTCATGTTTGCCGGGCGCAGTATGTACAGTCATGTCTAATTTGTCTTTTTTAAAATCCATTTCGCCTGTCACTTTAAAAGATAGCAGGTCTGAAATAAAAGAACATTTTTCAAATGTTGCTTTGCCGTTTGAAAAATTAAGAAAAGTAATAAAGGAGTCAAAATCCATTTTACCGTCCAATTTATGTTTTTGCTCAGGTTGTCCGTCGATTGCACCGGCATTTTCAGTATTAGAAGTGAAAATTGCACTGCCGATACTGTTTAAAATATCTAAAACATTCAAAGCGTTTATTACTCTGCTGACAATATCAAGCGATAAAAACAATCCTTTCATTAAAGCATTTGAATTTGTAAGTTTATATAAATCTTTTATTGTTCCTTGGCCGCTTTGAAAATTCATGTTGCCATTAACTTTATCAAGGGCAGGTGTGATACCCGTTAAATCCATTCTAAATATTATATCTTTACCTTTAAAAAATCTTGTATCAATATCATCAGCCATAAAATCTACTTCTATATCTAAAGGATGAAGACTCGATTTTTTAGTTTCACTTTTAATTTTTTCTGTGTTCTTACCTTTTGAGGCAGCAATTTTTTGGGCGGTATCAGGTGTACCCAATATTTTTTTTGCTCTGAAAAGTACTGAAATATCAGCCGAATTCTTGCCGGTTAAATAAGATGCTTCCAAAAGAAACGGATTCTTATTTAGATTGCCTGTAAATTTAGGTGCTTTAATATTATCAATATTTTTAATTATAATATTAGAATTAATATCTGTAAAATATCCAAGATTTGATACGAAAGCACTGATATCAATAAGATTACATGTCCCCTGCATTAAATTTTTATCGGTTATTACAAACTCGCCTTTTAAATTTCCGTTAGGTTTATATTCTTGAAGCATTTTAACGGCATTTCCGATTTTTTCCAAAAGCAGATTAAAAGATAAATCAAAATTATAAATTAAGTTTTTGCCTGCATAATCAAGATTCCCGTTTATATCTATTGATGAATCCATAGTCTTAACATTAAAAGATTCCATATGGATAATGCCTTTGTCAATATCGGCATTTATTTTTGTTTCTATATCAAGTTCAGGAATAAAAAACTCAGGCGATTCTGTAATGTTTATTAAAATATCGGATGATAAATTTCTAATTTGAATATTTGTATTTAGTACAGGACTATTAAAATTTTCAAGGGTGCCTTTTGATATAAGCACAGTATTTTTAAATTTTATTACAAAATTGTCCAGATCAATTTTTGCTTTGGCAAAATCCATTGAATGCAGGGTTATAAATGAATTAAGTGCTATATATAATGAATCAAATTTTCTGTTGTTTAATGTTGCATCTGCTTTTACGGAAGCATTTAATTTAAAAATTTGGTCAAATGAAAATTTTTCAATATAAAAAGATATATTGCTAATATTTAAACTAAGTTTATTTTTTTGATCAATATATTTGACGGTTCCGTTTTGAATATGGGTTTTACATAAAAGAAGATTTATGATGTCTTCGGTATCTTCCTGTTTTTTTGTCTGAGCAGGTTCTGTTTCTGCGACAGTTGGTTTTAATAGCTTTTCAAAGTTAAAATGACCTCGTTCATCTTTTATTATATTTGCCTCAATAGTATCAAGATTTATGCTTAATACCTTTATTTTACCTTTCAAAAGATGCAAAAGTGAAAAGTATATATTAGCATTATCAATATGTAAGATTTTTTCTTCTTTGAGTTTAATATCAACCTGATTGAGAGAGAAATCAAACAAACTTGCGGATATCTTATGTATGCTTACTGAAGCATTTGTTTTTTCTTCAATTGTTGATATAATCTTGTTTTTAACATCATCAAGCGGTAAAATATAAATCAATGCAAAATGTAATAAGGCTAAGGATAACAGAATAAATGTCAAAATATATATGAAAATTTTAGTTGCTAATTTCATTTGAACAATCATTGTACAAAAAACGGTATGTTTTATACAGATTATGCAGATGTTTACATAAAAAAAATAATTTGATATAATAACCCTTCAGTTTGAAAAAACTAAAAAAGTAAAAAATACGGGGGAGCAGTAAGATGGTATTACAAAAGAAAGAAGTGGTAGAAAAATTTAAAACACATGCAACTGATACAGGGTCACCTGAAGTTCAAATTGCATTGTTAACTACAAGAATTAACTATTTAGGAGATCATTTTAAGAAATCCCCAAAGGATTTTGCTTCAAGAATCGGATTTTTGAAGATGATAGGACAGAGAAGAAGTCTTCTAGATTATTTGAAAAGAACTAAAAAAGAAACTTATCAAGAGATATTAAAGAAACTTGATTTAAGAAAATAAAAATAGTTCGTCATAAACACAAAGGATGCGAAAAATTTCATACCTAGGGTATGTGGTTTTTTGGATCTTTTGTGGGATGTTTATAGACGGGCAAACAGGAGTAAAAATGGAAATAATTAAAACATCGCTGAGTATTGCAGGAAAAGAGATTCATGTTGAATCAGGTAAACTTGCAAAACAGGCAAACGGATCTTGTGTAGTAAGAGTCGGCGACACAATGGTAATGGCAAATGCAGTAGCATCAGCAGTAGCAAAAGACGGTATAGACTTTGTGCCTATTACCGTTGATTACAGAGAAAGAGGATACGCCGCAGGTAAAATCCCCGGTGGTTTTTTCAAAAGAGAAACAAAAGCAAGAGACAGCGAAGTATTAGTCAGCAGATTAATAGACAGAACAATCAGACCTCTTTTTTCAGAATACTGGAGATATGAGACACAAATAGCAAATATTGTGGTGTCCCATGACGGAGTAAATGATGCAGATATAATGAGTATCATAGCCACATCAATAGCACTTCATGTTTCAAACATACCGGTTGCAAAACCTGTAGGTGCTGTCAGAATAGGCAAAATTGAAGGCAAATTAATAGTAAATCCTACCCTTGAAGAACAAACAATCAGTACTTTGGATTTGATAGTCGGCGGAACAGATGATGCTGTAACAATGGTTGAAGCAGGAGCAAGTGAATTTTCTGAAGATGAAATGATTGAAGCATTAAACCTTGCAAAAGAAGAAATTGGTAAAATTTGTAATTTTATAAAAACACTTCCTTCAAAAGAAAAAATAGCCGTAGCAGAACCAGTAATAGATAGTTCATTGGTTTCAGAAGTTGAAGCCGAAGCAATTCCGAAAGCAAAAGAATGTGTAACTATAAAAGATAAATCACAAAGAGATACTACATGGTCATCTTTCAAACAGGATTTACAAAAAAGATTGGCTGAAAAATATGCTGATAAATCAAAAGATATTAATTTTATTATGGAAAATGTTTTCTATAAAGAGGCAAGAGAACTTGTATTGACAAAAAATATAAGAACTGACGGCAGATCTCTTACTGAAATCAGACCTATTACATGCGAAGTCGGTTATTTGCCGAGAGCACACGGTTCTGCAGTTTTTACAAGAGGACAGACTCAGGCATTAGTATCAGTAACACTCGGAACACCGGGCGATATGCAGATTATGGATGAATTAGCAGGCGAATATAAAGAAAGATTTATGCTTAATTATAATTTTCCGGGATTTGCTACAGGTGAACCAAAACCTGACAGAGGTCCGGGAAGAAGAGAAGTAGGACACGGAGCACTTGCAAGAAGAGGATTAAGTTCAATACTCCCAAGTGAAAAAGATTTTTCTTATACTATAAGAATAGTATCCGATATATTGGAATCAAACGGTTCATCTTCAATGGCATCGGTTTGCGGCGGATGTTTAGCGCTTTTTGATGCAGGAGTACCGGTAAAATCTGCTTGCGCAGGTATTGCAATGGGACTTATGAAAGAAGGCGATAATTATGTTGTTTTGACAGATATAATGGGAATGGAAGATCATTTGGGTGATATGGATTTTAAAGTTGTCGGTACAAAAAAAGGTATCACGGCATTACAAATGGATATTAAAATAGCCGGTCTTACGACAGAAATTATGGCAAAAGCATTGGAACAGGCAAGAGTCGGAAGATTGTTTATTCTTGAAAAAATGGAATCAGCAATTACACAGCCTAGAGAAGACTTATCAAAATATGCGCCAAGAATGGTTTCAATAGTTATACCGCAAAGTAAAATAGGCGGATTGATAGGTCCCGGCGGTAAAAATATCAGAAATATTCAGGAAACTACCGGTGCAAAAATAGATATTGAAGAAGACGGTACGGTATTTATTTCATCAGATAATCCTGAATCACTTGCAACGGCAAGAAGTATGGTTGAAGGTTTAACTGCAGAGGTAGAAGTAGGTAAAATATATCAAGGTAAAGTTACAAAGATAATGGCATTTGGTGCATTTGTTGAAATATTACCGGGTAAAGAAGGATTGGTTCATATTTCAAAACTTGGCAAAGGTCATGTTAAAAAAGTTGAAGACGTAGTATCGGAAGGCGAAGTAATAACAGTAAAAGTAGATGAAATTGACAAACAGGGTCGTATCAATTTAAGTAAAAATATATAATTGAGGAATCCGTATGCCAAGTCCAGATAAAGACATAAAACTGCAGGAACAAGTTCAATCTCTGTATGAGATGATGCAGGAAGAAAAAGTTGAAGAATTAGAGATAAAATCACCTGATTTGAAGTTACATATCAGAAGAAAAGGAAGAAATGTTGTTCATCAGATTTCACACCAACATGTTAGCGGTAATCTGGGAACACAACATTTTGAACAAAGTCCGGAAACACCAAAGATTCAAAGTGTAGAGGGAGACACAAAAAAGTCCCCTATTACAGGTATGTTTTACAGATCCCCGTCTCCTTCATTGCCAATGTTTGTAAAAGAAGGAGATATTGTTGACACAGGTAAAACATTGTGCATAATTGAAGCAATGAAAGTTATGAATGAAATTAAAGCTACCGAAAAGATAAAAATTGTAAATATTCTGGTTGAAAACGGCAAACCTGTAGAAAGAGACCAAGATTTATTCATTATAGAAAAATTATAATTTCAGGAGCACGGTATAATGGTGGACATAATAGGTAATGTTGCGGGGCAAATTTGGAGATATATTGATTCTGTCGGCGGAGAATCAACCCCGATACAAATAAAAGCACAACTAGGATTATCAAATACGATGCTTTACTTAGCACTCGGCTGGTTGTCCAGAGAAAATAAAGTAGCAATAATACCGCATGAATATACATATAAAGTCAGTCTTGTAAGAGACTGACTTTCTAATAACGAGAAGTTAAGATAGCAAGAAACTATGAAATAACTAAAAAGGTGAACAATAGAAAATTTTTTTAACTTCTAAGTTTTCAACCTGTCTAAACTTCCGTTTTCTGAGGGCTAAGTTATGGCAAGTTCAAAATCACAAAATACAAATCGTTTATTGATAGGAACAGTGTGTGCGTTCTTGTCATTTTTTTTGCTTTATTGCTTAATATCTGCCAAAAGTACAGGTATGATAGGCGAAGCACTTTCAAATATAATGATGGGTGTTTTTGGTTTTGGTTCATATGTAATACCTGCAATTCTGTTATGGTTTTCAATATTGTATTTCCGTCTGGCGCTTCAATTAAGAACGCGTCTTGACCTTGTTTTTTCAATCTTTACCGTTGTTTTATTTTCAGTTATGTTTGAACTGTTTAAATCGTACGGACACGGAGACGGCGGCTGGATAGGCGTTAATCTCATGCCTTTTTTTATGAAATTTTTTGGTTTTTATCTTTCAGTTTTTATAATTTCTATTATTTTGATTTTTTTAGTAACGAGACTTTTGAGATTATCAACAAGAAAAATGATTTCATATTTTTGGTTTTCATTAATTGAAGATATAAAAAACTGGAGAGCAAACAGACTTGAAAAACAAAAAGAAAAAGCCAAAATTATAAAAAACGGCAAATCAAAAGAAATAAAAAAAGAAGAGCCGGTTTTTGAACAGGAAAAACCCAATATTGTTGAATCTGAACAACAGGAAAAGAAAAAACAAACCGTACCCGAACCGAAAGAAATAAGAGAAAAAATAGACAGCAAAGGTTTTGCTTATAAATTGCCTACATTAAATTTATTAAGAGACGGCGGCGACATAAATGTTGTTTTAAGTGAAGATGCTCTGCATGAAAGAGCAGAAAGATTAAGACAGACACTTGCAGATTTTAATATTGAATGTTCGGTTAAAGATATTATACCGGGACCCGTAATTACAAGGTATGATATTATTTTAGCACCGGGCATAAAAATACAGTCAGTTTTAAATTTATCCGATAATATTTCTCTTGCCATGAAAACATCGGCAATAAGAATAGTGCCTGTTCCCGAGAAATCAGCCGTCGGTATTGAAATCCCGAATCCGAGAGCATCACTTGTCTGTTTAAAAAGTATACTTGAAACAGAAGATTTCATATCTTCAAAATCATTGCTGACATTAGCTTTAGGCACAACAACCGAAGGCAAGGGATATATTGCTGATTTGGCAAAAATGCCGCATTTATTGGTTGCAGGTGCAACCGGTGCGGGAAAAAGCGTCGGGATACACGGTATTATTTTATCAATTTTATATAAAGCAAGACCTGATGAAGTTAAATTTATGTTGATAGACCCAAAAAGAGTTGAACTGACCGTTTATCAGGATATTCCTCATTTGTATGACCCTTGCTGTATGGCAGAGGATGCAAAAGTTATTACACAACCTAAAAATGCCGCCTCTGCTCTTAAAAGACTTGTTTCAATAATGGAAGCCAGATATGAAAAATATGCAAAACATGTAGTCAGAAATATAGATGATTACAATAAAAAAATGTCAGAAACAGGAGAAGAAGAAAAAGATTATTTTATAGTTGTCATAATAGATGAACTTGCAGATTTAATGCTTGTTGCTTCAAAAGAAATTGAAGATTCAATTCAAAGACTTGCCCAGATGGCAAGAGCAGTCGGTATCCATTTAATACTTGCAACCCAAAGACCGTCGACAAATGTTATTACAGGCGTTATAAAAGCAAATTTTCCTGCAAGAATAGCATTTCAGACAACGTCAAATATAGATTCAAGAGTTATACTTGATACGATCGGCGCAGAGGATTTAATCGGCAAAGGCGATATGTTGTTTTTAACGCCGGCAGAAGCAAGACCTGTCAGATTACAGGGAGCTTTTGTATCAACAAAAGAAGCTTCAACAGTTGTACGCTTTATTGCAGAACAGGAATTCCCGAGAATATACGAACCTCTGATAGTTGAAACAAGTGTCAGTTCGGTATCAACGATTGAAGATAAGGCAAACAAAGATTTAATACCGGCATTAAAATTAATTTTGGAAAGAAGAAGAATTTCCCAGGATTTGTTAAAGGCAAATTTCGGATCTTCTGCAAGAGCAACAAATATTTTAAGTGTTTTGGAAATGAGAGAATTCATATCCAAACCGGAAGGGACAAACAGGTGGGAAATAAATTTTGCTAAAATAGAAGAATATATTTTAGAAAATGAATGAGGCATATTATGAAAAAAATATTTTTTGCATTTTTAATTGGAATTTTCTCTGTTGGTGTCGTTTTTTCTCAGGATGACGGTAAAATTGTTACAGATATTATTAAATCTATGAATGAAAAAGAATCTACAATCGTGGATATGGGCGTTGAATATTCACAGTCAATAACTTATTTTTCGACAGGAGAAAAACAGTCAAGCAGAGGCGAAGTAAAAATGAAAGGCGAAAATATATATATGTATCAAAGGTTGCCAAAACGTCAATATACATATATTGACGGTAAAAAAATTATAACTTATGTTCCTGAAAACAAACAGGCAGTTGTTGATAATTGGAAAGATATTCTGGAAAATGATATTGTGCTTGCGACAGCTTTAAATTTCAGCAAAAATTACAAACGTTTTAAGAGAGATTACATGGTTAGTTTGATTTTGCAAACTGATAAAGAATATTGTTTGATTGTTAAATCAGTAAATATAAATGATGACTGGAAATTATATTTGAATGTTGATGTAAAAACTTTTTTGGTAAACAGTTCAATTTTTGAAAACAGTAATTTTAAAGTGGAAGTTAAATTATTAAATTATAAATTAAATACGGGATTAAGCGACAGCATATTTCAATTTAATATGCCAAAAGATGTAGAGCTTGTAGAATTATAAGGGAATATCAATGAAAGAAATCGGCAAAATTTTAAAACAAACCAGAGAAAGTAAAAAACTGTCAGTAGCTGAAATTTATAAAAGCACAAAGATTAAACAATCTTATATTATTGCTTTGGAAAATGATGATGTCGGTGTATTTCCGGCTGAACTTTACTATAAGAATTTTTTAAAAAATTATGCAAGGTTCCTAAATTTAAAAGCTGATGAATTATTAACAAGTTACGAATCTGAAAAAAAAGAACAACAAAAAAATGAACTTAAAGAACAAATGCAAAATACAGCCGTAAATCAAAAATTACAAAAAAAACTAGTTATAACATTAGTAATTGCCGCAGTTATGTGTGCGGTGCTGATTATATTTCAATTTCTATTAAGAAAAACAAGTCCTTTGCCCCAATATGTTGAAGATGTTGAGATATCTACAGCGACCGGTGCTAAAAAAACACAAATGCTTCCCGTAAAACAAAAGTTGGTAATTAGTGCTGTCGGAACAACATGGCTAAATATAAATGTTGACAATAAAAATGTATTTGAAGGAACAGTTTATAAAGGAGAAGAAAAAATATTTTCCGCAGATAACAGTTTTGTTTTGAAAATAGGCAATGTTTCAAATGCTTCCGTTTACTTCAATGATAAAAAAGTTGATATTGTTTCAGGCGCCAGTAAAAATAATGTTAATAATATAACTTTAAAAAAATCAGAAGAAAAAACTCTTGAGTAATCAAAAAGTCGCAATCATTACCTTAGGTTGTTCCAAAAATACGGTTGAATCAGAATCAGTTGCAGGGCTTTTCTTAAAAGAAGGCTTTGATTTGACCAACGATATTTTTAAAAGTGATATAATCGTAATACATACCTGCTCGTTTATAAAAGATGCCCGGTTGGAATCTGAAAATTGTATAAAATATACCGGCGAGATTAAAGAAAAAAAACCGTATTTGAAAATTTTTGTTTCAGGATGCCTTCCCCAGCTTTTAAAAAATCAATTGTTGCAGAAATATCCTTTTATCGACGGTTGTGTCGGAACAGGAAATTTCGGAGACATCGTAAAACTTATAAAAAAAGACGTGTTTTTTAAAAATACAGAAATTGCAGGCGGTATGAATGACTCAAGCAAAAGAGTATTATCAAGTTCTTTACCTACAACATATATAAAAATATCAGAAGGCTGTAATCATAAATGCAGTTTTTGTATTATCCCGAAACTCAGGGGGAAATATCAAAGCAGAAGCATAAACTCAATAGTGAACGAAGCAAAGGCATTGGCAGATTGCGGAATAAAAGAAATAAATATTATTGCTCAGGATACTACAAGTTACGGTCTTGATATTTACGGGAAATTATCATTACACAAACTGATGGATAAACTTTCCCAAATCAATGATTTAAAATGGATAAGACTTCTTTATGCTTATCCCTCAAGAATAAATAAGCAATTACTGGATGTTATCAGCCAAAGAGAAAATATTTGCAAGTATATTGATATTCCTATCCAGCATATTTCTAAACATGTTTTAAAAAATATGGCGAGACCCGTTAATGCAAGAGAAATAGTTGAAAATATAAAAAAGCAATATCCGGATATTATTCTAAGAACATCAATTATTGCAGGATTTCCCCGGGAGACAGAAGAGGACTTTAAAGAACTTGTCGGATTTGTAAGAGAAAATCATTTTGAACATATAGGCATATTCGGCTATTCAGATCAGAAAAATGCAAAATCATTTAATTTAAAAAATAAAATAAAACACGAGTTAATTGAAACAAGAAAACAAATTGTAGCTAATGCCCAATTTCAAAATGTTCTAAAAAACAACAAAAATAAAATAGGGAAAAGTTTTGAATTTTTAATTGAAAATATTGCGGGTAAAAAAGCATACGGGCGTACATATTTTCAAGCACCCGAAATTGACAATAATGTTTTTGTTAATTTGCAATCAAACAATATAAAAGCCGGCGAGTTTAAGAAAATAATTGTTTCAGGTATTAAAGATTATGATATAATAGCACAGTTAGAAACAGAAAAAAAAGCCGGTTGGAAAATGGTATAGTTTAGAGTATTTTTAAGGGTTATTTATGAATTTAGCAAACAGGTTGACATTATTGAGAGTTATATTGGTTCCGGTATTTGTTGTGTTTCTTGCGATAGATACGTTTTATTTTAATATTTTAGCTTTAATAATTTTTATTATTGCTTCAATTACAGATTATTTTGACGGGCTTGTAGCAAGACAACAAAATACAGTCACAACTTTTGGTATATTTTTGGACCCGTTGGCAGATAAACTGCTGGTTACATCCGCATTTGTTTCGTTTATTGCTATAGCCGAACTGCAGATCCCAGCATGGATGGTAATTACAATAATAGCGAGAGAATTTATTATAACGGGTTTAAGATCATTGGGAGCTTCAAAAAATGTTATTATTCCTGCAAGTATATTCGGTAAAGTCAAAACGACATCACAGATAACAGCGATAATTACAATATTGGTAATTTTAATAGTTGAAGGTGTACTTGTAAAGTTTTTTAAATTAACACAATACGATTTGTTTGAAATGTCTAATTGGCAATATTATTTAGGCTGGATTTTAATTAATTTGCCATACTGGTTAATGTTTGTTGTTACAATTCTTACGCTTTATTCGGGTATTAATTATATTTTTCAACATAAAGATATTTTTAGGGACAGCCAGAAATGATTATTTTAAAAACAGCTCATGTCGTCTCAATGGGCGTAATAGAGGCAAATTGTTTCATACTTTATAACGAATTTACAAAAGCATGTATAATTATAGATGCGGGAGAAGATGCCCAGGCTGTTATTGATAAAGTCACAACCCTTGATTTAAGACCTGAACTTTTAATAAATACCCACGGTCATTTTGACCATATCATGGCAGATGATATAGTTAGAACAACTTACAATATTCCTCTTGCCATACATGAGGCTGATTCGGATATGCTTTCAGATCCTTATAAAAATGCTTCAGTTATGATAGATAAAGAGGTAAAAATAAAAAAACCCGAAATTTTACTTAAAGAAATTGAATATGAAGCAAGTTTCTGTAAATATTCAATAATACATACTCCCGGACATACTCAGGGATCAGTTTGTGTTTTGGTGGCTAATAAATGGCTTTTTGCAGGTGATACATTATTTACAGGTTCAATAGGCAGAACAGATTTTGTCGGCGGAAGTATGGCTATGATGAAAGAATCATTAAAGAAACTGAAAAAATTAGACAAAAATATAGAAGTTTTTCCCGGACACGGAACATTTACGACAATCGGCGAAGAACTTGCCAAAAATATATATTTGAGATAAATTTTACATAAACCTTTGAATTTAGTTGTTAAACAAAAAATCACACAAAAATAAAAATACAAGGTTTGATATGTCAAATGAAAAACTGGAAGAATTTATCGGATTTGTCCTTATAGAAAAGGGGCTTGCAAAAAATACGGCACTGTCTTATAAAAGTGATCTTCATATATTTTTAAAATATCTGCAGGATAAAAACATTTCTTATCAAACCCTCTCTCACGAAGAAATAACAAATTTCCTGTGGTATTTAAAAACAGACAAAAAACTTAAAGCAAGAAGTATTTACCGCATGATAGAATCTGTCAGGCAATATTATAAATTTTTAATTTCCGAAAATGTTATAACTACAGACCCTACCGTTTATTTAACGGTTCCTAAAATACCTATTAATTTGCCGGATGTATTAAATAAGCAAGAGGTGGATAAATTATTAAATTCAATTAATGATATAGATGATTTATCAATAAGAAACAGAGCAATGTTGGAATTATTATATGCGACAGGGCTTAGAGTTTCTGAATTAATAAATGTAAAATTTTCCGATATCAACATAAATGAAAAATTTATTAAAATTATTGGCAAAGGTAAAAAAGAAAGACTCATCCCGTTTGGAGAAACGGCAAAATTATACATTAAAAGATATTTGAAAGTCAGAAAAGACAAAGATACCGAAACAGTATTTTTAACAAGACTCGGAAAAGGTATTTCCAGAGTGGAATTTTGGAGACAGTTAAAAAATATTGCTGTTAAGGCAGGTTTAATTCAGAAAGTAAAACCGCATACTTTAAGACATTCTTTTGCAACTCATTTGTTATCCGCCGGTGCAGATATCAGATTTGTTCAGGAAATGTTAGGACACAGTTCAATATCAACTACACAGATATATACGCATGTTTCGAAAGAATACCTTAAAGAACAACATAGCAAATTTCATCCCCGAACATAATAACTTATATCGGCTTCAAATTTTCGCCTACAATTTTACATCCCAAACACTCATGTACTCCTTACGGATAATGTACACTTCATGTTTGTGATGTTTCATTTCGGCAGAAACTTTGAAACCTCTTACGGCATTTTATTGTGTACACTGCAACTTGAAATTGCTTCACTTCGCACCAAACTATAAAACCT
>JAQTSO010000013.1:1344-18179 GCA_028711215.1 Endomicrobiaceae bacterium | reverse complement strand
CGTATTTCAAAAAGTTGTTTATCTTGGCCTTCCAAAGTAACTGATGGAGGCATCTTAATTTTTAGAAAGTTGAGAAATTTACGATTTTTTCTGATTCTGAAATCTAAATGAGGACCCGTAGAAACACCGGTTGACCCTACATACCCGATTACCTGTCCCTGTTTTACTTTTGCACCTCTTTTGACACCTTTGGCATATTTTGATAAATGACCGTAATAGCTTTCGTATCCATTAGGATGTTTAAGTATTATCAGATTTCCGTATCCGCCGCTTGGTCGTGCTTTGCTGACAACGCCATCTGCAATAGCAGAAACAGGAGTGCCTCTGGGGGCTGCGTAATCTATACCTTCATGCGGTCTGTAATATTTTAAAATAGGATGATATCTTTTTTTACTAAAAAAAGAACTTATATGATTAAATTGTAAGGGAGCTTTTAAAAAAGCTTTTTTCATAGACTGACCGTTCTCATCAAAGTAAGATTCATCACCTTTTAAATTTTTATAAAGAATTGCTGTATATGAACTGTTTGATAAGGTATATTGTCCGGCTAAAATTTTTGATGAAATAATGGTATGCGTTTTTTCTACTATATCAACTTCATAAATTATTTTAAAAGTATCTCCTTTTCTTACTTCCGTTAAAAAGTCTATCTTTGAAGCAAAAATATCGGCAAATGCCATTATTACATCGGGTTTTATTTTCTGTAGTGACATTGACTCCCATAGAGAATTTTCTACTATTCCCGAAGTTGTTAATGTTTGTTTTGAGGTTTGCAATGCTATTTGATTGCAAGATACAACATTGTCGCTTGATTTTTTTAATGAGTAGTAATAAATATCCTGAGGGAAATAATTGAAAGTTGTCCAACTTGAATCAGAATATGTTAACTCATAATAATCGTTAGGTTTACATTTGTTTATATTTGTTAACTTTTCAAGATTGATTAAAATAAGAATTGCATCCTGCTCGGACAATCTTGTTTGTTTGAATGTGTTTATAAAAATATCCCCGTAATTAAACAGAACAGTTTGAATTTCTTCCATAGGAGGTAAATTCTGTTTTGCCTGAATATCTAATTGTTGTTTGTTTTGATATTCTTCCTGTTTGTGGGTTGAGCACCCGCAAAATATTAAAAATAACAAACATAAAAAGTAAGAAAAAATTTTAATTTTCATATATTATAAAATAGTCCGTTAGAAATTATTGAGAATGATATTACAAAATAATCCTTTAATTTTCAATAAAATTTTTACATAAAAATAATAAAGTCTTAAAAACAGAGAATTTATTTTAATATTTAAGTTGGCTTAAAAGCCTAAAAATGTTATAATCTGGCAGTGTTTGATGATACAACGGAGTATTAAGAATTTTAGTTTAGAGGTAAAGAAATGAAAGAAATGACAGGCGCAGGAATATTTGTTGAAAGTTTATTATTGGAAAATGTTGAAGTCGTGTTCGGATTACCCGGCGGAACATTACTGCCAATTTTTGATAAAATACACGGTTCAAAACTAAAATTTATTTTAACCAAACATGAACAGGGCGCTTCCCATATGGCGGACGGCTTTGCAAGGGCAACCGGCAAAGTAGGTGTTTGTCTGGCTACATCAGGTCCCGGGGCAACAAATCTTGTTACGGGTCTTGCAACAGCTTATATGGATTCAATTCCTATGGTCGCTTTTACCGGACAGGTTGCAACAACTTTAATCGGAAATGATGCATTTCAGGAAGCTGATACTACAGGTATAACAAGACCTGTTACAAAACATAATTTTCTCGTTAAAGATGTTAAAGAGTTAGCACAAACAATCAGGCAGGCTTTTCATATCGCAAAGACCGGCAGACCGGGTCCGGTACTCGTTGATATTCCTGTTGATGTTCAGAGAGCAACATGTAATTTTATTTGGGAAGATCTTGTTGAAATGCGGTCATATAAACCAAACTATGAAGGTCATAAAGGACAAATTAAAAAAGCATCGGATGCTATAAATAAAAGTAAAAAACCTATTTTGTATATCGGCGGAGGAGTTGTAAGTTCAAATGCTCAGGAAGAGATTATGTATCTGGCGAAAAAAGCAAATATTCCTGTAACATCAACGCTGCTTGCTTTAGGTGCTTTTCATGGCGATGAAAAGCTTAGTCTTGGTATGCTTGGTATGCATGGAACATATTGTGCAAACATGGCAATGCAAAATAGTGATTTGATTATAAGTGTAGGGTCAAGATTTGACGACAGATGTACCGGTAAAGTTTGCGGTTTTGCTCCAAATGCGAAAATTGTACATATTGATATTGATCCTACTTCAATTTCAAAAATAGTTAATGTTGACATTCCTGTTGTAGGTGATGCAAAAAGTATTTTAACTGAATTAAATAAAACAGTAGAACATAAAGAAAATAAACAGTGGTTAGCTGATATATCAAAATGGAAGAGTGAAGTTCCGTTGCAATATGATAATTCAAAAGGTTTAAAACCGCAATATATAATTGAAAAATTATCAGAAATCACAAAAGGCGAAGCTATTGTTGTTACCGAAGTCGGTCAGCATCAAATGTGGTCGGCCCAATATTATAAGGCATCAGCACCGAGAAATTTTTTAAGTTCAGGCGGGCTTGGAACAATGGGGTTTGGTTTTCCTGCAGGCATCGGCGCTAAAGTAGCATGTCCTGAAAAAGAAGTTGTTGTTATCGCAGGTGATGGTTCATTCCAAATGAATATACAGGAACTTGCAACAGCCTCATTATATGGCATAAACGTAAAAATATTTATTTTAAATAACCAATATTTGGGAATGGTTAGACAATGGCAGGAAATGTTTTACGGCAAAAGATATTCACATACTTGTTTAAATAAATCTAAAAATTGTCCTGAAATTTGTAATACGCCGAATAAAGATTGTCCTGTTTATATACCGGATTTTGTTAAAGTTGCACAGGCTTACAGTGCTCATGCGGTAAGAGTAACAGACTCTAAAGATGTAGAAAAAACAATAAAAGAAGCTTTGGCATTTGACGGAGTATATTTAGTTGAATTTATGGTTGACAGAGAAGAGAATGTTTTGCCGATGGTGCCGACTGGGGCTAATCTAGATGAAGTTATAACTCGATTAGCTTAATTTATAGCGGCTTCAAATTTTCGCCTGCAACTTTGTATTTTCAAAACTCATTTACCAATCGCTTACGCTTTTTTACGTAAACTTCGTTTTGAAAATACTTTGTTTCGGCTGAAACTTTGAAGCCTTTAAAAGACAAAAAAGTTCTAAGATTTTTCTTAGGACTTTTTTTATTTTACTGCCGAATCTTAAAGTCTTTAAACGTATGTTTCGTTCTTGCGTTTCTTCATTTCGGCTAAAATCTTAAATCCTTTATTAAAACAAAGAATTAAATAATCCAAATTTTAAACATACTGAATTCGAGGGGGTTAAAAAAATATGCCGGTTCAAATTCTTTTGTTTTATCTCAACAAAAAAATTGTCTGAAAAATAATCTTAAAAATAATATTTGGAATTTTCACAACTGAAAGCATTTTTGATATGTTCGGTTTCGTCGTTACAGATTGAAATAACATCAAAACGGAAATCAGAAGTTATCTTGTTTTGTTTTAAGTAAAAAATGGCAGTTTTGATTATTTTCTTTTGTTTTTGAATTGTTACAAATTCACTCGGGGTTCCAAATTCTTTGGTTTGTCTGTATTTTACTTCAACAAAAACTAGTGTTTTTTTATCTTTGGCTATGATATCAATTTCGCCGATTTTCAAACGGTAATTTTGCTCTATTATTTTGTATCCGGATTTTTTTAGATATTTTACGGCAACTTCTTCGTAGTTTTTACCTATATCTGTTTTTAACATAATATTGTTATGGTAATTTTATGAAATCTTTTACGGGAGCAAATGTTTTTCTGTGTATATTGCAAGGACCGTATTTTTTGATACATTCAATATGTTTTTTTGTCCCGTATCCTTTGTGGTCTTCAAATAAATATTGTGGATATTCTTTAGCATACTGATACATTAAACAGTCTCTTGTAACTTTTGCAAGTATTGAAGCACATGCTATGCAAGCACTTTTGGCATCACCGGCAATAATAGCTTCCTGTTGAATATCCAAATCAGGTATTTTATGATTACCGTCAACTAATATTATTTCGGGTTTTACTTTCAGATTTAATACGGCTTTTTTCATCGCTAAAAAAGTTGCCTCTAAAATATTTATTTTATCAATAACGTTGTGGTCAACAATTTCAATACTGTAAGCAAGTGCTTTTTCTTTTATAATTTCAAAAAGCTCGTTTCTTTTTTGTTCGGTAAGTTTTTTTGAATCATTTACTCCGTCTATGCGGATATCTTTTGGTAAGATTACTGCTGAGGCTACTACCGGACCTGCTAAAGGACCCCTTCCTGCCTCATCAACTCCCGAGACAAAATTGAGTCCTTTATCATGATATAATTTGTCAAAAAGAAAAATTGTTATTTCCCTTTATTTTTATTAGTTTACTGCTTCTTCAACTACCTGAGTTTGTTTTGCCTGCATCTCTGTTATTCTGGCTGCTTTACCTGAGAGACTTCTTAAATAATAGAGTTTCGCTCTTCTGACTTTACCTATTTTTACGAGTTCTATCTTGCTAATTCTTGGTGAATGAAGAGGGAATATTCTCTCAACTCCGACACCAAAAGATATTTTCCTTACTGTAAATGATTCTGAAAGTCCGGAACTTTTTCTTTGAATAACAACACCTTCAAATACCTGTATTCTTTCATTTCCGCCTTCAACTACTTTAAAGTGAATTTTTACAGTATCACCTGCTTTAAACTGTACATTAAAATCTTTTTTTTGACCGGCTTCAATCTGTGCTATAAGTGACATTTTACTACTCCTCTATTTTTTTAATAAGTCAGGTCTTCTTTTTTTTGTTCTTTCTAAAGCCTGTTCTTTTCGCCATTTTTCTATTTCTAAGTGATTCCCCGATAATAAAACTTTCGGGACTTTCATTTTTTTAAATTCCGCAGGTCTTGTGTAGTGAGGATAATCTAATAATCCGTTATAAAAAGAATCCTGTTGGACAGATAATTTATCCTGAACAACTTCAGGTAACATTCTTGCAACCGAATCTATTAAAACCATTGCCGGAATTTCACCGCCGGTTAAAACATAATCCCCGATTGATATTTCTTTATCAACCCACTGCATTACTCTTTCATCAATACCTTCATAATGCCCGCATAACAAAACCAAATGTTCATGTTGTGCAATTTTTTTTACAGTATTTGTATTTAAAGTTTTGCCCTGAGGGCTCATATAAATAACAAGAGGTTTTTTTAACGGATTTTTGTACAAATTATTTCGTTTCTTTACGCCGACACTCTTAAGTGCTTCATAAATGGGCTCCGGTTTCATTACCATGCCGGGACCTCCGCCGAAAGGTCTGTCATCAACTTTGTTATGTTTATCTTTTGTAAAAGATCTGATATCTGTACAACTTATTTTTAAAATTTTTTTATCTCTGGCTTTTGCCAACAAACTGCAAGTTAAAGGTCCCTTAAACATCTCGGGAAATATTGTCAGAATGTCAATCTTCATACACTATGTATCCGGAATATTCTAAAATGTCATCAAGTTTAATTTTTGTACCGTACATGCTCTCATATCCTTCAGGCAAGGTTACAAAAATTTTCTTTCTCAACATATTTACTTCCGTGACAATGGTTTTCAATGCCGGTATTAAAAGTTCTTCTTCCTGTGATTTTATAATCCAAACATCATTCGCACCGGTAGCCATAACTTCCGTCAAAAGACCAAGTTTATTGCTTTTATTGTCATAAACTTCAAAACCCAATATATCTTTAACTTTCCACTTCAAATTAGTCATATTATTCTACTATCTCAACATTAGTTCTTTTATCAAGTTTGGCTGATGCAGAATTTACAATTATTCTGATTGCTTTTATAATTCTTCCTTCTTTACCTATTATTTTGCCTCTGTCGCTTTCAGCAACTTTAAGCTCTAATATTGTTGACTTTTCTCCGGCTACTTCATTAATTTCTACCTGTTCCGGATTATCAACAAGTGCTTTAGCTATATAAAGAATCAAATCTTTCATCAGTTTCCTCCAAAATTAAACAAAATGCAATTATTCAGCAGGTTGTTGTTTTTTTACTAAAGAAGCAACTGTATCTGAAGGTTGTGCACCTGTCTTTATCCAATGATCAAACCTATCCATCTTTATAGTCAGCTTATTGGTTTCCTGTAACGGATCATACTGTCCCAATATTTCTATAGGTTTGCCATTTCTTTTTGACCTCTGGTCAATAGCAACTACTCTGTAGTAAGGTCTTTTAGGTCTTCCGATTCTCTGCAAACGAATCCTCACGCTCATCTTTTGTCTCCTTAAAAATAATACAACCCGCTTTTTTGCAGGCTTAGGGAAGTATTCTATATGTTTTTGTATGTTTTGTCAATTAACATTAATATTATATACATTTTTGCACCTTATTTTTACTTGGCAACAGAAAATGTTAAGTTTGTATAAATAATTGTTCAAATCGGGCTTCATATTTTCTTCACAAATTTTTAATTCAAAAAAAACAATTTATTATTAATATAATGACATGTACAATAATATTGCAAAACTTATTTCATCAATAACTGTTACATGTTTTTTTATAACAAATGTGTTCGGAAGTATTCTTCAGAATCCATTTAGCGGTTCGCATACGGCTTATGACTATAAAGGAATAAGCCTTTCAAAACAATATCTGCCTCGGGTGTACGGAGATATATCGGAAGTTTCTTATATTCCGGGAGCTCCGGTTTTTATAGTGTTAAACGATTATCACGGCAATTCCAATGCTCAGGCAAACATCAATAATATAATTGAATATTTCGGAAAAATATCAAAAATAGACAATATAATTGTTGAAGGAGCCCCGTGCGGACGCAACAATTTAAAACTTTTTGAAACAATTCCTGCAGATATAAGATATGAAATTTTAACCGAAATGCTGAAAAAAGGCAATATATCTGGAGCTGAATATTTTGCCGTTAAAAATGAATTTCAGAATCTTTTCGGTCTTGAACAGTGGGATATATACCTGAAAAATCTCAAGAATTCGGAAGTTTTAAACGGAAGATATGAAAAAGAAATAGTTTTATTAAAACAATATTTTACAGAGATATTAAACAATGAATACGGCCGTAAAAAAGCATTTGTAAAGCTTTTTTCAAACAGCGGGGATATTAAATCGGATGTATTAAATATAGGCAGATACTGCGTAAAAAACAATATTGATATAAGCGGTTATAAAGATTTATACGGCTTTATAAATTATCATTCCGATTCTTCAAAATCAGAGGTTAACAAAGAATTAAAGTCCATGCTTTCGGAAGCCGCAAAAAAAATGCCTTACGGCGTATATTCGGACATGATAAAAGCCGTTAAAAACGGTGCACACGGGGGATTCAGAAACTTTTATGAGATATCAAAAAATTACTGTCCTGAACTTCTGGTAAAATATAACGAACTTGCTTTTTATCTTCAGAACGAAGATTCTGCGGCTTCGGTAAGAACTAATCTTATTTTTGAACAGCTGGATATTTTAAAAGAACAGATTCTTGAAAATCATTCTGATTCAACCGAAAAAGATCTTGCCGCTATTGACAGACTTGTTTATCTTCTTTCGGAATATTCAAAATTGTCTCTTACATACGGTATGTATCTTTATATTTCTGCAAATAAAACCGAATTCTACAGACTATGTTTTAAATATCTCAATGCCGAAAGTTTAAAAACGATAAACGAAATATTAAATGATCAGGAACTAATATCTTATTATAAAATTAACATCTTAAGAAATGAAATATTTTATAAAAATATATGCGGATTAATGGGTCTAAAACGGGAACCTGAAATTAAACATTCAAATGATCCGAATTCAGTTTTCGGAGAATTGCAAAACGGGAAACCCGTAAACATAATAATAATAGGCGGGTTTCACACTGAATTTGTTGAAATGTTAAAGAAAACAAATGTTTCGGTAATTACGGTGTTTCCTAAATCCAATGCACCGGAGACTAATAAAGACGCTCTTGCCCCGCCACTCAAAATAGTTTCAAAAGATCCGGCTTCTGTAGCTGTTATAATACAAATCTGGCTTGAAAGAATGAAAAGTGTCGTGAATGAAAAAAAACAGCGAGAGGTTATAAATAAGTGGCTGAAAGATAACGAAATCGGATATGACTTTTCTTTTGACGAAAAAGGCAATCCCGTTTTTGACAATCTCAGTCTTGAAGATGTTTTGAAATATGAGACATACAATATCCACGAAGAACCGGCGGAACATATTAATTTCCGGACAAGATTAAAAAACAAAATCAGAAATTTTTTTAATTTAGGATTAAGTTTATTTAAAAAGATTTTGACACGAACTTCTGTGCCGGATTCAGCCTCGACCGTAACGGAATATTTTACAAATACCGTGCTGGAACAGAATGTGCTGAAACATGAATATGATATGACGTTGGATTCTTTAAACGGCTCGATGCCGGATGCGATAGTTTTTACTGTTGAATCTTTAGAGGATAAAGAATACTGTGAAAGATTGTTGTCGGATTTAAGAAAATATCCGAGTTTTGCCGGAGTATCAACCGAATATGCGGTAATAGGAGATAAAGGAAGCGGAGCGGCTTTTACGGAGGCGGTTAAACATATATCAGATATGGATGAATACAGAACAGGCAAAAGCCGATGCGATTTAAAGGTTCTCGTTATGAACATCGGTTCCGAAAACAGAGATTCTGTAGGTTCTGATAAAATACCTCTGGCTTTTAACGGCAGAAATATAACTCCCTTTGAACTTGCGGTTTTGAACGGAATAAGAAGTCTCCGGAATTTTACAAAAGGCGGCATAGCAGTTATAGATCCTAAGGCTGTATATGTAGGTAATATGAAAAAAGCAGGAGACATAACTTTCATTACGTCTTTTGTGAATATGAAAGAACTTGAACATTCAAAAATGTCGCTTGCCGTGGCTGACCATCCCGACAGACTTGAACAAATATATTACGGATTTAATCCTGGCAGCATTTCGGATATTGTTGAAAAAAAGGGTCTTGAAAGAAGAGGCGTTTATAATTTTGACAATAAAAGCGTCCGTCAGTTTGAAGTAATAACCGGAAATATTCTTATAAATTTTGATGATGAGCGAAAGTATTCGGATTTTTTCGATTTTATAAAAGTGCTTGAAGGATACCTGAGCGGTTCAAAGCAAAAAGCAAACATTATACAGCATATTTTTATTCCTCTTTTAAGAGCAAGAAATAACCAGAATATTCTGTCTTATCTTGCAAAAGTCAGAAACAAAAATCCCGAAGAAGGAGAACGCGACTATATAAGGGAATTCGGCCGTTTGTTTGACAGCGTTAAAAATCCGGTTTTGAAATCGGTCGGATTAAGCGTATACCACCAGCCAAAGTCTTTTTGCAGTAGTGATTTTACCACAAGAACGTTCAGAGTTCTTAAAAAAGTATCGGGCATGACGAAAGGTGTTTTGCCGGCATTGAAAAAATCAAAGATAAGAAGAGAAATAAAAATATCACATTATACAAGACCCGCAGGACAAAGTCAGGTCGCAATGGCTTACGATCTTTTGAATAAACTTGAAACAAGTAAATTCAATTATGAACAAAACTACGAAATGCTGATTGAGATAGTAAGAACGACTGCTTTTCAGCGCCAGATATACATGAATATGAGAGAAGACACGGCAAAACTTTACAAACAAATGTCAGATATTTTATCCAATATTATAATTTCAATAGACAACGACATTCAAAAAAAACATGGCAATGATTCCGAGATAGAAAATCTGCGCAATCTGAAAAACATGTATTTATTTTTACAAAATTATACCGTTGAATATCTTGCAACGCTTGATTGTGCGGCAAATGTTGCTGTTTTCGGCGGGTATATATTCCACCGCAGTTCTTTTTTTGAAAGAACAAAGGTAATGCCTTTAAACAGAGCCGTATTCGGGCTTTCCAGCGGAATGAAAAAAGCAAAAAGCGACTTGAGAAAACAGATAGTAACTTTATACCTGTCAGGCAATTTTTTAACAGATTCTCTTTATTCGTTTCCGGTGATGAAAAATGAAGTTGAAGAATTCATAGATGATTTTGACAATCCTAAACAAAAAACTTTTGTCGGGATGAGAAAACAGTGGCAGAATAGGGAAAGCATCACTAAAATTTTGTCTCTTGTTATAGCATCGCAGGCTTTTTTAAGTGCGATGACTGCTTATATGTTTTTAGGAAACACGGCAATAATTCCGGTTATTATCGCACTTGCAAGCGGAGTGGGGCTTTCAATATTCCTTCACAGAATATTCAAAAATATCGGTTTTGCAAATCTTTTTTATAAAAAAAAGAAACGTGAAATAAAGAAAAATTTATCAGACAGCCTGCAAATGGCAAAAGTTCTAGATTTATTTTCAGACGGCGGAAAAGTGTTTTTAAATGTTAAAAAGATTACTGGAAAAATCCTAAAAAGAAAAGACATTCCGGAGGAAGTCAGAACGCTTGCGGAAAACACACAAAAACTTGCGTCGGGATATTTTACGGATTATGATTTTTTCAGAATCAAAGAAATAAAAATAAACTGTCTAAAGATTTGCTCCGGCATAAAAGACGATAAAATAAAAAAAGAAATAAATGAAATTTTTGCTTATTTTGAACAGATGAGATTCAGCGACCCGGCAAAATATGACGGTTTAGGCAACGGCTTTGTTACGGATGATTCTCTGATGCATGAGAACACAAGGCAGCATCTTAAAAACTGGCTTAAAATAATTTCGAAACAGGAACTGATGAAGAAAGATATTGAAGCCGTTATATTTAATGCCGTACAGATTATTAAACTTACTTCTTTCTCTGCCGAAGTTACAAGCGAGGAAAATAAAAACAGAATGGTTCTTGATTTGCAGGACTTTATTTCTTTTTATGAAACGACTCTTGAAAAGATAAAAATGATGCCGCAGGATAAACAAAAAGAAGCGGAACACGAAATTTTAATGATTGAAAAAATAGGGCAGTATTCCGTTTATTATTATGATGCAATGAGCAATATGTTTAATATTGAGATCCTTTCCGGGTACAGAATTTCCAAAAAGAATCCTTTTTATTTTTTAGAAATATCCGGGTTAATGACTCTTGTAAGAAAAGTTTTCGGCATTGATGCCGGAATCAGTCTTTCTAAAAAACGATTTCAAAAATCCATGGCGGAAGTAAGAACGATAGGCAACAGTATAATACCCGGTCTTTACAACGGGCATTTCGATTCCGATATAACGAATTTTCTTCAAAAAAAGGAAAAACCCCGGTATTTTAAACTTGGTATAAATGAGAGCTGGAGCGTAAGAAAAATGCTGACAAGATTTTTTCCGCTTGTATTTTTTGCAAATTCCGTCATTCAGATGGTTTCTGCTTCGGCTTTTTCTCCCGAGACCCTTATAGTTGATTTTTTTAAAGGTGTCGGTCTTGCCATAGCATTTCACTGGATACCGATTTTATTTTCTTTTTTTAAAACAAATTATAAAACAGGAACTCTTTTAAAAGCTATTAAAAAGATAGCAAACGGCAATTATAAAACCGAAATAGAAATAAGCCGCCAGGATAATCTAAAAAAACAGATAACAAGGCTTTCAGAGGTACCTGCCGGAATAATGCCGGATATAGTTATTGTTGCAGGAAGCAGTGATGTTTATGACAAAGAAAATATAATGTCGCCTTTAAAAAGCATTTTACGTCAGGGGAATTTTAAAAATTTAAGAATAATTCCAATTTTGTCGGATCATGGCGGCGACGGCAATTGTTTGATAGATGTTTTTGAATTTATTAAATCTGAAGATTTTAAAACGGCATATCCGGAGCTCGCTTCAAAATCTTTCGGTGATTTAAAAATAACCGTAATCAATATGGGTTCGGCAAATGCCGAATCAACCGCAAAAAACTTTGATTTTCAGATTATAAAAGGATATCCGGCAAATGCCGTTGAACTTGCTTTGTTAAACGGTATCTGTATGATTCAGAACAATGTTGCAGGCGGTATTGTTATAGTTGATCCGAAATATATGTATTTGGGAACGTTTCCTGAGATTAAAAATATGACTTTGCTGAGTTCAAAAGTAAGTTACGAACAGGTTCAGAAACAAAATCTCCCGTTGCTTGTTACGACTCCTTCAGATTCTTATACCGAAGGGGAACAATTGAGAAAAATATACAGCAAATACAATAATGACAGGATAGCCAATATAATAGTAAAGAATTTTTTGAAGAAAATGTATGACCTTGAGAATAAAAAAATAAACCAGATTCCGACTTTTTCCGGCATTATGGCAGTAAGTTTTGACGACGGTGAAAAATATCTCAAAATTGACAAAATTCTTAGTGCCGTAAAAGAATACGAACATTCTTACGAAGGCAGGAAATTTCCGGTTGATATGCTGAGCCATCTGCTCATACCGCTTGTAATGCTTGCGAATAACGAAGATATTTTTGTGTATCTTGAAAATCTGGAATATACTTCAGATATGACGCCTGAAGAAAGAACCGATTATGACAGATTTTTTTACGGTCTGTTTATACGGATAGGGGAAAGTTACGGATATATGGATAAAAAGGATATAAATATAGCCCCGGCTTTGAATTCTTTAATGTCTTTAAATAAACCCGGCGAAAGAAACTTTGAGGATTTTATGCTTATTTTAAATCTTCTCAGTTCGTGGGGAAAAACTTCCGTTTCTGTACAAATTGAAAAAGAAACATACCATGGTTTTTCAAAACAAGTTCAGTCCGGCGGGATTAAAGCAGTTTCAATCACAACAGATTTAAATCTTACGACAAGACAATATCTGTCAGCATTGAATGAAAGAGGTTCAAATATAACAATAACTTTTGCAGAACTTCTTGAAAATCCGAAGAGCACTGGTCTTTTTATAAATGTTCCGTCAGCCGGCAGATATATGGGTGCCGAAGTTGTTTATGATACATTCGTTGACGAATACGGCCGTGAATATTTTCTAGTTGCTTTTAAATATGACCGGCTGATTAATAATTTGTCAGACTCCGCAAAAAAAATTATTCTGGGCAGATCTGCACTTGCTCTTATAAAAGAACTTAATAACGACAAAAATAATGGTGTGCTTGAACAAAATAATCTGCAGTTTTTAAAAGGATATAATCCGGAATTTATTTTTTCTTTTGACAATTCAGGTGTTTTTGCAAAACCCGAACTTATTGATGACGACTTTTTCGGTGATGCGGCTTTGCAGAAAATTAAGCATGTAAGCGTTAAAACTTTGTATTCAGATAAAACTGAACTTTCTACGGACGAAGCCGAAGATGTAAATTTTTCAAAAATAATGAAACAATACGATTTAAGAAGAGGAATTTCTCTATCGGACATTTCACTGCTTATATCGGATTTTGGTATTGATTTTGACATAGATGCGTTTAAAAATTTTCCCGATACAAACCTTTATTATTCAGGCACCGTTGATTCGGTGTTTGCCTCAGCGGTGCAGAAAAAGTCCGGTGTGTCAGATGTTAAAATCGAAGAAATTAATATAATTCCGACCATAAAACTTGGAAAATTTTCAGATATATCCGGGTATATTGGTTTTTTTGACGATAACATTTTTAAATCCGTGATAGTTAAAGATATTTTTTCTGACAAAGATTTCTTTGATTTTGGGCTTGTCAGCATTTTTGAAGAGATAAAAAGGCTTAAAGAGCCAAATCTCCAAAAACTGGAAGTTCTGCTTGACGAAAAAAAATCATCAGGTAAAAACGGATTTTTTATTAAAGATAACGGGACAGTTTTTGTTTTAACGCGTCTTTTGAATTTTATTAAGTTTAATAAGGAAGAAAATACAAGATTTTCTGATTTTGTCAGTTCAAGAAGCGTGGAGTTTAACAAAACACTTAGTTATTATACGGCTGCTGCTATTGCCGACGACGGACAGATTATTAATGACGAAACGGTTGAAAAACTTATGAATCAAGATGAGGGGAAATGGAATGAAACTTACACTTTGTGCCTTTATATGCAATATATGGCTTTTATACAATACGGGGATTTATGCGATTATCTGGCTTCAAAAAAAATATATTTGAGTCTTACAGATGATATAATAGATAATGCCGGTATAAAAAAAATAGATATCTTTTCAATTACTCCCGATCAACTTAAAGAAGAACTTCAAAATGCAAAAAATGTTAATGTGGATATTACGGGGATTTTTGAAAAAATCAGCGTTTTGGAAGTTTTTAAAAAGATAACTGAAATAAAACATGTTATTCTTACAGGTAACAGATCTTATGCGGCAGGAGTGAACAGTTCGGAAGTATTTGAAGATGAAATAATAAATGATATGTCTGCGGGTATTATAAGAAGAATAGAAATATCTGATATTGACAGCATGAACGGAACCGTATTGTTTGAATATGCACACAGTTTATTAACCGAAGCCGGTTTTTCAAATAACGGGAAATATGCTTACTTATTCTTTTACATAAATAAACTTAAAACGCAGTATAAATTTGCAGATCCGGAATTAAGAGAATCTGCCATATTTGTGTTGAAAGGCTTTTTATACGGCATTTTTGAAAAACAATTTGCCGTTAATACTGTAACAGGGTTCGGCATATCCGGTACAATTAATATCTCCGCAATGCTTGCAAGTGCCTAAGTGTTTTGCCTTGATTTAATAATAAAAAGTTTGTAAAATCCAATAAAGTGAAAAATGTTTTAAGAAGGAGAAAAAAATGGCTGTTAAAAAATCAGTGAAAACTGTAGTTGCAGAAAAGGAAGTTGCAAAGAAAAAACCGGTTGCAAAATCAGCTAAAAAGGTTATTGCAAAAAAACCGGCAGTAAAAAAGGCAGAAGAAAAACAACAAGAATCGGTTATTGAAATAGCTCCAAGCTCTAATGCTTATGTAATTGTTGATCATCCGTGTGAAAAAGAAATTATAAGCAGCAGTGAATATGTAATCAGAATAGGTGCTTCAATGGACGGTTATGTTGAAATATCTTTTAATGATTCAGAATGGCAACCATGCAGATTTGCCGCAGGATATTGGTGGTTTGACTGGAAATACTATAAACCGGGAAATATCAAAATTTGTGCAAGGCTCGTATCAAATGAAGGACAGATTATAAAACTTTCTGATTTGAGAAAATGTAAGGTAGTATAATGTCTTGCGACAAAGATAACAAGTCTTGCAGTTTTGTTAATTTAATATCTATAGCAGTTGTTTCAATGTCTGTTTTTGTTATACTTTTATCTGTTTTTTCAAAAAATAAACAAACATTACAGGATAGATTGAGAAGTGTCTATGATGGTTTATCTCCACAGGATTATGAATAATCCGTATAAACCATTTTTGGTAATATAATAATGTATTTAAAAAAATTAGAACTTTGCGGTTTCAAATCATTTGCTGATAAAACTGTTCTCTCTTTTGAGCAGGGTGTGTCTTCCATTATTGGTCCAAATGGTTGCGGCAAATCAAATATTTCTGATGCAATACGCTGGTGTCTCGGTGAACAAAAAGCAAAGTCTATGAGAAGTAAGGCAATGCAGGATGTTATATTCAGCGGAACAAAAACAAGACCTGCAACCGGTATGGCAGAAGTTACGTTGGTTTTTGATAATTCCCAAAATGCAATTCCGATAGACTATTCAGAAGTTGCAATAACAAGAAGATTATTCAGAAGCGGTGAAAGTGAATATTTTATAAATAAAACCCAGTGCAGATTAAAAGATATCAGGGATTTATTTTTGGATACAGGTATCGGAAGCGGCGGTTATTCCATAATAGAACAAAATAAAGTTGAAGAACTTGTTATGGCAACACCTGAAATAAGAAGAGAGTTTTTTGAGGAAGTGGCAGGTGTTGCAAAATATAAAGCAAGAAGAGAAGAAACACTGCACAGACTGGATAAGATTGAAACAGACATGGCAAGGCTTAAAGATTCTTTAAATATTTATGAGGATCAGATAAAGAAATTAGATGTTCAGGCAAGAAAAGCAAAACAGTATAAAAAATATCAGGAAGAACTTGCAAAATATGAAATTGCCGACATTGTTAATAATCTTGCAAGAGGTTATGAACAGATAGAACAATTAAAAAAAGATTTGGAACCGAAAATAAGAGAATACGAAACAACAAATACGGCACTTGTTCAGATTGAAGCTGAGATTGAAGAATTAAGACTTTCTCAAATAGAAACTGACGACAACTATGTTTCATTAAATAACGAATATTCACAGCTAAAAAGTTCTATAACAATTGCAGACAGTACAATAAAAAATCTAAGACAAAAAGATACAGAGTTAATTAATGAACAGGGCCGTTTAAAAACTGAAATTGAAGATGCTCAGGAAAAAATTTCTAAATATGAAAATGACATTTTAACCCTTAATACAAACGATGACGGTATAGAGCAGGAAGTTACTGTATTAAAAGCAGAATTTGAAGAAAAAGAAAAAAATTATAACGAGCTCAGAGAAAAATTATCTGATTTTGAAACCAAGGAAAATCAAACTAGAGACAAAATATATGAGCTGGAACAAAAAAAAGATACTTTAATAAATTCAAAAACAAATATCTATCAGGAACAATCGGAAGCAAATGCAGAAGTCGGCTCATTAATCAGACAAATTGAAAGATTAAAATCAGAAATACAACCATCAACAGATGATATAGAAGTTGATAATCAGTCTCTTTCGCAGGCTCAGGCACAATTGTCTGAACTTGAAGTTAAAGAAGAGGCATCAAA
>JAQTSO010000013.1:0-1244 GCA_028711215.1 Endomicrobiaceae bacterium | reverse complement strand
ACCAATATTGATAATCAACTTGCAGAAATAGAAATAGAAAAGTCAGGACTTGAAGAAACATTGCAAACTATAGAGACAGAAGCAAATCTTCTTAAAATTCAGGAAGAACAAAAGCAACAGGATTATATAACTGTTTCTACAAAATTTGCACAAAGAGAAAGTGATTTAAACAACAGACAACAAGGCAAAAAATATATAGAAGACAATATCAAAAACTTAAAAGAGCAGATGCAACAAAAAACAAATAGAATTTCCGATATTGAAAATTCTTTGAATGAAATTTCCACAACACAGGAACATGAAACTTTAAATATACAGAAATATAATGAGGAAATAGTCCAAAAAGAAACAGAATTGCAGCTTGTCAAATCAAAAAGAGATGAAATTATAGGCACTATTGAAGCAAAAAATATAGTAATTCACGAGACAAGAATAAAAGTTGATGCATTAAGGCAGGAAGTAAGCAATATGGAAGGAGACAAGAAAAGTTTTATAACCCAGAAAAACTTTCTGGAAACAAGAATCAGCGAATCATACGGAAAAACATTTGAAGAATTAAAAGATGAATATCTGGGTGTTGAGGTTGATAAAGAAGCAATCAATAAAATTAAGAAAAAAATGGAAGATATGGGACAAGTCAACATGGCAGCTCAGGAAGAATACGACCAGCTTTCCCAAAGATATGATTTTATAGTAACACAGCAGAATGATTTGTACAAAGCAAAAAAAGATTTGGAAGAAGTTATCCAAAAAATTAATCATACAACAATTGAAAATTTCAAAAAAACTTTTGACATAGTAAGAGAAAATTTTAAAATTCAGTATAAAAAATTATTCGGCGGCGGAGAGGCTGACCTCGCATTAACGGATGAAAACAATTTGCTTGAATCAGGTGTTGATATTTCCGCACAGCCTCCGGGAAAAGCAGTTAAAAATATATTGCAGTGTTCAGGCGGTGAAAAAGCATTGACAGCCGTTGCATTGTTGTTTTCTTTCTTTTTAACAAAACCGTCTCCTTTTTGTATATTGGATGAAGTTGATGCTCCGCTGGATGATGCAAATATCGGCAGATACGTAAATGTTATAAAAGAATTTGCTCAAAAAACACAATTTCTGGTAGTTACCCACAATAAAAGAACAATGGAAATGGCAGATGTTCTTTACGGTGTTACAATGGAAGATCAGGGTATTTCAAAAATGATATCTGTCAGGATGAGTAAAGAGAGTGAGCAGGAGATTGATCA
>JAQTSO010000056.1 GCA_028711215.1 Endomicrobiaceae bacterium | reverse complement strand
AAATTTATCATGAATACATCAGAGGGGAAAAAATGATATTGTCTGCACATGCATTACATAAAAAATATAAACACAGAATGGTTGTAAATTCAGTCAGTATTAAAGTTGCACAAGGTGAAATTGTAGGTTTGTTGGGGCCTAACGGAGCAGGCAAGACTACAACGTTTTACATGACAGTTGGTTTAATAGAACCATATGACGGTAATGTTTATCTTGATGACAAAGATATAACTCATGAACCTATGTATAAAAGGGCAAGAGCCGGTGTTGGATATTTACCTCAAGAAGCTTCAATTTTCAGGGGATTAACTGTAGAAGACAACCTTATGGCAATAGCAGAGACACTGCCGATATCTAAACAAGAGCAACAACATAAGGTAGACACATTGCTTGCGGATTTCGGGCTTACAAAATTGAGAAAACAAATAAGCACAACATTATCAGGCGGCGAAAGAAGAAGATGTGAAATTGCAAGGGCATTAATTAATAACCCTAAATTCCTTTTATTAGATGAACCGTTTGTAGGAATTGACCCGATTACGGTTGCAGATATCCAGCAAATAATTTCAAAGTTAAGAGACAGGGGTTTGGGGATTCTCATCACTGATCACAATGTCAGAGAAACACTTCAAATTATAGACAGGGCATATATTATTTATGACGGTAAGATTTTACTTGAAGGAAGTGCACAGGAGTTGCTTAACAGTCCTGAGGCAAGAAAGGTATATTTGGGTGAAAATTTTAAGATGTAATATGTTTTTTATAGGTTGTTTTCAATTTAAACTTCACTCCGTTTCGTGCAAAAAATATAATGATATGGTTTTAAATAAAAAATGCAAAAACAAACAATAATTATTTCAGGTCCGACAGCAGTCGGTAAAACAGATGTTGCAATTGAAATTTGTAAGAAAATAGACGGTGAAATAATTTCGGCAGATTCCAGACAAGTTTATAAATATTTAGATATCGGAACAAATAAAGAAGGGCTTCTTTCCAAAGACGGAATCAGATATATTGCAGATATTCCTCAATACCTTACCGATATAATTGAACCTGACCAAAAATACAGCACAAAAAAATTTGAACAGGACAGTGAAAAAACTGAAAAACAAATACTGCAAAAAGGAAAAGTTCCTGTAATGGTTGGTGGTACAGGATTATATATAAAATCATTTTTATACGGGCTTGATGATTTGCCTGAAGGTGATGAGACTATTCGTCAACAAATACAAAATGATATAGATTCAAATGGTTTGAATTTTGTTTATGAACAACTTTTGGCAGTAGATACCGAATCAGCAAATAAAAACAAAGGAAATACCCAGCGAATTATAAGAGCATTGGAAGTTTATAAACTTACCGGAAAAACAATTACCGAATTATTAAATAAAAAACAGATAAAAAACAAGAATTTCAAACATTTTGTTATTTTAAAAGACAGGAATGTCTTATATAAAGATATAAATTCAAGATGTGAAAAAATGATTAATTCAGGTATGATTGAAGAAGCTCAAAAAGTTTTAAAGATGGGGTTTAAAGAAGATTCGCCCGCATTAACCGGAGTAGGATATAAACACATAATCCAATATTTAAATAATAAAATATCAAAACACGAACTGATAGATAAGTTTTCAACTGATACAAGACAATATGCCAAAAGGCAAATAACTTGGTTTAAATCTCAGCCGTATGTTATTTTTATTGATGCTTCAAAAAAACAAATAAATTTAGAAATATTATCGCAAATTCATTGACTTATTGATATAAAAAAATATAAAATATCCGGACATATTATGCCAAAAATAACAGTTAACAATGATAGATGTAAAGGATGCGGTTTCTGTATAGATGCGTGTCCGAAAAAATGTATTTCTTTTTCAGCCGATTTGAATAAAATCGGTCATTACTATGCAATCCTTAAAAATGAAAAAGATTGTATAGGTTGTGGTTTTTGCTATCAAGTCTGTCCCGATATATGTATAGAGGTTTATAAATAATGTCAAAACAGTTAATCAAAGGAAATATAGCATTGTGTGAAGGGGCGATAACGGCGGGTCTTGATGCTTATTTTGGTTATCCGATTACCCCGCAAAATGAAATTCCTGCGTATATGTCAAATAAGATGGTTAAGCTGGGCAAGGTATTTGTTCAGGCTGAATCTGAACTTTCAGCTGCAAATATGGTAATGGGTGCTTACGGAACAGGCAAAAGAGCAATGACATCGTCTTCATCTCCGGGAATATCTTTAAAACAGGAAGCAATATCATATCTTGCAGGTATGGAAGTACCGGCTCTTATTGTTAATGTGCAAAGAGGCGGTCCGGGGTTAGGAAATATTTCAGGTTCTCAAGGGGACTATTTTCAGGCAACAAAAGGCGGAGGACACGGAGATTATCATATGATAGTTCTTGCTCCGAATTCTGCTCAGGAAATGTATGAAATTGCATATGACTCTTTTGATTTGGCAGAAAAATACAGAACGCCGGTAATGATATTGTCCGATGGAATTACAGGACAAATGATGGAACCGGTTGAATTTAACAGAAAAGAAAGAAAAGAATTTCCAAAAAAAGATTGGGCTTTAGACGGTTGCCTAAATAGAGAGCCAAGGTCATTACAATCTTTACTTATGAAAGAAGGTGCTTTGGAACAGCACAATCTGGATTTACAACAAAAATATGAAACAATAAAGAAAAATGAAGTTAAATATGAAATTTACGAAGTTGAAGACGCAGATATAATAATAGTTGCATACGGTATATCATCAAGAATATCAAAAAATGCAGTTAAACAGGCAAGACAGCAAGGGATAAAAGTCGGGATGATAAGACCGATAACATTATGGCCTTTTCCAACAGAAGTTATACAAAAATATGCAAAATCAAGTATAAAATTTTTAACAGTTGAACTTTGTCTCGGACAAATGGTTGAAGATGTTAAACTTGCGGTTAACGGTGTAACATCAGTTGATTTTTTAGGCAGAGCCGGCGGCGGTGTTATTACCGTCAAAGCTGTTTTAGATAAAATTACAGAGTTGAATAAATAAAATGGAAAAAATATTATCAAGACCAAAAGCACTTAAAGATAATCCGTTGTCATATTGTGCCGGATGCGGACACGGTATAATTCACAGATTAATTACAGAATCTATTGATGAGCTTGGCATTAGAGAAAAAACTATTGCAGTTGCTCCGGTGGGTTGTGCAGTATTTGCATATGATTATTTTAATTTTGATACGACTGAAGCTCCTCATGGCAGACCGCCTGCTGTAGCAACAGGTATCAAAAGAACAAATCCTGATAAGATTGTTTTTACATATCAGGGTGACGGAGATTTAGCTGCTATCGGTACTGCTGAAACAATTCATTGTGCAAACAGGGGTGAAAATATAACAGTAATCTTTGTAAATAATGCCAATTACGGTATGACAGGCGGGCAAATGGCGCCGACAACTTTAATCGGACAGGTTACAGAAACAACACCTTTTGGAAGAGATCCTTTAAGAGAAGGCTATCCTATCAAAGTTGCCGAATTACTTGCTAATTTAGAAGCAACAAAATATATAGAAAGAGTTACTGTTTTTGATGCTCCTCACATAATTAAAGCTAAAAAAGCTATCAAGAAAGCATTTCAAAATCAGGTTGAAGGCAAGGGATATTCATTTATTGAAGTAATATCACACTGTCCTGTTGATTGGGGTAAAACTCCTCAGGAATCTGTAAAATGGGTTGAAGAAGTTTTCTTAAAAACGTTTCCGTTGGGTGTTATAAAGGATACTACAAAATAATGAAAATATATCATGAAATAATTATTGCAGGTTTTGGAGGACAGGGTGTTTTGTTAGCAGGTACTCTTTTGGCTCAAAGTGCATTGGAACAGGGTCTTAATACAACATGGTTCCCGTCTTACGGTGCTGAAATGAGAGGCGGAACTGCCAATTCAACTGTTATTATTTCTGATGATGAAATTGGTTCTCCGATAGCATTTAATCCTTCAGGGTTAATTGCTCTTAATGCTTTATCCTTAGATAAATTTTTACCTAAAATGATAAAAGATGCAGTTATAATTGCAAACTCTTCTATTATAAATACTGAAGAATACAAGATTAATAAAAATATTATTTTTATTCCTATTTCGGAAATTGCAGATAAAGAAATAGGAAATATTAAAACAGCAAATATGGTTGCTATTGGAGCACTTATAAAAGCTTTAAAAGTACCAAGTTTGGATAATGTATTAAAAGCGTTGAATACTGCTTTTGCAAAAAAACAGGAATTAATAGATATAAATATAAAGGCTGTAAATGCCGGATATAATTATAAATAGGTTAAAATAAAATGAAAATTAGACATGCAAAAGTTACAGATGTAAAACAAATGCATAAACTTGTTGAGTTTTATGCAGATAATAAAGAAATGTTGCACAGATCTCTTAATGCCATATACGAAAATATTCAGGAATATATGGTTTCAGAAGAAAACGGAATTATTATAGGTTGCGGAGCTTTGCATGTTTCTTGGGATAATTTAGCAGAAATAAAAGCATTAGCTGTTGCTAAGTCACATATGGGACAAGGTATAGGCAGAAAAATAGTTGCCGAGTTAGAAAAAAATGCATTAAAACTTGATATTTTTACAACATTTGCATTGAGCTTTAAACCGGGATTTTTTCAAAAACTCGGTTATGAAATTATATCAAAAGAAGTTCTGCCTCAAAAAATCTGGAGTGAATGTATTAATTGTCATTTATTTCCGGATTGCGGAGAAGTTCCGTTAATAAAAGATTTAAAACACACCTCTAAAAAGAAAAAATAATTTATAGCGGACATAACTTTTTGGTTATGCTTCTCAATCTAAAACTCATTTACTGTTTCTGTTTAAAATGTAAACTTTGTTTTGAAATTGCTGAAGAATATAAAAATGTATTTAATAATTATCCTTTTTCTATAAAAAATAATATAATAAATCCAATATACGTTACGGAGGTTTTACAATATGTTAAAACCAAAAGTTTCAATAATTGGCTGTGGCAACGTTGGCATGAGATATGCTTACGCTTTGATGATAAAAGGTGTAGCAAGACAAATTACACTCGTTGACTATGATATGCAAAAAGCAGAAGGTGAAGCTATGGATTTATCACATGGTGCTCCTTATGCACATCCTGTTAATGTTGTTGCAGGAACATATAAAGATATAGCCGGTTCTGATTTAGTTGTTGTTACGGCAGGTAAAAAACAAAAAACCGGTCAGACAAGAGTAGATTTACTAAAAGATAATATAGATTTATTTAAAATAATAATTCCTGAAATTATGAAATATGCCCCTGATGCAATTTTACTGATAGCCTCTAATCCCGTAGATGTTTTGACATATTCTGCTTACAAAATATCCGGTAAAAATTCGTCTAAGGTTATAGGCTCAGGAACTCTTTTAGATTCTGCAAGATTCAGATATGAGATAGCAAAACATTGTAATATTGACTCAAGAAGTATACATGCATACATTTTAGGCGAACACGGTGACAGCGAATTCCCTGTTTGGAGCAGAGCAACAATTGGCGGGGTAAATATAGATGAGTATTGTATGTTATGTAATAAAAAAATTGACTGTGATCATAAATCAAAATTAGAAGAAATATTTAATAACGTTAAAACTTCGGCTTATAAGATTATTGAGAAAAAAGGTGAAACATCGTACGGGATAGGGCTAGCTCTTGTCAGAATTACACAGGCTCTTTTGCAAAATGAAAATGCGGTACTTCCCGTATCTGTTTTTGTTGAAGATTTTTGCGGTATAAATGATGCATATTTAAGTTTACCTGCCGTATTAAATTCAGACGGAATAAGACAAGTACAGAAAGTTGAATTTAATGATATAGAAAAACAATCATTTGTGCAGTCTGCAACTGTGCTAAAAAAAATATTAAAAGAAGTAGGCTTTTAATTAAAGCAAAAAAAGGTGGGGGCAATATGTTTAAACCAAAAGTTTCAATAATTGGTTGTGGTAATGTAGGCATGAGATACGCTTATGCTTTGATGATAAAAGGTGTAGCCAGGCAAATAACTCTCGTTGATGTTGATATGCAAAAAGCAGAAGGTGAAGCTATGGATTTATCACATGGTGAACCTTATGCACATCCTGTTAACGTTGTTGCAGGAACATATAAAGATATAGCCGATTCTGATTTAGTTGTTGTTACGGCCGGAAAAAAACGGAAGCTGGGTCAAACAAGAGTAGATTTATTAAAAGACAATATAGATTTATTTAAAATAATAATTCCCGAGATTATGAAATATGCTCCGGATGCAATTTTGTTAATAGTATCTAATCCTGTAGATATTTTAACTTATATTACATATAAAATATCCGGTAAAGATTCATCTAAAGTTATAGGTTCAGGAACTCTTTTGGATTCTTCCAGATTTAGACATGAAATAGCAAAACATTGTAATATTGATTCAAGAAGTATACATGCATATATTTTAGGAGAACACGGTGACAGCGAATTTCCTGTTTGGAGCATGTCAACTGTAGGCGGTGTGAATATAGATAGGTATTGTATGTTATGTAATAATAAAGTTGATTGTAACCATAAAGAAAAGTTAGAAGAAATATTCAATAATGTTAAAAGTTCAGGTCATACCATTATTGAAAAAAAAGGTGAAACATCATACGGGATAGGGCTAGCTCTTGTTAGAATTACGCAGGCTATTTTACAAAATGAAAATGCGGTACTTCCTGTATCTGTTTTGATTGAAAATGTTTGTGGTATAAATGATGTATATTTAAGTTTGCCATCGGTACTAAATTCAGACGGAGTAAGGCAAGTTCAGGACATTGAATTTAACGATGTTGAAAAACAGGCATTTATAAAATCCGCAACCATTTTAAAACAGTTATTGAAAGAAGTCGAATTTTAATTTTTCAGGAGATTATAAAATGAAAACATTCAGAAAAGAATTAATTTTTAATACTTCAAAAAGAATAGAATTTATAAATGTAACTTCTTCAGTTCAGGATGCAATAGATGAAAGCGGAATAAAAGAAGGACTTTGCCTTATTAATGCAATGCACATAACGGCAAGTGTTTTCATAAATGATCATGAGTACGGGCTTCACAGTGATTTTGAGAAATGGCTTGAAAAACTTGCGCCGCATCAACCTATAAACGCCTATCGTCACAATGATACCGGCGAAGATAATGCCGATTCACATTTAAAAAGACAAATTATGGGCAGAGAAGTTACGGTTGCCGTTACAAAAGGTGAACTTGATTTTGGTCCGTGGGAACAAATATTTTACGGCGAATTTGACGGTATGAGAAGAAAAAGAGTTTTAGTAAAAATAATCGGTGATTAAAGTAAAAAAAATTTGTTATAAATTTTCACTTCCGATGGATACTTCACCTGACTCCAGTATTGTAGTTTTACCGTTAGGTAATTTGATAATCAAATTTCCCTTATCGTTAATATCAATTACTTTGCCCGTTAGTTTATTATTATTTTTTAAATAAGTAATTTGTTTTCCTAAAACAATAGAATGTTCTTTATATTCGTTTATCAAATTTTTGTCGGTTAAATTATCACATAATTCAATCAGATTATTTACTATTTCGGCAATTAAATTATTGCGTGAAATATTTTTCGGAAATAATGAAGTCGCAACTTTTTTTATATCATTAGGAAAATTGTCATAAGTTGTTGAAATATTTATACCTATTCCCACAATTAAACTTTCTGCCATACAGCTTTCAAAATCTACTATTGCCTCGGTAAGTATTCCGCAGATTTTTTTGTTATTGAGAAATATATCGTTGACCCATTTTATATCAAGCTCAATTCCTGTTAATTTTTTTACGGCTCTTAGAACAGAAACAGCAGCAGCAACGGTTATAAGTTGTACATCTGATACATTTTTTTGAGGTTTTAGTACAACGGTCATATACACGCCTGTTTTTGGCGGGGAGAAAAACTTTCTGTCAAATCTTCCTCTTCCCGCCGATTGCTCTTCAGCAGTTATTATTGTTCCGTGCATGGCACCGTTCGTAAGCATTTTTTTTGCCTGAGTATTTGTTGAATCTATAATTTTATAAACATATACCGGAAAGTTTTTATATTTTTTAGATAGATAAAGTTTTATACCCTCGGAAGATAAAATATCTGATTGTTGTTTTAATGTATATCCGTTATTGGTTGTTGCATCTATAAGATAACCTTCTTTTTTTAACAGGTTAATTGCTTTCCAAACAGCTGTTCTTGATACCGATAGTTTATCGGCAAGTGCTTGACCTGAAATGTGTGTTTCTCTGTTTGTTTCTAAAATTTCAATAATTTTATTTTTCAGTGCCATATTTGCCCCTCTTCGTTATAAAATTACCATATTCAAATGCAAATTGTCAACATGAAACAAATCAATGGTTAACGATATTGTAATTTTTTATTATTGTTAAGTTTTATTTTTTGCAAAAAAAATACCAAAAAGATAAAATCTCTTGATATTTATAAAGGAGTTTGTAAGAATGGAAAAAAGATATGATGCAGTTGTTATTGGTGGCGGTAATGCAGGTTGTGAGGCTTCGCTTGCCTGTGCAAGAATAGGGCTAAAAACATTATTATTAACTCAAAATATAGATAGTATTGCTAATATGCCTTGTAATCCGGCGATAGGCGGTATTGCTAAAGGGCAAATGGTAAGAGAAATTGATGCTCTTGGCGGTGAAATGGCATGGATAACAGACCAGTCGGGAATTATGTTTAAAGTGTTAAATAAATCAAGAGGACCTGCAGTATGGTCACCAAGGGCACAATGTGATAAAAAACTTTATTCCACATACATGCAAAATTCTATTATCAATCAGAAAAATCTTGATGTTTTACAAACGGAAGCATCAAAATTAATAATAAAAGATAACAAAGTTGTAGGAGTAATGACAAAAATAGGTGAAGCTATAGAAGCATTTGCAGTAATCGTTACAACGGGAACATTTTTAAACGGAAAAATATTCGTCGGCAAGACTGTATTCAACGGCGGAAGATTCAATGAGATTTCATCTATAAGTTTATCTCAATCATTAAAAGATGACTGCGGATTGGAAGTTAAACGTTTTACAACATGTACTCCTCCGAGAGTAAACGGCTTATCGGTTGATTATTCGAAGATGACGGAACAACCGGGAGACCAGCCTCCTATTCCATTCTCCCATTTTACAGACATTAAGAAATGGCAAAAAACAAAACAACAAATTTCATGCTGGATGGTTTACACGAATGACAAAACACATAAAATTATAGG
>JAQTSO010000055.1 GCA_028711215.1 Endomicrobiaceae bacterium | reverse complement strand
ATTTACTAAAAGGACATCCGAAAAAGCTTACCCAAATTACATAAGCTATTATCAATCCTATCGGTATAAATTTTATCATTTTACATCCCTCCTCATTTAAATTATATACAGATATTCATATATTAATATATATTAATATACAATAATTCAAAACAAATGTCAATACCCTGTTTTTAAGAGGATGATTTTTCAATTGCATTAATATTTTATTCAAAAAATATTGACAGTATATAAATATTTATATATTCTTATACTGCGATGTAACTCGGAGGCAACAAATGAAAATATATGATTTAGCGGAAATATTTAAAGCACTGTCGCATCCAATAAGACTAAAAATAGTCTGCAATCTTTTAAAAAAAGATTCATGCAACGTAAACAAAATAGCAGACGGATTAAATATACCGCAACCGACCGTATCACAACATCTTAGTATATTAAAAAATGCAGATGTTATTACAGGCTACAGAAAAGGAACACAAATCTGCTATAAAGTAGAAAATAAAGAAGTTAAAAAAATTTTAGAATCGGTAAAAATTGACTTAGCTTGAAAGAAAACAAATCCTCTTTGACATCAAACTGCATGTATCATAAAAAATCAGGATTTAACAAAAATATCACACAAAGTCATTATTGCTTTATAATATCTTTTCAGGTTTCGATGGACATCTGTTTCCTGCATTTGTAAAAGTTTTTTAGTTTTTTTATCAAAGTTGAAAGATTGTATTGAGTCATCAATAAAATTATATTTTATCGCTACAGTGTCTTTAATAACCAATCCGTCCATATTAAAAGATATGTTATCTGAAATATTCAATAAATCATTACCAAATGATATGTAATCGGCATTATTCAAAGATAAATTATATAAAGTAGGCATTATGTCCATATGTGATCCCACTATTGATACATCCATATTTTTGTTTTTCAATTGTTCCGGAATATATAAATAAAAAGGCACTGCATATTTTAAAAATAAATCTTCTTTTGAATAATTAGAAATTTCTCTTAAATTATGGTCTCCTGTTACGGCTATAATCGTATTATTTGCAAATTCAGATTTTTTAACGTCTGAAATAAATTTTGCAAGTTCTCGGTTTGCAAACTGATATAATTCAAAAATTTCCTTATTATTTAAATCTTTTACCGACATCATTTTTTGTATATTATTCGGTATTTCCAACGGTAACGGCATATAACCTTTAGGTCTTTTATAAGGAGGATGTGTTCCCGTCGACATAGCATAAATAAACTTTTGTTTGGCACGATGCCCGTCAAACAAATATTTTTTTAAAAGCTTAAAAAACTGATCATCATTTATTCCCCATGCATGCCTGTCTTTAGCTTTAACCTTAACATTTCCCTCTCCTATAATTTCATCAAATCCCTGAGATTTAAAAAAAGATTCCAAATCCCTCCATGTCATGCTCCCGCCGTAAAGCGCAATAGTATCATAACCTGCTTTTTTATAAGGAATAACTGCCGAGCTGGGAAAATATTTAAAAGAATACGGAGTCTGAGTAATCTGATTTGAAAACGGTCTTTGTGGAACATTTAATATAATTGATTCTATTGCGTGTATAGTTATAAATCCGGCAGGTAAAAAATTATTAAATACCGTGTCTTGTTCAAAATGTTCCTTTAATTCGCCTAATACGTCAAATTGTTTACTGTTGTTTAAAACCGGCATTTCCCCAAATCCTTCGAGTACTATCAAAATAACATTGGGTCTTATTTCTTCAATTATTTTGTTTTTTGACGTCTTTTTTGCCAACATATCAGCAAACGATTTAATATCGGCATTTAGCGATGAGATTTTTAGATCATTTAATATATCCTGATCATTTTTATATCCGAACTTATCTTTTAAATTCATCGTATTCTTGGAATTTTTAATTTTATAATAAATTGTATCCGCCAAAGGATGAACAGGGTTAACGCATACCTTATTTATAAAATAATTAGGAGAAATTTGCGAATGAAACAAACCCAAGGGGAACATTGAAAAAGAACCTCTGGCTTCAATAAAATTAACAAATAATATTAATAATACTACTGCAACTTTTCTGGGGGTTTTCCAATAAAAGGCATTTATAATCAATTTATGCAATTTTAATTTTTGATATGTTAAATAAGAGACCTTATAAATCAATGTGCATAATACGGCAAAAATTGCTGAAACAACATATACTCTGTAATCTGCCGTTATTGTTTTAATTAATGCAATTGTATCATCTTCAAAAAAACCAAAAATCAAAAAATTGTAGTGATCTTTAAAATAAGAAAAAAAACCAAAATCAACAAACATGACCAAAAACAGTAAAGAAAATATTATATTGTAATAATGTCTAAAGAATGATATTGCTAACTTAAATATTGAATCAACCTTTAACAGCAAACAAATTAACAAGCCCAATGTAACCGGAGAATTTATGTAAGCAAGTATTGATAAATCAAATCTGAATCCCATCCAAAAAGCTTGAAGAATATATGCTTTAAATGCCGGAACTGTAGACAAGTCTGCAAAATAAACAAAGAAAATAAATCTATAAAGAGTCATCATAATTATCATGAGAATCTTTATAGGTATAAGTATTATAAAACTATTTAAAACGGTATTAAAATAAAATTTCTTTTCCATTTTTTCATTATATAATAAAAAAATAATTCATCTCAACTTTTTAAACAAAAACTAAGACTTAACAAAAATATCACACAAAGTCATTATTGCTTTATAATATCTTTTCAGGTTTTTGTGTTTCTGTGTTTCTTCAGTCTGAAGAAGTTTTTTGGTATTCCTGTCAAAAATAAATGAATATATTTTATGATCCGTAAAATTATATTTTATTGCTTTGTCATTTTGTATAACCAATCCGTCTATATTCAAAGCTATATTATCCGTAGTATTTATTAAATCATTACCGAATGAAACATATTCTGTATCATACAGAGACAAATTATATAAAGTCGGCATTATATCCATATGTGAACCGCTTACCGAAGTATCTATATGTTTTGTTTTAAGTTTTTCAGGTATGTACAGATAAAATGGTACTGAGGAACACAAGAACTTATCTTCTTTTGAATAACTGAGAAGTTCTCTAAGACTGTGGTCACCTGTTACCGCAATAATCGTATTATCCGCAAATTTAGATTTTTTAATATATGAAATAAATTTTGCAAGTTCTCTGTTTGCAAACTGATAGAGAGTAAAAAGCACCTTTATGTTCAAGTCTTTTACCGACATTGTTTTTGCTATTTCGGCTGGTATTTCCAAAGGTAAAGCAGGATATTTTCTAGACATTTTATAAGGGGCATGCGTTCCGGTAGTCACGGCAAAAATAAATTTTGGTTTTCCGTTTTGGTTTTCAATCAGATAGTGTTTTAAATTTTTAAAAAAACAATCATCCTTAACTCCCCATTCATGCTTGTCTTTCTTCTGAACCTGCATATTTTCTTCTCCAATTACTTCTTTAAAACCCTGCGTTTTAAAAAATGACCCTATATCTCTCCATTTTTTTATATTACCGCCGTAAAATGCAACCGTATGATAACCTGCCTTTTTATAAGGGATAACTGCCGAAGCCTGAAAAGAATCTGGCTTTTGGGAAGATTGGATAATATTTATTGAAAAAGGTCTAGGTGGAATATTTAAGATTATTGATTCTACTCCTTGTACCGTTAAAAAACCTGCCGGTAGAAAATTATAAAAAACCGTGTCCTGTTCAAAATGATTTTTAAGTTCACCCATAACGTCAAAAATCGGGCTGTTATATAAAACCGGCATTTCTCCGAAACTCTCCATAACTATAAGAATAACATTGGGGTTCATCATTTTCAAAGTTTCGTTTTCAGAGCCGGTTTTTTTTATATAATACGACTGTAAAGAATCTATGTTTCTTTTTGGTTGAAAAAATTTTAAATCTTTAAAAATTTCATTATCATCTTTATATTCAAACAATATTCTAAGATCCATTATATTTTTTGAATTTTTAATTTTGTGGTATTCCAAATCTATCAAAGAATAAACAGGATTTACACAAAGTAAATTAATAAAAGAATCCGGAGAAATTTGCGAATGAAATAAGCTAAGTGGCAATTTTGAGAGAGTTCCTCTTGCACTTATAAATTGTATTGCTATAATTAATACGATACTAAATATTTTTTTTGGAGTTTTCCAGTATGAAGTGTTTATTATATTATTATCTGACTGCAATCTGCGGTATCCCCTCAACAAAACTTTGTATATAAAAAAACAAACTACACCCAATAAAATTATAACAATGTATATTCTGTAATCAACAATAATTGTTCTAAGCAATGCGGTTATATCCTCATTAAAAATATTAAGTATGAAATAATTGTAGTGGTCTTTACAATAAGAAAAAAATCCAAAATCAAAAAACAGTACAAAAAACAGCAGCCAGCATACTACCAAATAATAATATTTTATAACCGGCGGTATCAGTTTTAATATAAAATCTTTTTTGAAAAAAAGATAAAATAAAAGAGTCAGAGTAACGGGTATATTTATATAGGCAAGAATTGACAAATCAAATCTGAACCCCATCCAGAAGGCTTTTAAAATATAAAGTTTTAGAGATGAAATTTCTTTAAAATCGGCAAAATAGAGTAAAAAAACAAACCTGAACAATGTCATCAACGACATCATTAAGAGATTTATAGGAATTATTATTAAAAATCCGTTTAAAACAGCATTAAACCCTGATTTTTTATACATCATCGTATTATAGACCAAAAAACAATTTATCTCAACAGTATTAAAATAAAATCTTGAGGGGACACAACTTAAAATATGCCCACCGCAAAAATCCGTAAACAAAAATTAATTAGTAGACAATTTGGAAGGAAACGGATTTATAAAAACTCTTGTGCTCAGCTCTTTATCAAGAGCATAAAGCATAGAAGTATTTTCTCCTATTTGTTTAACTTGTTGCAAAATAATATCTGCGTTTGCCTCTTCTTCAACCTGCTCATTTACATACCATTGTATAAACATATATGATGAGTGATCATTTTCTTTTAATGCCATGGTTGCTATTTCATTTATTCTGCCTGTAACAATCTGTTCATGAGAAAGAGTTTTTTCAAAGACGTCAATAACATTATTGTATTTGAAATCCGGAGCTTTTATATCTGCAAATACAGGTAAATTACCTCTTTCCAATAGGTATTCATACATGTGCATTGCATGTGCTAATTCTTCCTGAGCCTGTACATTTAACCAGTTGGCAAAACCTTTCAAACCATTTCTGTCACAATATGCCGACATATGAAGATAAATGTATGACGAATACAGTTCAAAATTAAACTGCCGGTTTAATGCATTTGATAAATTTTCTTTTAACATTATTCTTTCTCCTTTATTTTTTTTCTTTTTTAAAACACATGAACCAATCAAGACAATATTTGTCAGTATCTTTATTTACCATTCTTTCTTTTGCAACTCCGCATGAACCCGGTGTAGGGATAATAACATCATCACCCGGTCTCCAATTTGCAGGTGTTGCAACTGACTCCGCATCAGCTTTTTGAAGGGCAAGTATAACTCTTTTAATTTCGTCAAAGTTTCTGCCTGTTGAAAGAGGATAATACAAAATCAAACGTATTTTGCCTTTAGGATCTATTACAAATACTGCACGAACTGCCTGTGTATTTGACTGGCCCGGCTGAAGCATCCCATATTTTTTAGCAACATCCATACGAATATCTTCAATTAACGGAAATTTAACTTCAATATTTTTCAAACCGTTCCATTCAAGTTCTTGAATTTTTCTAAGCCATGCAATATGGGCATAAATTGAATCTATAGACAAACCTATAAGCTCCGTATTAAGAGCTTTAAATTCGTCAGCCATGTTTGCAAATGTCATAAATTCAGTCGTACATACCGGCGTAAAGTCGGCAGGATGGGAAAATAAAATCACCCATTTCCCTTTATAATCTGTAGGAAAATTTATATCTCCCTGTGTTGTTTTTGCTTTAAATTCCGGTGCATCATCACCTATAAGCGGCATTCTTGTTACGTTGTTTTCTTCCATTTTAATTCCTCCTGTATAAATATTTATTTTTTATCTTTTTTGCAGTCGCGACATACACCTTTAAAAACTAAATCGTGTGTTTCAATTTTAAAACCTTTATTATCTTTAATCATTTCGGCAATTTTGTCAAAATAGGGCATATCAACATCAAAGACTCTCTCACAAATATTACACTTTATATGATAATGATTATCCGTAAAATGATCAAATCTGTCGGCGGAATCCGGCATTTCAATATGTTTGATTTTACCGATTTTACTGAGCTGTCTTAAATTTCTGTATACCGTTGCTTTACTTATCGTCGGATGTCTTTTTTGTATTTCCTGGCATAATTGTTCGGCTGTAGGATGATTTTTCATTTGCCTGACAGTCTCAAATATTAATTCTTTCTGAATTGTTTTTCTTGTTTTCTTCATTAACAATACTTATTCCTTATTGATATTTATTACTAATAGTATCAAATCAATGTTTATTTGTCAACTGTTTGCAATTCTTAATGATTGATATTTAGAACAAAAAAGTATAAAATTTAAGACGTATTTTTAGTATTAACCGGAGAAATATATTGACAAGAAAAGATTTTTTTAATAAGTGTGCTTGTTCCTGGGATAATGACAAAAACCCTCTTGATGCACACAAAATAAAAACAACAGTGATTCCGTTATTAGATTTAAAAAATAATGATGTTTTACTGGATGTAGCTTGTGGTACGGGTATTTTTATTGAAACGGTAAAAGAAAAAAACAAAAATATAAAAATTACCGGAATTGATTTTGCACAAAACATGATTGATAAGGCAACAAAAAAATTTCCGGATATGAATTTCGTTGTGGCTGATGTCGCCAACATGTCTTTTGATGATAACAGTTTTAGTAAAGTTATGTGTTTAAATGCATTCCCTCATTTTGAAGATAAAAATAAAGCAATAAAAGAAATAGCAAGAGTATTGAAAAAAGACGGAGTATTTATATTAGCACATACAAATTCAAAACATAATATAGATAATCACCATAAAAAAGTAGGCGGATTGATAGCAGAAGATATTCTCCCGGACAACGAAACAATAAATGCAATACTTACAGGCAACGGATTTAAAAACATTGAATTTATAGACAATGATGATGTTTTTATAATCAAAGCATCAAAGTAAATTTAATTACTCTGTTTTATATTTTTTAGCACTGATAAAATGGAAAATCAGATAAAATACTGACATGTAACCTGCCAAATAACACTGGAAGAAAAATCTAAATCCCGGAGATGGGACTATTAAAATCTGTATAATCAAAAAAATAACAAGAAAACAAACAATAATAAATATTTTTTTTAATTTGTAAAATATTACTCCGACGAACAATAAAAAATATAAAAAGATATACCAAACGGATAAACTATTTTTAAAATGTTTTATTATATTAGAATTATATTGTCTCAACAATTGAATAGTATCCGAATAAAGCTGCGGGTTCAAATTAACAATTTTATCTTTTATTGTGTTATAGCATTGAATGGAAAAATCCATGCGAGATTTTAGATCATGTAGATTTGTGGTTAAATTTTCCGGTAGTAATTTGTTATAAAAAGCATTAAATTTGAACTTAACAAATTCACCGAAATAAGTTCTCATCAGTTTGCTTTTCACTATTTCAAATTGTTTTCTGTCAGACTCAGAAAGAGAGCGGTAAAAACCCGCATTATCTATACTATTGTTTAATATTTGTGCGATTTTCAGACCATGAGTATTGTTAAATTCATCAAGAATATATTTATTTTTATCTTCAACGGCTTTTTTCAACAAGTCCTTAAAACTATCGTTTAAAATATATACATTCTTATAAGATTTGCCGTCTTTATCAAGAATAACTGAACTTACATAGTGAGGTATGAAAACAAATGAACAACAAACACTCAATAGCAAAAATAAAATCATATTCCGCAATTTCAGAATTTTATAGTTCAAAAGATAAAGCATCACGGGTATTGCAACAAACAACAATATTCCTTCGGAACGCAAAGATGCCGTAACCGAAGTTATAATAGCAATATTAAAAAGGGTCACGTTTATGGATTTTGATTGCAATTGAATAAACATAAGCTTGGCAAACAAAAGCATGAAAAAATATGAATACAATATATCTTTTTCCATATGCAAATTATATTGTATTACAAGCGGCATCAAAAAAGGGATATAAAAAAAATATATTGATTTATCGAGTTTAAAGTATGATTTAAACACAGCTATTATATATCCCAATATTAAAGATATTGTAAGCACCTGCATTAGGATAATTCCGCCTAAATTTGGAATAAGCATCAGAGAATATATTCTAAAATATCTAATGAAAACACCTTGAAAATATGATCTGTCTGAAAAATAAACGGAATTGGCAAAGTATGAATAATACATTTGATCGCCAACTATAAACGGCCATAATAAAATATGAACTGCTGACATTATCAGAAAATATATTACTGAAAACCTTATAAAATTTCTTATCATTTCCGATCTTGAATAATTTTTTACAAGAATCCCGATAAATTGCCAGAGAAGTACAATAACGATTAAAAATATTCTTTTTATTAATACAAATCTTCCAATATCCGTATCGGCATATTCAAAAATTAAGGGATCTGTATAAAAAGTGACGATAAAATGAATAATAGCGAATATAAAATATATAAAACTGAAATTTTGTTGTAAATATTTGTATAAGCCGACAAATAAATCTTTGATATCCTGAAAAAAAAGGTGAATTTCATTTTTAGTTTTCATTATCCTGATATTTTATACAGGTTGGAGATAATTTGTCAATCAAACCATTAGAAAAAATTGATATTTTAAGATTTCTGCTAAAATGAAGAAACACAAGAGCGAAGTACAATTTTAAGGCTTTAAGATTTGATGACGAAATAAAAAATTCAAAGGGTATATTTTCAGGCTTTAAGATTTCTGCTGAAATGAAGAAACACAAGAGCAAAGAAAGATGTCCGCAACTTGCTGTTGGGCGGATTTGCGAAGCAAAACGAAGTAAGATTTTGCGTGAAACAAAATATCGCAAGAGCGTGGTGTATTTCAGGCTTTAAGATTTCAACTGAAATGAAGAAACACAAGAGCGAAGTGTACGTTCCTTTACGGTGTACATAAGCTCTTGTGTTTCAAAATTGTAAGCGAAAGATTAAAGCCTGACTATGCTCTGGCTTTTTTAATTTCCGATATTATGGAAGGAATAATCTCATACAAATCGCCTTCCAACGAATAAGTTGCAACCTGCATCATAGGACAATCTTTATCTTTATTTATTGCGATAATTGTTTCTGCAGAACCCATACCGC
>JAQTSO010000168.1 GCA_028711215.1 Endomicrobiaceae bacterium | reverse complement strand
TTTTTACAGTTTTGGATGCCACATACAACGAAAAAGAATTTATTGATGTAAACGGCAACACTTTAAGAATAGATAAATTAACAGTCTCAGATAATACAATAACAATCATTGACTTTAAAACATCTATTTATGATAAAGAAATTATTAATTTTCAAATGCAAAATTATATATCTGTTATAAATGATATCTACCAAGATAAAACCATAAAATGTGTTGTAGTTGATATTGAAAATATTGATATACAGGAGATACAATAATGGCAATTCAAATATTCAATATTGCCTTAAATGATGATATTGTCAGTTATACAGCCAACCATATTATTAAGTTAAGCGATGAATATAAAATAAATGATATTTTAATATTAACTCCGTCAAAAAGATCTGCTTTGTTTTTAAAAAAAGAAATGGCAAAACAGATCAATAAGGCTTTTGTTCCACCAACATTTGTAACTTTAGATGAATTAGTATCAGATATATCAACTCAAACATTAAATTTAATGGAAATATCACAAATGGATAGTGTCTATATTATCTACACTATTGTAAAAGAAATTGCTCCGCAACTGTTAAACAAAGAACAATCTTTCTCCAATTTTTTCCAATGGGCAGTTGAAATATTAAACTTCATTGAAGCATTGGATACTGAAAAAATATCAAATGATAAATTATTAAATATTAAACTTAATGCAGATATCGGCTATGATATTCCTCATAATATAAATGAACTTTTAAAATATTTATACACTATAAGAAAAAATTTCCATGATAAACTGGATAGTCTGAAAAAAACAACCCGCGGTTATGCTTATTTTAATGCCGACTCTCACATATCAAAACATCTGGAGAAATACAAAAAAATAATATTATTTAATCCTTATTATCTGAATAAATCCGAAATTGATATGTTAAAAGACACAGAAACCAAGCTGGATATTATCCTAAAAGGCAATCCGTCAAATTGGAATGCACTGGAAGAGATATATAAAAACTTTAATTTACAGGATAAATCAAAAAATATTCAGGATAAAATAACACCAAATATAAATTATTATTCCGCTTATGACAATCAGTCACAGGCATGTTTGATTAAAAACTTATTGGAAAAGTTGCCCGAAGATGATATAAAAAATACTGTTATTATTGTACCTGATAATTCAATATTAACTTCAGTAATGAGTGAAATATATACTCTTACAACCGAAGTAAATATAGCAACCGGTTATCCCGCCTCAAAAACTACTGTTTTTTCATTATTTAAAGATTTACTTCAAGCCCAAAGGACAAGAAAAAACGGGAAATATTATGTCAGTGATTTTTTGGCAGTTTTACTTAATCCTTTAGTCAAAAATATTAGATTTATAGGTAATCCTGATGTAACAAGAATTATCGTACATAAAATTGAAGAGACTTTTGACAGAACAAAAAAAGATTCAAAATTCTCCGGACATTCATTCATTGCTTTGGAAGAATTAATAAACGATACTGATTTGCATCAAGATTTATCAAAAATGATATCTGATTACTGGCAAAATGTTAGTCATGCTAAAATAAAAGAAATTATAACACAAATGTTTGATTTGTTTTTTAATTCCATATCAAACATAAAAAATTTACATGATTTTTCTTTATCATTGACCAAGATAACAAATGCTCTTACGGAAAAAAGTTTTATTTCAAAATATCCTATAAATTTAGGGGCCGTAAATATAATAAATGATATTGCCGGACAATTTACAAAAACAACTTGCAAAAATGAAGAATTTGAACAAACAGAAATCTTTTATGTATTTGAAGAACTTTTATTAAAAGGCAATATTCCCCTTATCGGAAGTCCGTTAAAAAATTTACAAGTTTTAGGTTTTTTGGAGGCAAGAGGGTTAAAATTCAAAAATGTTTACGTATTATCAATGATTGACTCTATAGTCCCAAATATAAAACAAGTAAATTCTCTGATTCCTAAAGATATTATGAGTGCATTAGGTATAGGTTATATAAGCAAAGATATAGAAATACAAAAATATCATTTTATGAGTCTTATTGCTTCAAGCGACAATGTATCATTGATTTATCCCGAAAATTCAGAAAATACAAGAAGCAGATTTATGGAAGAATTAATATGGAATGAACAACTTCAAAAAAAATCACTTGATGTAACAAATATAATAAAGGCAACTATTGAAAACAAATCAACAAATATTCTCAAACAACAATTCCGTAAAACTCCTGAAATTAGAAATTTTTTAAAATCATTTTATTATTCTGCAACAAATATTGATACTTATATGCAATGTCAATTGAAATTTTATTACAGATATATTTTAAAATTAAAAGAACAAACTGATTATGATAAAAATTACGAAAATATTGAATTAGGTGTTTTTATCCACGATTTTCTTGAAAAAACATTTTATAAAAATTTAACATCGACAGAATTATCAAAAAAATATGATTTATATATCAACTTATTGGATAAAACTATATCTGATAAATTTAAAATAAGCGAAGACG
>JAQTSO010000167.1 GCA_028711215.1 Endomicrobiaceae bacterium | reverse complement strand
TTAAAAAAGCATTTGATTTAGACGAATCTGAAAAATATCTTTCTATGTCAGAACAGGCAAGTAAACAGTTGACGGGTTTTGGGGTTAAGAGGGTTTATGTTAATGATAATTGCAGTTGTCATGAGGAACAGCTTTTCTTTTCTTTTCGGAGAGAGCCGACGGAATCGAGAATGATGTCTATCATATCTTCCTTATAACTCTTTTATAACGACTTCAGATTTATTTTACAGTTTTAAACTGCAACAAAGTGGGTGGTTGACCCACAGCAAGTTACTTTTTATCTCGAGTCTAAAAAGTAACCAAAAAGACCCGCCACAAATCGCACATTCACTTGCATTTTTTACCGCACAACTCACAACTTGAAAAATCCTTACTGCATATTGAAACGGATTTTTCTTCGAACAAGTGAGTTTAAAAACATTTTATTGATTTTAATGTTTTTACGGCAAAAAATACTTCGCTCATAGACGTGCTAAACGTGGCAACAGCAAAAAAGTTCGGTGTGGCTGAAAATATATATAATTGACAAATTCACACAAATATATTATTAAATACAAATATGTTTAAAAAGTTATATAAAAAATTAATGTCTAATTTAATACCTTTTGTAGAGAAAGTACTTTTTTTTGTAAAAAAACAGTCAATTACTAATGCCTCTCCAGAATACCCAATTAACAATTATATTGATTCTGCATTAAATATAAATCAATTATCTAAAGATGATCGATTAAATATATTAAATTTTTCACGAAAAATTGCAAACAATATAAACAATCTAAGTTCTAAAAACCATGGAATTGTGATTGCTGTTTACGGTGAATGGGGAACAGGAAAAACCACAGCAAAAAATGCTCTTATATCTGAATTAACAAATTCAAATATGAATTCAAAAAATAGACAAAGAATTTTGTTTGAATTTGACCCATGGCAAGTTTCTCCTAATGAAAATCTGACTCAACGATTTCTAACAGATTTACATATAATAACTGATACTAGAAATAAAATTAAAAAAATTTTTATTGATAAAATAAAGCCTTTATGTATATCAACCTATAAAGAACCCGTTTTAAAATTATTTTCATTTATTTTATATTCTATTCTATTAATAATTGCATATAAATATTTTATTAGCGACTTCATTATTTTTAAAGGAGAAAATATACCCCTTTTAAAACAAGGATGTAATTTAATATTACTGATACCCATACTTATGTTACCAGCAATATTATTATTTATTTCTGATAAATTTCTCTCAACAAAACCTTGGACAACACTTAAAGAAACAAGAGAATATTTTGTAGAAAAATTTAAAAATAAAGAAGTTATTGTTATTATGGATGACATAGACAGACTACCTAAAAATGAAATTCAGAATGTTATGCGTCTGATCAAGAGTGTGGCTGATTTTCCGAATATGATATATATTTTATTTTGCCAAAAGGATATTGTGCAAAATGCCGTAAAAGAATTACATGATATCGACAATAAATCTTATCCAAACAATTATTTAGAAAAAATCATACAAATACCATATTATATGCCTAAACTACCTTGGGGAACTCTAAAAAATTTTCTACTCAATGATATTTTTTCTGAAAAAATATTTTCAAATGATTTAGACATAAAAATTACGTCAGCGTTAAAAGAAAGATTTGGTAAATTTACAAGCATAGTTTTAGTACAACATATTAAAACGATACGTGATATAAAAAGATATGTATCAACTCTCATTTCTAATATTGAAATATTCAAAGATAAAAATAATAAATTAATAGTAAATTTAGAAGATTTAATCTATTTCACTGGCTTACAATTATTTTTGCCTGAAGTACTTGAAGAAATATATCTAAATAAGGAAAATTTATTATCGACAAATACTGATGAATATGGACAACATACATATAAGAATTATCTGACATCACTTTATAATGGAAAAAAACAAGGATCTCATTTACAAAAATTCCTATTTTTTTATCACAATATTGGTACCTCTATTGTTAATGGGCGCATTGATCTTGCTGTTGCATTACTTTATAGTTCTAATACACAAGATAATAGATTGTTTACACAACAATCTTTTGATTTATATTTTAGATATTTTAATGAGAAAAAATAATTCTATGTCTAAAAATATCACACTCTTGTTTTTTATTTAGTAAATCTTTTCTTCTATTGTTTACCGCATTAGAGTATGCTTATGACTGCAATATTTTTTACTGCAAAAATTTAAAATTGATAAATTTTTAATCATCTGATTGTTTGAAGCAATTTTCGTTTCATTATGCAGTTAGAAAATTGCAAGTTCAGTGATGGCGGGAAAAAATATAAAGGAATATACTCTGCGGTGGGTCTTTTTGGTTACTTTTTAGACTCGTGATAAAAAGTAACTTGCCGTGGGTCAACCACCCACAGCTGTTGCCTTTAAAAGGCTATTATTGTTTTGGGATTCTTAAAAAAACTATTTAATATTTTTCTGTAATTTTGGGCGCAAAATGGCGATATAATCTCTGT
>JAQTSO010000054.1:6228-9709 GCA_028711215.1 Endomicrobiaceae bacterium | reverse complement strand
AATATTGATATTAATCATTTTTCAAATGAATTTATTGAAATGTCAAATATAAGAGAAAAGATAATAAATGAACGATTTTACATTGTTGATGAATTATTTTTAGGTAATGATAATGATGATAAATATAAAATAAAAATATTAAAAAAGAAAAATATTATATAATTTATAATATAATATTTTATATGTAATAAAGGAGAAGAATACAATGTTTAATAATTTAATTGGTAAAGTTGTTTTTCAAAATACGGTTGGAGAATATTTGTTTTCAATTGCATTATTTATATTTTTAATTATTCTTATTTATGTCGTAAGAATTATTGTGATGAACAGACTTGAAAAATGGGCATCAACAACAAAAACAACGATTGATGATTTTATTATAGAGCACGCAAAAAAAACACTTACACCTTTACTTATACTCGGCTCATTTATTGTAAGTATACAAAATCTCATTATTATTCCTGACATAACAAAAATTATATACATTCTGGGAATAATTCTTTTAATCGCAATGTCTTTAAAGTTTGTAATGTCATTGCTGGATTATTTAATGAGTGTTTATTTCAAAAAAAACAATACAAACGAAACACGGCAGAGAAGTTTGAAGTGGGTTATTATTGCAATAAAAATAGTAATTACATGTATAGCATTAATAATTTTATTGGATAATATGGGGATTAAAATATCAGCACTTGTTGCAGGTCTTGGAATAGGTGGTATTGCGATAGCATTTGCTTCTCAGGCAGTTCTAGGAGATTTGTTCAGTTTCTTTGTAATTCTGTTTGACCGTCCTTTTGAGATAGGCGACTTTATTATTGTGGATGATTTGATGGGAACTGTAGAAAATGTAGGAATTAAAACTACAAGGGTACGCAGTCTTGGCGGCGAAGAACTTATATTTTCAAATACCAGTCTTACTAATGCACGTGTACGTAATTATAAACGAATGGCTCGTCGCCGTGTTGTTTTTAAATTAGGTGTAACATATCAGACTTCTTTGGAAAACATAAAAGAAATTCCTGAAATTATAAAAAAAATTATTTCTTCGGAAAGCGAAATTCTTTTTGACAGAGCCCACTTTGCTTCTTACGGAGATTTTGCGTTGATTTATGAAGTAGTTTATAATGTCTTAAACAGTGATTATAATAAATATATGGATGTACAGCAAAGTATAAATTTTAAAATTAAAGAAGAATTTGATAAACATAAAATTGATTTTGCATATCCGACACAAACTCTTTTTATTAATAAATTAATTTAATAAGCCAAATACTGTTTTTACACAATTCAGGTTATTCTGACTCTGGCATATTTTATTTTTTATTCTAAGTATCTAAGTTGTTATGAAAACATTATTTTGATAAAATACACACATCTTTATTTGCGCCCATAGCTCAATTGGATAGAGCGTTTGACTACGAATCAAAAGGTTAGAGGTTCAACTCCTCTTGGGCGCGTATTTTTTGTTGTTCTTTTTATTTTATACTTCGTTGCCAAAATGTTCGGATACCTCCGGCTCCGCCTCTTCACAGTATACGCTCACATTTTGTCACCTCGTCTAAAATAAAAATCATCAACAAAATTTATAAATATTTATAAAATACTGCGAAAATTTACTATTACATTTTGTCATCTTGTTTAAAAGAAAAATAATCAACAAAAGCTATTGGAGAATTATGATTAGTGAACATGGTTTTATAAGAGTGTGTGCTTGTGCTCCCAGAATAAAGATTGCAGACGTTGAATTCAACACCGCTCAGATTATTAATGAAATTAAAAATGCAAAAAACCGGGATGTATCAATTGTTTTATTTCCGGAACTTTCATTAACAGGATATACCTGCGGAGATTTATTCCAGCAGGATATTTTATTAAAAAAAGCAGAAAAGGCTTTGGATAAAATTGCTCTTGAAACAAAAGATATAATGGCGGTTGTCGGACTTCCTCTTTGCCACCAATCACGTCTTTGGAATGTTGCTGCTGTAATTGTGAATGAAAAAATCACTGCATTTATTCCAAAATCTTATCTTCCTTCATACAAAGAATATTATGAACGCAGATGGTTTCACTCGGGTTTTGATATTGATTCCGACTATAAGGGGATAATTTTTAATCCAAACATGTTATTTAATATTTCAATCGGTAATTTATCATTCAAAACCGGAATAGAAATCTGCGAAGATTTATGGATGCCTATTCCCCCTTCTTCACGACTCAGTATTCTCGGAGCAACACTTATTCTTAATCCGTCAGCATCTACCGAAACTGTCGGAAAAGCAACTTACCGCAAAGAACTTATAAACCAAAATTCATCCAGAAATGTCTGTGCGTATCTTTATGCAGCTTGCGGTCCTACTGAATCAACGTCCGACGTTGTGTTTTCCGGACATTGCCTTGCTTCAGAATACGGAATACTTCTTAACGAAACTGAATTATATCAACGAGACGGGGCAAGTATTGTTGTAGATTTTGATCTTAACAAACTTGAAAATGAGCGTAGAAAACTTACAACTTTCGGGGATCAGGTTGACCATTTTTATGACGTTTTAAACGGAAAAATGAAGACCGTAGAAATTTCTTTGGATCCTAAAAAACAACCGAAAAAACTTGATCGTAAAATTGATCCGACTCCGTTTACACCTAAAGATACAGAAAAAATGAGAGAACGCACGGAAGAAATACTTAATATTCAGGTTAACGGTCTTATGACACGTCTTGAAACATCAGGCACAAAAGGTGTTGTTATCGGCATATCCGGCGGACTTGATTCTACTCTTGCTCTTCTTGTAGCTGTCAGAGCAATAGATAAACTCGGATGGAACAGAAAAACAATAACAGGTATTACAATGCCGGGATTCGGCACAACTGAAAAAACAAAAACCAACGCAATTAAACTTATAGATGAACTTGGAATTGATAAACAGGAAATATCTATTGTACAAGCATGTAACCAGCATTTTAAAGATATTGGGCTTGCACATACTGACAGATCCGTTACTTATGAAAACTCTCAGGCTAGAGAACGTACCCAAATTTTAATGGATTATGCCAATAAGACAAATAAAATTGTAATCGGTACCGGCGATTTATCTGAGCTTGCTCTCGGGTTTTGCACATACAATGCAGACCATATGAGTATGTATAATGTAAATTGTTCTGTTCCAAAAACACTTGTAAAATATCTTGTACATCAGGCAAGTTTATGGAATGAACTTAAATCTTGCAGGACTACACTTGAATCTGTTTGCAATACAATAATTTCTCCGGAACTTTTGCCTCCTGATGAAAACGGTGAAATAGCACAAAAAACTGAAGATACTGTCGGTCCATATGAACTGCATGATTTTTTTCTGTATTATCATATCCGTTGGAATTTTACTCCGGCAAAGATTTTCTATCTTGCACAAATTGCCTTTAAAAATAAATATGACGACAGCATTATAAAAAAATGGCTTGATTTGTTCTATAAGAGATTCTTTAA
>JAQTSO010000054.1:0-6128 GCA_028711215.1 Endomicrobiaceae bacterium | reverse complement strand
CCTCCACTAGAAGCACATTCAACAAATAAAGAAATCTTGTCATGAGAAAATGCTCCCATTTCTATATTGTATCTCATGAGCCCCCTAAATCTTGTACAAGACACTAATTTATATTTATTACTGCTCACAATTATTTTAGCTAATTTGTGGTTGGGATTAATAAAAATACTTAAATTACTGTAGTTATGAGTAGAAGCCCAACAGAATATATCATCTGTACAGTTGTTATGAAATACTTTAATATCCTGATGAATATTATAAGAACTATTATAATTATTAGCACAAATATCTTTCGTAAAATCTAAAGTATGTTGCGCATATATTAAGCCCGGGACATCACTAATTATTAATTTAGAAGCAATAGAATATGGGCTAATCAACTGGAGAAAATAATGCAGATAATAATCCTGATAAATAATGTAATCATTTTGCGATATTTCATCTTTATATTTAGGATGTGCTGAACAATATTGTTCCATAGCATCATGTAATATAATTATTTTTATTTCTTTACCTTTATTAGACTCCAGCAATTCTTTAAAAGATACCCTATCTCTTGAACTTAATTTAATATTTGTCATACTATATCTCATTTGACTTGATAAAAAATCCAGCTGTTTTTGATCCTTATCAATAACATTACCCTTGCTACCATCGTTTAAAAATTTAATATTTTTATCATCCAAACTATTAAAATGTGATAAAATAGCTGTCGTAATTTCATTTTTTATTTTTGTATAATTCGCATTTTCAGTAATAGAATTCCTATCAATTTTCAATTCCAAAAAACAGTTTTTAATATTTATATTATAAACAACAAATCTTAACCAACTTGGCGAAGGAAAACTACTAATGGTACTGTTGTTAGATAAAATTTTGAAATACTGTTGGCATACTTTATTCATAGAATTAAAAATTTGCTGGTATTGCGGCGTATGTAATATTATATAACCTTCTATATTTTCTGTATTAATATTTATAATTTCTATATCGGGGATTTTGGTAATTTCTTCAGAAATTATTATTTGATTTTCATTTAGCGTACATATTTTATCATTATTATAAGAATCAGCAATAATTTTTATTGGTATTGGTTGATATGCCATGTTATTTTTCACAAGACTGCATAATTTATTAAAACTTAAATTTTTTTTAAATTTATCACGTATTTTCAAAGTTATTTCAGTACCAAAATCTTCTTTAGATGCTGATTTCTTTTCTATATATTCATCATTTATTTTCATTGTTATATTTATCGTTTTATGATTATTCCCCAGTATACTTCCATATTTTAAAGATTCTATATTTATGCTGTCTGAAACCATAAAACATGATAACATACCTATACCGAATTGACTAACAGGTTTATATTCTAACTTCAAAGCTTTATAATCATTGCTTATATAATAACTTGCGCCTATTTTTAATATGAATTTTTCAATATCATCCTCATTTATTCCTATGCCATTATCAGATACTGTTAATGTTTGCTTTAAAGAATCATATTTTATTTTAATTTCCGGAGTAAAATTTTTGCCTTTCTTCTTTTCAAGTTCTAATCTTGCGAAACACGCATCATATGAATTCTGCAATAATTCCCTAATAAATATTTCAGCAGAATCATATATTTTTGCTCCTATTAAAATATCAATGATTCTATGAAAATCGAAATTTATCCTTAAATCACAATATTCATAATTTTTAGAATTGGTACAATTAAACGCAACACGATCCGATAGATATAACTTATAATTTGGATTGTTCATTTTTGCAATAAGATTCATACTGTGGAGTATTTCATTTTCTATAATACCTATGTATCTCCTTGTTTGTCTCTCTACTAGAGAAGATGTGGCAAACGTGAAATCTGCAGAAAATGCTACTTTATTTTGTTTTTTTTCTTGGCCGGTGATACTAAGATGTTTTTTCCATTCTAAAATGCTTATTGGATTTTTTAAACCAACATGTTTATAAAGATAATAAGGCGTCCTCTCTTTAGAAAAATCTAAAACATCTCCAAGTCTTAATAAAATTGAAATATATCTAATGTTGACTCTTTTATCCCATATAAGACTATCTACCGGATACTCATCAACATTATCTAATGCATTTGCATCCATTCCATGACTTCTTATAACAGCTTTGACATATTCTGATATATCAGTTCCGCCAATACAAAAATCTATTTTATATACATCAAATTCTCTTTTAAATTTATCTATATATTTACAACTTCTTTCTACATGGGTTCTTCTAATAAACTCTGACATTATTTCTCTTTTATCTTTTTCTGTAACATTTTCATAAACAGAAACTAAAGAAATATATTTTGGATCATTTTCAAAATCTTTCTCTTCATTTTCATCAAAAACCATGCCAATATCATGAAGAATTACAGCATAAATTAAAATTGATAATTCAACTATATTTAATTCAACTTTTTCTGGTTCTTTTGGAAGAATCTTAAAAATATCAGTCAAAATTCTTTCACAATGTTCTATATTATGACCAGTATAATCTGGCATATAACGAGATATCCTTTCTAATATACCCGTCGTTACTTGGATGCAAGTGGAAATATTGTTTGTGATTGGGGTTGAACCATCTGAGTGTTTTTTTATTTCTAATTCTTTTAATCTTTTAAATAATTCTGTATTTTGAATCATATCATTCCTCTACTAATAATATTATACAAAATTCATGTAGTATTTATTTGATACTAATTTCGCTAATTATACATTAAATTATTATTAAATAACAACCTCTTCCTTTATCACTAAAAATTTAATAAAATATGCGAGTGTTGCAGTTGGAGCATTACCGTTAGGATTTAAGATTTGAAGCGAACCGAAGTATTTTGCGACTGTGGTATATGTCATGTCGTTAAGACTAGCAAGATTTTGTGCGAAGTGAAGCAATTTTAAAGTGAAGTTTACATTAGGCGTAAGCTGTAAATGAGCTTTAAAATTACAAAACTGTAGCCGAAATATTGCGGTCGCTATAATAAAAATAAGAAGAACAGGAGATACGTTATGCTCAAAGAAAAAGTAGAAGAAGCATTAAGCAAAGTAAGACCTCATTTGTTGGCGGACGGCGGAAATGTTGAATTGATAGATGTATCTGAAGACGGCATAGTTAAAGTAAGATTAACAGGAGCATGTGGTTCTTGTCCTATGTCAACTATGACTTTACAATACGGCGTTAAGAAAGCAATTATGGATACCGTACCTGAAGTTAAAGACGTTATCGCTCTATAAATGAAACTAGGAATTTTGTCCGATACTCACAACAATGTAGACAAAATTACTAAAGCTATTGAGTTTTTTAATCTTCGGCAGGTCGGACTTATTCTTCATGCCGGAGATTTTTCTTTTGTATCGTCTGCAAAGTTATTTTCAAAATTAAAAATGCCGATGATCGCCGTATTCGGAAATAATGATTTAGATACTTACGATTTAGAAAAAACAATTATACCTTTCGGACAGATTTACCATGCACCGTATTCTTTTAATATTAATGATAAAAAATTCATTTTAACACATCGTCTTTACAGTACAGATGCAAAATTTGATTATATGATTTACGGACATACCCACAAACCACATATACAAAAAACACCGCAGGGAACATTTATCAATCCCGGAGAAACAGCAGGAAGACGATACGGAAGAAGCACTGTCGCCATACTTGAAACAGATACTAGTCACGTTGAAATTTTTGATTTGGAAAATTAGTTTTTATTTAATTCTTTTAATGAAGTGTCTGCTTATACCGTAATTTTGAGATATGGTTCTGCCTATATTTGTTATCTTTGAATTTATGCATGTTGTACATTTTGCAGGAGTATCATCCACACAGATTTTTCCGGGATACAGTGCATATTTTTTTCTGTACTCACCCTCTGTAGCATTTGGCATAACGACATTTGCTCCGCTTTGAAGAGCTATAATTCTTCCGTCACTGTTTAAAGTTTCCATTGCAGTTGTGGCAGGAATATTTATATCCGGTAAAATAAGACGGGTTATTGCCATAACTTTTAATGCAAGGTTAAAACTTCCCCCTTTTTCATTTTTTAGAGGAGTATTCGGATTGTGGATAAACGGACCAAGTCCTATCATGTCGGCATCAAGCTCTTTAAAAAATAAAATATCATCTGCAAGGGACGACAAAGTCTGTCCGGGAAGCCCGACAAGGCATCCTGTTCCTACTTCATAATCTAATTTTTTAAGATTATAAAGACATTGTATCCTGTTTTCAAAATCCATTTTAGGGTGTAATTTTTTATATAAATCTTTATCTGTTGTTTCTATTCTAAGAAGGTATCTGTCAGCACCGGCTTTTTTATATTCTTTATACTCTTCAAAAGTTTTTTCCCCTATACTGAGCGTTAACGAAAGACCCAAAGATTTTATTTTTTTAATTATATTTATGATTTGTTCTGTAGAATAAGAATCACTTTCACCGGACTGCAAAACAACCGTTTTATATCCATAATTTACGGCTTTTTTTGCAAAATTTAATATTGTTTTTTCGTCAAGCAAATATCTTTCAATTTTTTTATTTTCAGTTCTTAGTCCACAATATTTACAATGCTGTTTACAAATATTTGAAAATTCAATAAGAGCCCTTAAATGAACTTCGTTACCGACATATTTTTCTCTTACTCTGTCGGCTGTTTTAAAAAGTTCGTTATCAATAGAAGAATTTTCAAGAAGAAATATTATTTCTTCCCGCTTAAGAATATGTTTTATCTCGGCTTTTTTTAATATTTCATTCATAATTTTAATAAATCATTTTTGTAATATTCTGCATAAGGTTATCATAAATATAATTTATTTTCAAAAATGTATTATCAGTATTGCAGTTTTGCAATTGATATAAGAAATCCTGTTTTTGCCTGAAAATAATCTGCTTTTGCCTCGTCAAGTTTATTTTGTTTTTCTAGTTCCAGGGCTAAAGATTCAAGATAATCGGAAAGTTTTTCGGTTCCGTTATTGTAACCGTCCTGTGATTCAAGCTTATTTGTCTGTGCCAGTTCAAGTCCTATTTCGGCAACTTTTACCTGTTGGTAAGCAGTTTCAAGAGAGGTTAATTTGCTTTCAATATCCAATAACAGATATTTTGATTTTGATTCAAATTCTTCCTGGGCAGATTCATATTTGATATTCATTGCTTTTATTGTATGTGAAGCCTGCCACCAGTCGCTTATAGGCATACTCACCATTGCAAAAGCGATGGTATCCTGATAATGCATTGCACTTTTATCAAAATAATTATTACTAAAGTAATCTGTTCTGAAAAGACTTGCACCTACTGCTACCGTCGGTAGATATGAACCCGTTTCCATTGCTTTTTGTAGTTTTGCAACTCTGACATTGATTTCAAGTAATTTATATTCAGGTCTTTCTTTGATATAAGAATTAAAATCTGCTCTGTTATAAACCGGCTCTTCAATTACCGCAAATGCTTTATCAATTTGAATATCTGATTGTTCATCAATTACCGCAAAAAGTTTTAAATCTTTTTTCGCAATTTCAAGCATTTTATTCAGTTGGCTTTTCTTAACTGATATTTCTTCTTTTTTAAGTTTAGCCCTTAAAAAATCACTTTTTGAAGATATACCGAGCTCAAAAGCCTGAGATACACGGGAATAAAGAGAATCCAACATTTTTTCATAAGATGTCACTGTTTCTTTTTTATCTTCAAGAAGTTGAAACTGGCGATATTTTTTTTCTGCCTCTGCATAAATTTCATTACGTTTAATCTGGTATTTATAATCAGATGCTTTTGCGGCAGTTCTTGCAAGTTTATTTCCATTGATAATTCTTCCACCGGTAAATAACGGTTGGGTTGCATTTAACATAACAACTGAAGCACCGTTACTCTGGTATGTTAAAGGCAAAATACTTATAGGTGTCGTTAAGCCCGGTAATATACCTGTATTTGCGATTGCTCCGCTTGCCGATATCTTCGGAAAATATTTTGTAAAAGCTGCTTTTGATTCCTGATGTGCATATTCGGATTCAGATTGTATTTTATGTAACTGCTGATTATTTGCAAGTGCCATGTCCTGATATTTTTTTAAAGTTATTATCTGTTGATTATTCTGTACCGTAACCGTACTGACA
>JAQTSO010000012.1 GCA_028711215.1 Endomicrobiaceae bacterium | reverse complement strand
TGGAAGCAGCCAGAGCAAAAACAGGCAGACCAATGGCAGACAGACTTGCCCAGGAATTTATGGATGCAAGTAAGAAAGAAGGGTCTGTTCTTAAAAAAAGAGAAGATACGCATAGGATGGCGGAGGCTAATAAGGCGTTCGCACATTACAAATGGTAATCTTTCTCTTATAACGACTTCAAATTTTGGACTACAATTTTATAATTCCAAGTCTTATGTGCCGTTTCACTTACGCACACTACGACTTGGGATTATTTCATTTCGTCTCAAACTTTGAAGTCTAACTACAACAGCACCGCACCCTTTGAATTTTTTATTTCGTTACCAAATCTTAAAGTCTTTAACGGCAACAACATAACCACTACAGCTTTCCTCTCAAACTTTGAAGTCTAATGACAACGGCAAACACATTCTTAAACTTTTTTATTTCACTCAAAATCTTAATATTTGTTGTGGATATGATAATTTTTAAATTAATATGAATTTAAAATTTCAAAATTAGCAAGATTAACTTTATGCTTTGAAAGCCATTCTTGATTAAGTTTTCCAAATCTATTATCAGGTTCATTGTTATATAACCAATGTTTTAAAAGAAATTTTAATCTTGGTTTTCCTTTAAGTCTTTGACCTGTTGGAGTATATATGTTTGTAAATTTTACATTTTTACAATTTTTTTGAATTTTCTTACATTGATTTTCCCATATGTTATTTTGCCTGCGAGTAAAATATACAGCTTTAATAGTATTGTTTTTATTTAAAAACTGAATAATATTTTCAGTATTCCATTCAATATAATTTTTTAATTTTTCTAAATCTTTATCTTTTATTAAATTATATTTCATATGTTTAATTTGAACAGTATTTTTTGTTGAGTTAACTTTTTCTATATTTAATTTAAAAATTAAGTCGGCAAACGTCATTTTTAAGTTTTTGCAAATTTCTAACATTTTGGTACGTTTAGTTTCTTCTCTTTTTGTTTCAATTAATTTTTCACCGCATAGTGACCTAAAGGCATACCAAAACCAATTCTCTTTTCTTCCATAAAAAAAATCCGGTAAATTATCTTTAGTTTCAGGATTAAATGTTCCAAGTATTAAAACTTCTGGCTTGTATGGTGTTTTATCAAGAATTGCATATTCGTTTGTTTCGAAATTTTCGAAACTTTTGTTGATAAATATATGCGGAATCATATAATCTCCTTAAAGAAATTCAATGTTTTGTTTGATAGTAATATATTTTTTGATTTGTTTTTTTGTATATAGGTTTTATCTAATGGGTTTAAAATGAAAATAATAGCAGATATTTTGTCCATATAAACTCCATTAGTAAGTTTTGAATTAATATTTATTTTAGTATAATTTATTTTATCAGAAGAAGTAAAGAAAAAATTACAGGTAGGTAATCATATGAACCCAAACATAATATATCCAAGAGAGCCGTTTAAAGATATGGTGTATTTAAAATCCATTTTGACAAATCCGAATATTATTGTCGGGGATTTTACGATGTATCACGACTGGGTAAATGACCCGAAGCAGTTTGAAAAAAATAATGTTTTGTATCATTATCCTATCAACAATGACAAGCTTATTATTGGCAAGTATTGTTCTATTGCCTGCGGAGCAAAATTTATGTTTACATCCGGCAATCACGCAATGAAGTCTTTATCAACGTATCCTTTCCCGCTTTTTATTGACGAATGGGGGCAGGATTGGAAAAAATTAACAAACGCATGGGACAATAAAGGCGATATCGTTATAGGCAATGATGTATGGATAGGCTATGAGTCTGTTATAATGCAGGGCGTTCATATAGGAGACGGAGCAATAATAGGCACAAGAGCAGTTGTGACAAAAGACGTTGCCCCCTACACGATTGTCGGCGGAATGCCTGCAAAACCGATAAAAAAACGTTTTGATGACAAAACTATTGATAAACTGATATCAATAAAATGGTGGGATTGGTCACCCGAACAAGTGAAGGAAAAACTTTCCGCTATTATGTCCGGTGATATAAAAAAACTGCAATAAATTATTATTATTTGGTGCTTTTAAAAGGAATAAATACAAAGTCAATATACAAATGTGAAAAATTTGCAAAATCTTATTTTTTTTAGTAAACTTTTGAAGCATGTTTATGCAACACAATCATATTTACAAAATTTATTTAATATTATCGGGGGAATGATGGACTATTTTTCAAAAAGTTCAGTGAGGTTTTTTGTGGTTTTATTTATGTCGGTGGCGGTGTCTGCTTCAGCGGTTTTTGCAACAATCAGCGGTGATAATACTTCCGAAAATTATACATACTCATCCGATAGTTCAGCTGATACAATTTATACAAACACAATGACAGGTTCAGGATACTGGAATTCGGTAAGTGGTTCATCTGTAACATTAAATCCGACAACGGCAATAACATTAACTGTTGACGGAACTGCAAGCGGAGGACTTGTTACTTGGTATGGCAACCAAGCACTAGATCTTTATGTTCCTGCTAATCTCAATTTAAATTCTATAAATTTTACAAATAATGCATTAATAAAAACTTCTACAATAACCATATCAAGCGATTCGTATTTTAGTACAAGTGCCGATAATCTTGATACATATACTTACGGAGCAGTTGTAAATAATAACGGTTATTTATCTCTTTACGGCGGGACTAACTATAATGATATAGTCGGATCGGGATGGTTAGGGATATATGATTCTGTTATAAATAATGCTGACATTATTCAAGACTATATGTCTGTTACTATCGGAGCATCTCTTAATAATGTTGCAGGAAGTTCAATAACAGTAAATAATTTGCAGATAAACAGCAGTGCTTTATTAGAAACGGATATAGACGATATAAGCGTAGTAAACTCAATAAACCATGCAGGTACATTACGTATAAATGCGGACGGTACAAATTATAATGACATAAGCGGAGTAGGTGTTTTAGAAATAACAAACAATTCAACAGTTACAAATTCGGCTTATGCACAGTTAGGACAGTTGAAAATAAACAGCGGTTCTGTTTTTATAACCGATATAGATAATATAAATACTACTTATTTGCCTACAGGGATTATAACCAATAACGGACTTCTTACAATAAATGCGGGTGGCAATAATATAAATAATATGGAAGGAACAGGAGAACTTGAAATAGATTCTCCTTGGGTAACAAACTCTGCAAATATAACACAATCAACAATAACAATAAACAGCGGATCGACTTTTGAGACAAATGCAAGTTTGTTGACAGTAAGCAATTCAATAGTAAACAACAGTCAGTTAACTTTTACAGGCGGAACAAATGATAATGAAATAACCGGTACAGGAGATTTGTTTAATACCGGCAATATAACAAATAACGGAAATATAGGACAAGGCTCTTTTCATGTAACAAGCGGGACATTTACAAATAACGGAGAAATAACAGCTATTAATATGTTCGTGTCAAGCGGAGCTACATTGCTTACTAGAAATATGCTTGATACTTATACGGCAGGCGGTGCAATATATAATGACGGCTTACTTCAGGTTGATGTTGATAACAGCAGCGGAACAGTAGACAATGCAAATCTTTTAACAGGTACAGGTGAGTTGGAAATATTGGGGAACACAATTTTTAATCAGCAGGCGGGTGTAACTATCACTCAAAGCACAATAACTATTTCAGATAATGCTTCAATGACTGCAAATGCCGACGATTTAATTGTATCTGATAAAATATATAATGACGGCAATTTAACACTTAATGGGTACTTGGAATATAACAATAATGATATTTCAGGAACAGGAAGTTTGTTTATAAATGGATTAATTGGGAATACAAGAACAATAGACCAAGCCAATTTGACAATATATGATTCTATGGGATTGGGGAATGATGAAGGTTCAACAATAACAATTACCGATACACTTTTAGTAGGAACAACAACATTGGCGGCTTTATTGCAAAACGATGGAGTGTTAAATGTAGTAAACGGCGTTAATAACGGGTCAATAACATACGGCACAACATCGGAAGGAATACTCAATATATCCGGTCATTTTACAAATAACGGGAATATGTCACAAGAAGAATTATATATATCAAGCAGCGCTTATGTAATAACAAATGCTTCTAATTCAAATATACATAAATTCATATCAAACGACGGAGATTTTATATTTACAGGCGGAATAAGTGACGATAAGATAATAGGGACAGGGACATTGACATATAACGGAGCAGAAAGCAATTTAACAAATACTGCCGATATAAATCAGTTTGCTGTCAATATAACAAGCGGCACTTTTAATAATATTGCAGGCAGTTCAATAACGGCAACGAACATAAATATAGACGAAGCCGGTGAGCTTGATGCCGATATTGACGACATAGACACTTATACGGCAGGCGGAAGAATTTTAAATAACGGATTGATTGAGTTCGGCATAAATGACAGCGGAGAAAATTTTAATGCAATAACTGGTTCCGGCAGAATTGAAATTTTTAACGGATATACTTTATTCAACAGTTCTTCAATAGTTCAGGGGTCAATTGCAAACGCAGAAACATTTGTAAATAACGGAGTCGGAACGGTTAATGCTGATGTGTTTGAAAACTATGCTTTCGGACAAAATGACGGAGTAATGAATATAGCCAATTTTACAAATGACGGGCCTTTTGTAAATACGTCAACCGGTATAATAAATGCCGGGACTTTGATAAATACTGATATTTTCGCAAATAATGGAAATGCAAATATAGATTATTTAATAAACACAGATTCTTCCGTATTTTTTAATGATAATTATTTAAATATTGAAGGTGGATTAAATCTCGGTACAATCAGCAGGCAGAATGGAGTAGGGTTTGGAACAATGACCGTGACAAACGGTGTTTTTGATAATTCAGGCGGAACAATTATTCAGTATACGGCAATTATAGAAAACGGCGGGCATTTAATTACCGATGCCGATCATTTAATACTTGATACAGGCATTTCAAATGATTCAATATTGGAATTTACAGGTGGAACAATTGTAAATCCTGTAACAGGCTCAGGAACACTTTTGATAACAGGTGTTGTTGGAAGCTCCAGCACTATTGACCAAGCCCATTTAGGTGTTTACGGAGATTTTAGAAATTCTTCAAATACTTACGTTAACAGTGCTTTTATTGATGCGGGTGCAAATGTCGTTAATGACTCAGGTTCAAATCTCTTTATAGATTCTCTTACAAATAACGGAAATATTGACAATTCAGCAGTAAGAGGAAGCGGATTTGAAGTAGGCAATGTTTTAAATAACGGAGCAATAACCGGAACAGGTGATATACAGATATACGGAACATTTATAAATGAATCCAGCGGAACATTGAGTCAGGCAAATATAAATATAGTATCAGAAACAGCAGGTTTGATAAGCAATGCATCAAGTTTAACCGGCAATATAAACAATGCAGGAACTTTAGTGCTTACCGGCGGGACAAATAATAATGTAATATCATGGTTTGATTCCACTCCGGGTGATTTGGTAATTAACGGCACAGTAACAAATACCGCAAACATAGCACAAAGAAATTTGACGGTTACAACTGGTGGAAACTTCATTAACAATAACAATACAGATGTAAGTTTCTACGGTGGAACAAATGTCGGACAGATTTCAGGCAACGGTACGTTAAATATAAACGGAGATTTTTATAACTCAGGTTCAGGAATGCAACAGTCAAATGTAAATATTGACGGCGGTTTATTCCAAAACATTTCACAGCTTACGGCAACAAATTTAAATATATCATCAGATGTTGAATTTAGAACAGATATGGACTATGTCTTAGCTAATATAGAAAATTACGGTATGATTATAACAAACGGCGGTACAAATACTAATGCTATTACAGGTAACGGAGCATTGTTGGTATTCGGCGGAGCGATGATTAATGATGGTTCAATAACTCAGGATGACTTGGGAATAAATTCAGATTCTACACTTAGAACATCAGCACAATCATTAACAATAGCTAACGGCATAGAAAATAACGGGACATTGTTTATTGACCATGCAATAAGTGCAGACACTAATGCTAATGACATCAGAGGAGACGGAATTATCCGTATAGTAAACGGAACTGATTTAACAAATACAGGCGAAATAAGACAAGAAGGTATGGCGATAACAAACGGTTCAACTCTTCATACGGATGCAAGTTTATTGTACATAGCAAACAGAATTTTAAATAACGGAACTTTAGATTTTAATGTAACAGGAAACAATGCAAATAATGTAACAGGTTCCGGAACTTTAAGCATAACAAACGGAGCTGAAGTTGTAAATACAGGGACAATCGGGCAGAATCTTATATTAATAGAAGATATTGGCTCATCATTTACATCTGATGCAAGTTTGTTAAATGGAACTACAGAAATAGCTAACGGATGGGATTTGCATTTTACAGGCGGGTTCAATACAAGCACAATAACAAAGCCGGATGACGGAGCATTGTTTATAGACGGGGATGTTGAAAATGCAAACGGAGTTAATATTGAACAGAATGTTGTTTTAATTACTTCAAACAACAGATTTACTACAAATGCAGGAGATCTAGATATAAATAACATAATACACAATAATGGAATTCTTCAATTGAAAGATGCAACAGATTCAACTTTGGATGAAGATGTTGACGGCTCGGGAGTTCTTGTTAAAACAGGAGCCGGAATTGTAGAACTTACAGGTGCAAATACGTATACAGGACAAACAATTATAACTGAAGGCGCATTGCAAATTTCAGATGAATCTAATATCGGAGACAATGCAATTGGATTTGACGGCGGTAAACTTATAGCTTCAGCAAACAATTTTACGATAAATAACCAGTTAACAGGAACAGAAGGTAATAATGTAAATATAGATGTTATTGACGGACATCTTTATCTTGACGGTGTAATAGACCAACAGTCAACAACTCCTGTAAACTTAGTAAAAGACGGGAACGGAGTATTAGAACTTGAAATGGATGAAAATTACTATCAAGGCGATACATACGTTAACAACGGAACATTAATTGGAACAACAGAAAATATCAATGGCAGACTTTTCGGAACAGGTGTTGCAAATTTAGATACATATGAATTTACTGACGGTGTCCACTATAGCGACAGCATTGTAGTGAGTGCTTTGTATCCGAAAGCTCCAAGTGCTTACGGGTATGATGTAGTGTTAAACGAAGTTGACAGTACAGATTATATCGGAACATTTAATAAAACTGGTTCAGCCTCAATGGAAGTTATAAATTATTTCAGAGCATATCAGGCAAATATTACCGGTGGTGCTTTGTATGTAAATAATATCGAAAGTGACAATGGTTTTGTAGTTGACAGTACCATGACATTTACAAACAGTTTGTTAGGTGGTAATTCAATTATAACCGCAGAGACTGTAGTAATGGGTGCAGACTCAACATTGGCTCCTGGTAATTCAATAGGTGTTACAAATATAGTCGGCGACTTGGTTTTTGCAAGCAGTTCAACTTATGAAGTAGAATTTGAACAAACGAGCATGCCGAACGGTGGCGTAAATAATGACACGACGAACGTTTCCGGAACAACAACAATTGACAGCAACAACACATTGCTTGACTTAATAAATATTGACGGCAAATTCTTCGTTCATGAAACATTTGATATTATTACATCTTCTGATACTTTAACAGGCGAATTTGCAAATTCATCAATAACAGGATTTGATATAGATACTCCTGATTTGAGATTAGGTTCAAGAATAGATTTTAGCACCGCAACAGTAGGCAATGTATTGCAGGTTAATGTCAGCAGAAAAGCATCGGAATATGAAAATTCAACAGAGCTGACGGATATGTCTCATAACGAGAGTGAAGTTGCAAGATCTATAGATGCAATTTCAACAGGAAACGGCGGAGATATAACATATGCGTTGGATGCTCTTGAGCAGTATTATTATTATACAAGCACATATGATTTAGATGCGCTTAAAGCGGGATTTAACGATATAGCCGGTGTTATATATGCCAACTCAGCATTGCTTCCGTACTTTAATGCAAAAACTGAACATGTTTATGACAGAATTCAATCAAGAAATGCAGAAATAAACCCATGCCATAAATTCCACGATAAGATATGGGGCGAATACTATTATAATAATTATGGCGTTGACGGAAATGAAAACTCTCCAAATTATAATACTTATGTAAATGGTTTCTTAGTAGGTTTTGATATGATATCCGAGAAATCATGGACAATGGGAATAATGTCCGGATACGGAGAATCAACATTGAATCAGGAAAATGATAGCACAAACATGAAAGATGTTAATTTGGGATTATACGGCGGATACGAAACAAATAAATGGCAGTTTAAGAGCATGTTGTTTGCAGGTTGGGAAAGATACAATACGGAAAGAGATATAGCATTTATGGATAGAACAGCAAAGAGCAATTCTCAGGGTTATAGTACCTCATTTGATTTAGAGGGAGCATATAAAATACTTTTGACAAAGAATGCAGATGCAAAACATAAAGTAACATTGAAACCGTTTGCAGGAGTATTTGCATCATACATGAAACAAAACGGATTTGAAGAAACAGGAGCAGATGCTCTTAATTTGAAAGTTGAAGACAGTAATATATTGATGGCACAGGCAAGATTAGGAGTCGGAGTAACAGGAAAGGTTAGCAAATTCGGGTGGTATGCAAATGTAGGAGCAAGGCAATTGTTAACGAGAGATTATGCGGAAACATATGTGTCATTGCTTGATTATTCAGATGAAACGAATATGAAGATAAAAAGTGCACCGCTTTCACCATTTTCAATATCGGGCGGAATTGGAGCAGATTATATTCTTTCAGAAGACTGGACAATATTTGCAAACGGACAGACAAATTTAGCCCGCAGATCTAAAGAAATATATGCAAACATAGGTTTAACGTATAAATTCGGTTGTCCGAAAAAAGATGCTCCGGTTGTTGTCACCGTTGTTGATGAAGATTTTGCGTCAAAACTTGAAAATGAAAAGAAAGTATCAGAGGGACTTAGAAAAGAATTGAAACAACTTCAGAAAGATTATGAAAAAATGAAGTCAAAAATAGTAACTACAGAACAGGCAAAGAAAATAAAAGAAAGAAAAATAACACAAGTAGAATTGGAAAGCAAATTGCAATTCAAATTTAATTCTACAGAGTTAACAGAAAAAGGCAAAGCAAGTTTGCAACAGGTTTTAAAAGAATTACAAAGATATCCTGATGCTGAATTGTTAATTGAAGGACATTGTGATAATTTCGGTGCACCTGCATATAATCAGAAACTTTCAGAAGGACGAGCAAGTGCAGTTGCAATATCTTTGGAAAAAGATTACGGTATAAAAAATAAAATTTCGGTAATCGGAAAAGGTTCAAACGAGAATTTGGTTCCTAATGATTCACCGGCAAATCGTGAAATAAACCGTAGAGTTGAAATAATAATTGTTCAGGAAGAAGAAGTTGAAGTATTGGTACAATAAAATAATAATTTAATGTTTAAAATAAAAAAACTCTTTGGATGAATTTAAGTTTAAAGAGTTTTTTTATTTGTTGTAAAAAATGATATAATCTTAAAATTATATTTTTAGGAGATTTAATCAAGATGAGAAAAATTTCATTTATATTTTGTTTGGCTTTTATAACAATGTTTGCTTGCAGTAAAAGTTTTGCGACAATTACGGGTGATAATACGGATGAAAATTATGCATATTCTTCAGATGTTTCATCTGATAATATATTTACAAGCACAATGACTTCAGAAGGATATGTAAATTTGGTAAGCGGGTCTTCGGTAACATTTTCAACGATAACAGCAAATTCATTAACGGTTCAAGGAACAGATACTACTCCGAGTAACTGGGTTAACGACCAAGAAATTAATCTTTTAATTGCAGGTTCAAGTATAACGGTTAATAATATAAATCTGACAAATGACCAGGATTTGAAAGCATATGATTTTATAGTTAATTCAACTTCTACGGTTACAAATAACGCCGCACTTGATTTCTCCAACTGTATACAAATAAGTTCTTATTCAACAGTAAATACAAATGCATCAAACATAAAAGCTTCAAGTGCAATAGTAAATAACGGAACGCTTGAATTTACCGGCGGAACAAACGGCAATAATATTTCAGGTGACGGCATATTGAATATTCTTCCTGTTGCATTTGTTACTAATACTGATGGATTTTTAATTGACCAAAATACAATAAATATCGGAGCATTGGGAACACTTATGACAAGTGCCGATGATGTTTTGGTTACAAACAAAATCAATAATGAAGGCAGTATCTTATTTACGGGTGGAATAAATTCAAATGTAATAGATTCTTCAAACGGTAACATAACTGCCGGCGCAGGTTTTATAAATAACGGATATATAACGGTAGGTTTTGAAAATTTTAACAATATGGCAAATACCGAACTTACAAATAACGGATCTATTTATTTTATAGGTACAGATGAAACAATATTACAGGATGTTGCGGGTGTCGGAACATTTGGAATATCTTCGGGAACTTTTACCAATAATGCTTTTATTTCCCAGTCTACGATTACTGTTTCGTCAATAGGAACTTTAAATACTTCTCTTAACGACATAGACGTAACCTTCATAACAAATAATGGTGTTGTAAATTTTACATCGGGAACGGTTAACAATAATATAATATTAGGTGCCGGTGTTTTAAATCTTGGTTCAGATTTAATTAACACTGCAACAATCAGACAGGGTGAGATAAATATTCTTGCCGACAAAATGTTTACAAGCGAAATAGGACTTGTAAATTCTTCTTCAATAGCGATGATAAGTTCCAACACATTAAATTTGGTTTTAAGCAGTACAAACAGTGTAGTTGTTTTCGGCGGTAAAATTAACAGTGCAAACGGATCGACGCTTAATATTGATGTTGCCGATGACAGCCTGGTTGGTTTTTATAATACGATAACATCCAGCGGAACCGGTAATGTTATTAACCTAAACAGTCAATTGTTTTCTTCAAGTACGATTTTATTAAATGCAGATATGAGCGGATTTTCAGGTGCCGGAAATGTTGTAAATTTTTCAAGCGGAACGCTTTGGATGGGATATAATTCTGTGTTTTTTAATGACGTAGAATTTAATATGCACGGCGGGACAACTCTTAATTTGGTAAACGGTAAAATTGACAATATAGCGGTAAATTTAAATTTGCCTGATAATGAGATTTCATATTTGGAACTGGGAGTTTCTTTAAAAAACAAAGAGGTTGATAATTTTGTAGGTTCAGCACTCGGGACAGGCAACGGAAGTCTTGAAATAAGCAAGCTGTATATTTACAATGATATGACGGATATACACGATACGGTAAATGTTACTGTAGCCGAAGGTGCTTTGGCAGATAAAATAACATTTACTCAGACAAAAGTTATGGGTCCGGTATTTGAATATTATACAAATTACCAAAACGGTATTTTATCATTTGCATATACATACGATTATAACCCGATAGTATTTATAACACCTATAGTTATGCAGGTCGGTGGTTATTTAGGACAGTTGGAATCTTACAGACAAGCTTTTGAAATAGTTGATAATACCGTTAACAACAATAATACAAAAGGTTTATGGCTAAGATATTATGGTTCTAAAGAAGATATCCAACTTGATGATTTACTAACATTAACAAATACTACAAGCGGAGCTTATTTCGGATATGATACCGAAGTATTGGAAGCCGGCGGTAATTTCTTTGGCAATATTTCTTTTTACGGTTCTTACAATACTTCAGAACAGACATACGAAGGTGCAAAAATAACCCAGAACGGCGGAATATTAGGTGTTACAGGTGCTTTGTATAAAAATAGATTTTTCTCCGCACTTACTGTTAATTTCGGTTTTATAAACGGTCAGGGTGAAGGAGCTTACGGAAAAGAAAATACCATGATATTTACGAGAGGTATTGCTTCAAAAACAGGCTTTAATTTTGAGCTTGATAATGAGAATAAATTCAAGTTTCAGCCAACTCTTAATTTGTCATATTCATATATCAACATGGCAAGCTATAGTTTTATAAGTCCGACAGAGGCAACAGTAAATGTAAATACGAATTCGCTTACCCCTGTACAATTAGAACCGGCTATGAAACTTTTGGCAAATGTAACAAAAACTTTTCAAACATATGTTAATGCAAGCATAGTCTGGAATTTGATTGATAATATGGAATTTAAAGCAAATGACAGCCAGTTACCGAATATGCCGATTAAAACATATACCCAATATGGTGTCGGAGTTAATAAGTATTTTGGTGAAAAATTTACTGTCGGTGCAGATTTATTTGGAAGAGCAATGGGCAGAACCGGTTTTGGCGGCCAGGTAAATATTAGATATAATTTTTAGAAAATTATAGAGAGAAAAATTGTCTTGTAAAAAATATGTAAAAAATAAAAAATTACTTGACAATTATACATTATAAAAAATATAATAGGCTGGCATGAAAATCAAAAAGACGATTTTAACGATATTATTTTTGAGTGTACTGTTTGTTTCTTCAACGTATGCTGAGTATTTCAGAAATGATTTCAGGCGTTCAGATTCGCTGAATGCAGAGTCTTTAGGCGTTCAAGATGTTGCGGTCAGAGCCGAATTATTAATGGAAGGTATCTTTAATCAATTAGGTAACGGCTGGTACACATCTCCAAATTATTTAACTAATTTTTTCAGATACGATTCATCAAATCAAAATTTAAAAGATCAGGCTTGGAGAGACAATTGGGGTCAAACCCTCTTTGTAGACCTTGCATTTAAACCGACAAATTGGGCATATGCCCAATTTGGTTTTGATTTTATTATGGGTTATGCGGATAGATATTGGAATACTGTAAACAATGCACATAGAATGTATGAGGAATCTGTAATAGTTCCGAAATATTTTTGGAATACGGCAAAGGTTGTTGTTCATAACGATTGGGCAAATTTGGGATACTACAGAAATCAGTCTCATTACGATTGGAGATATGAAGGAGATATGTTTGGTTTATATCAGGCAGATCCGGATGCTTATAATAATTTAAGAGTTTCCGGCAGAGCAATTCCGGAGTGGTTTCAATTGGATATGAAGGGAACAGCCGGTGAGTTTACAGCAATATACGGAGAAGAACCTGTAGTTGATTATAAGCAGGGTGTGTATCTCAAATATAAGAACATACTTCAAAGCAATATAAATTTTTTCTATGCAGATCATATAATACCTTACGGAACACCCGGCGAGAGGATGAAAACTGCTGAAATTAGTACGGATTTTAATGTAAACGGAAATACATTGCAGGTTGGTGCGATGTTCAGACCTTTTAGGATAGACAAAGAATATGATTATGTAGACAGCGAAGTTCCGTTGGGAACCGGTACAAACGGGTCTCAATATGTTATAAAACAAGACAGAACAAAAATTTCAGATGCTTTCGGCGGTGCAGTAAAACTTATGATGCCGAAAACGTTTTTCGGTATTGATTTAACTACATTAAAATACACATATCAAGGTTTATCAGCAGGTAACAAACAACAATTGGATGCAGAAGTTCAGCAGGCTGTCACAAAAGATTTAATAATGACAGTGGGTGCTATGCACAGAAAACCTTTGTTAAATGCAATTCCCGGTGTCGGCAGTACATATGGGCCTGATTTAATAGAACCAAGAGGACCTTCGCAGCCTTTTTGGGTATGGTGGAGAAATTCCCCGACAGGTTGGGATAACAGAGAGACAGATGAATTTGCTTTAACATTTGTTTATGATACAACGCCTGAAACATGGTTTTTTAAATATGAACCAAACAACTTTGAAGACTGGAACTTGAATCCCGGAGAAGATGCACTTGTAACATTTGCAACAAGGGTAAAATTAACAAGATATCTAGGCGGAACAGATAAACAAATATATGTAAATGAAAATCATGAAACTGTATGGGAAGATTATTCAGGCAGTGTGGTTTCCGGAGCGCTTCCTACAAAAGGTTACTTGGGATCTTTGTATTTTATGACAAGAATGTTTTTAGATAATGATGTGGAATGTATATATGATTTTGAGGTCGGTGAAGATGTTGCAAGAATGAGTACTCCGTATACACATACACAAGTATTTTTAAAAGAGATAACAGGATATTTTAAAACTAATTTAACAATTAGAAGAGCACCGTATAAGTTCAAAGTCGGTTATGCCAGAGATGCTTGGGGTCCTGAAGATTGGAACAGGGATTTTGGAGCAACATATGATGAATTATATTTAGCTCAGGTATCCAGAGATATTCTTCCTTGTATAAATGTCGGAGTTGATTATGTCGGCGGCAGAAAAACGGAATTAAGAATTATTCAGCTTATAGACGGTGATACTACTTCAAGAAATGAACTCGGAACTTTTGATGAAGTCAGAGTATATGCAAGACTTGTTTTCAATGCATTGTTTAGTTTTGGAAAGAAAGAAAGAGTTGAACCGCCTACAGCTGCTTTGAGTTTGTCAACGGATGTGTTCATGCCTACAAAAGGCGAAAAGGTAACATTGTATCCTAAAGGTTATGCCAAAAACGGAGTAGCAACATGGCAAATAAAATTATCAGATGATAACAGAAGAATAGTACATATAATTGACGGCACCGGTGAAACTCCTGAATCAGATATATGGAACGGTAAAGATTTTATGAACAAGTATCTTCCGGATGCCTATTATAATGCACAATTATTTGTAACCGATACATACGGCAATGTAGCTGAATCTGAAATTTGCAGAGTAAGATTATTGACTCCTGATTTGAATATTGAAGAAACCGATGAAGGTTTAAGAATGAGATTTTCAGCTAAGGTTTTATTTGACTTTGATAAGTTTGATTTAAGAACGAAAGCAACAAAACTATTGAATGAGGCGATAAGAGTATTGAAGGCATACCCAAATCGTAATATAAGAGTTGAAGGACATACCGATAATTACGGAACAAAAGAATACAATATCAAATTATCAGACAGAAGAGCAAAATCAGTTGCCGAATATCTTATAAAAAATGGTATTGATGCCGGTAAGATTGTTCCTGAAGGGTATTGGTTTTCTGTGCCGGTTGCATCAAATGCTACAAGTGCTGGCAGACAACAAAACAGAAGAGTTGAAATCGTTATTTTAAAGAAAGACGACAACGGCAAATTAAAAAAGACTAGAAATTTGATGGAATAAATGTTACATACTAATAATGTAGTATAAAACTACATAAAAAAAAAGGAGATAAAACCATGAGAAAATTGTTGAGTTTATTGGTAGTAGCAGTTTTTGTAGTGAGTGCGGCAGGTGTAGCTTTTTCAGCACCGTCTCAAAAAAGAGCAAAAAGTGACACATCAGTTGCAAAGAAATCTGCATCGAAGTTTGCTCCGTTTGCTGTTTATGTTGAAAATGCATCAAAAGACAACCACTTTGCACCATCAGGGTGGATGGGTGATTACGGCGACATTAAATTGAATTTAGCATGTACAGAAATGCCAAGAAGCGGTAATACTTGTATCAAAATTACATATAGCGCAAAAATGGCACAAGGTGCAGGATGGATGGGTATTTTCTGGCAACAACCTGCTAATAACTGGGGCGATAAGAAAGGCGGATATAATTTGACAGGTGCAAAAAAACTTTCATTCTGGGTAAGAGGAGCTAACGGCGGTGAAAAGATAGCTGAATTTAAAGTCGGCGGAATAACAGGAGAATATCCTGATTCAGATTCACAATCAATGGGACCAATAGAATTAACAAAAGAATGGAAGCAATATACATTGGATTTGGAAGGAAAAGATTTGTCATATGTTATCGGCGGTTTTTGTTTTGCAGCATCTAAAGATGATAATCCAAACGGATTTATTATGTACATAGATGATGTTATATTTGAATAATTAAATTGTTTTTTTGGAGGCAGTTAAAAAAACTGCCTCCAAAAAGTAAAAAATGAAAAAAATAGTTATTTTTCTATTAGTTTGTGTTTGTGGTTTTATTTGTGCCTGTGCAAAAGAAGGTACAGGTATTAGTAAAATTATTGACAGCGGTTCCGGATTTGAGCCTTTTTATGTTTATGATGATTTTGGTTCCAGAAATAATCATTATGTGCCAACCGGCTGGATGGGCGATGTTGCGGATTTGAAAATGGATATGGTTTGTACGAGTGTAAAGTACAGAGGCATTTACTGTATAAAAATGGTATATGCTCCGAATGAGAAGTCCATAAAACAATGGGTCGGGGTTTATTGGCAGAATCCGGCAAATAACTGGGGCGATAAGAAGGGCGGATATAACCTGACGGGTGCAAGAAAAATAGTGTTCTTTGCAAAAGGTGAAAGAGGAAATGAAGTTTTTTCTGAAGTTAAGATAGGCGGGATATCAGGTCCTTTTGCCGATACCGATGTTGCCTGGATAAAAAATATTAAGTTGACTAATGAGTGGAAAGAATATAAAATTAATGTTTCTGAGGCAGATTTAAGTTCAATTTCCGGCGGTTTCTGTGTTGTTTTTTCAAAAAAAGATAATCCCGGCGGGTGTACAGTTTACTTGGATGAGATAAGATATGAATAAAATAAAATTTTTTACGATTTCATTGTGTTTTGTTTGTTTGGGGGTTTTGGCTTCCTGCGAGAGATATCCGTTAGAATCTCTGACGGGAGTTAATGACAGGCTTGATTCATGGCCGGAGACTTTTACCATATATGATGATCTAGTAAAATCTAAAGGTCTTCAGGATCCTATTGTATGGGCTAATTCAGAAAGTATTGAACCTTTCAATATGAAGTGTACGAACGAAGCATTGGGATATTATTGTATTCAGATGGGTTGGCGTGATAATCAAAACACTCTGGCGGCATATGCAGGGTTTGGTCTTGCAACGAGAGAAAATTATAAAACTGAAAATATAGACATGACAACAAGCGGATATAATTATTTAGAATTTTGGGCAAAAGGACAGTTGGGGACAGATTGTATTTTAAGAGTCAATATTCCTGTACCGGGAATCACAAACCCTGCGGAAACAGATTTATGTGATGTGACCTCAGATGATTTGTCACCGACCACATGGAGAAAATTTAGAGTTGAAATAACAAATAAAACAAGAGATAACGGTTGGAACGTACTTGTTTATTATGTCGGTGTAGCTCTTGCAAGAAAAAGTACTGCCCAGTCTACAGGCGGAGTAGTTTATATAGATAATATAAGGTTTACAAAAAGTTAACTATGATAAAAAAAATATCAGTATCCATTATTTGTTTAGTGTTTTTTGTTGTTTCGAGTGTTGACGCCAAGCTTTGTAATCAAAAATTTGATTTCTCGGATTATTCGGCATCAAATGCTGCTTTAAGATCGGCGCTTCTTCCCGGCTGGGGACAAGGTTGGAACGAACAGGAAACAAAAGGTTGGATAATTTTTGGTGTGTTTGTTGCAAGTGCATGCACAGCTCTTCATTTTAATAACGAAGCTGAAAAAAATTATAAATTGTATGCGGAAATCGGAGCACCTGCAGGTAGCGAATACGATAATTATAAAAGAAATTTTGATACGGCAAGAATTTTGGCCACGGTTGCCGTGTTAACGTGGATATATGCAGTTACGGATGCGTATTTTGTTGCAAAAAAAGAACAAAAAAAATATGTAAGTAAAAAAGTTAATTTAGTTATGTATGATAATGACGGTTTTAAATTAGAATATAAAACTAAATTTTCTATTTAGGAGTTATTTTGAAAAAAGTTTTTGGTTTAATATTATTTTGTTTCATTATTTGTTTGGCAGGCTGTGCGGAAAAAAATAGACTTACAACACCTTTAATGACGGTAGCTATAGATCCTGTTGAAAAAATTACGGTAACAGTTGGAGTGGAAACTGATTTATCAGCGGTGATAAGAGATGCCGGCGGCAATTTTATTAATCAGCCCGTTGTTTGGTCTATAGATGATTCCAATGTCGGAAGTTTTTCAAGTACAACTTCAATTAACACCACATTTACTGCATTGTCAGCAGGTGATGCTGTTATAACATTAACATGTTCGGGTATTTCATCAACAGTAGCAGTTACGGTATCATAATTTTTATAATTTTACGTCATAACTTAAGAAGATGGGATTTAAGTTATGTTTTTTTTGAAAAAATTAGTAAAACTTATAAAAAATCTGTTTTCTAAAAAATATACAAATATATTTCTATAAAAATGAATGATTCGTATTGCCATTTCGTAAATTTTAAGACTTGAAATTTTTAAAAGACTAGAAATTTAATGTAATAAAACATATAATATACAGGATATAGAATAATAAAAACTATATCAAATAACAAAAGGAGAAAAAACGTGAAAAAATTATTAGGGTTCTTATTGATAGCTTTTTTTGTATTAGGAGTGTCCTGTTCATCAATTCAAACAAACACACAAAGTGAAGCAGTCATTAAACAAGAGTCAGCTGCACCGCAATTTGCTCCATTGGCAATTTATATTGAAAATGCATCAAAAGACAATCATTTTGCACCATCAGGATGGATGGGTGATTACGGCGATATTAAATTAAATTTGGCATGTATGGAAACGCCAAAAAACGGAAGAACTTGTATTAAGATTACATATAATGCAAAGATGTCGCAGGGTGCAGGCTGGGCTGGTATTTTTTGGCAACAGCCGGCAAATAACTGGGGCAATAAAAAAGGCGGATACAATTTAACAGGTGCAAAAAAGCTTTCATTCTGGGCAAGGGGAGCTAACGGCGGTGAAAAGATAGCTGAATTTAAAGTCGGCGGAATAACAGGAGAATATCCTGATTCAGATTCACAATCAATGGGTCCGATAGAATTAACAAAAGAATGGACACAATATACATTGGATTTAACAGGAAAAGATTTATCATATGTTGTTGGCGGTTTCGCTTTTTCAGCATCTAAAGATGATAATCCGAACGGATTTGTTTTGTATTTAGATGATATTATATTTGAATAATTAAGTTTTATGTTGGATGCAGTTTAAACTGTATCCAACATAAAAATATTTTTTTATTCAACGGTTAATTTTAAAAGACAAAGTGCGTTTTAGATTTTTCTTATCAGTGATATTTGGATTTGTTTTATTTGCAAATTTAGTTTTTTTTAAGAATGAAATATAATTGTAATTTGTGGTTTTGTAAATTTTTTAAATGTAGACATTAAAAATTAGACACAGTGTTTTTTAAATATGAAAAAAATTGTATTGTCATTTCTACTAGTTTTATTTGTGCAAAATGTTTTTTGTATTGAAATTGTTTCAAAAGAATACAGGGAACAATTCTCGCCTGAAAATTTAAAATCGGATTATTACAGATTACAGATGAAAACTGCAAGTTTTTTTGACAGGCAAACATCGTCTGTAAACGGGCTTGTTGAAAGCCACAGAGGCACATCCGTCTATTCTTATGACTTTTTTACGAGATCTTTTATATTGGGAAGCGGCGGTGTTCTGGATGCTCAGGCCTTTATTTATGATAGTGCGATAGCCTCATTAGCTTATGTTCTTGCAGGGCAAAATAGTAAAGTTGTAAAAATTTTAAGAGTGTGTCAAAAAGAATTTTATAACAAAAAAGATGAAAGTAAATTTGGTTTATATAATGCGTATAAGACCGATATCCCAAGAAAGAGATGGGGTTTAACACCGGGAATAGACGGTAACAGAGTTCATTTAGGTCCGAATGTATGGATTGCAATAGTAGCTTTCCAATATACTGCATTAACGGGTAAATTGGATTTCTTGCAATTCGCAGTGGATATGTTAAAATGGGCAAGTGAAATAAATCATTATAGATTTTCTGACGGAGAACGTGGTGCTGCCAGTATGGGATATGGTTGGACACCTCCGGATTGGAGCAAAATATATTCAACAGAAAATGTTGTTGATCATTATGCTGCTTTGAAAATGGCAAAAGATATTTATTACAATTCTAATATTGATGTCAAATCTTACTTTAAAAAATCTGATTACGATATAGATAAAATTGATGCTGAGATAGAAAATATTGAAAGATGGCTTGTGAAACTCATCTATGATAAAACCAAGAAAACATTTAATATGGGATACAATGACAGGGGTGTCGACAGAACGGATGCTTTAGATACAGTATCATGGACAATAACCGCTTTAACTCCCGAGAGATTGACGGAATTAGGTATAGATCCTTTTTATTTAATGGATTTTGCAGACGAGGAATATCTTGTTGCAGATAAGATAGAAAATCAGGAAATATCGGGTTATGATTTTACAAACCAAAAAGGCAGGAGAAAAAACTACAGAATGATTTGGTTTGAAGGAACATGTTTTCACATAACCACAATACAGGCTATGTATGATTATGCAAACAAACTGGATAAAAAAGACCTTGCACAAGAATATAAAAAACAGGCAGTTTCATTATTAGAACAAGTTGACGATGCTGCAAAATTAATAAATTTAATAGATAATTCTCTGCCCTATACATCAAAAAAACCGACAGAAAAACAAATTTTTACAACATTTGCAGATTACTGGGAAATTCCCAGAGGCAAAGACGGCTCTTGGGTTGCATCATCATCATCAACGGGATGGCGTCTTATAGCTTCTTCGGCTTTTAATCCGCTTCATTTCAATAAAGAGACAGTTGATTATAAATTATTCAGAAATAAAAAAGACGCTGTAAACTAGTAGCTTCATTATTGACAAAATTGGTGCTTTTACATATAATTACAAGCCGGGTAAATATTTTTTTACGGAGAAATTAATGGTTCTAGCCACACTTAGAAAAAAGTATTTAGGTGAAGTCCTTCTTGAGTCAAAGAAAATAACAAAAGAACAGCTTGAAGAAGCTATTAAAGAATCTTTAGACAGAAAAGTAAGAATTGGCGAAATTTTAGTAGAAAAAAAATACATTTCAGAAGAAGATTTATTAAAAGCTCTTTCCATATCATTAGGTGTCGAGCGTCGTAATTTGGCAGAAATCCCCGAAGTAAACCAGACGGTTCTTGATTTAATTCCCGAAAAAATAGCAAGAAAATATTCAGTAGTTCCGATAAAAGTTAAAGATGATACTTTAACGGTAGCAATGGTTGACCCCGCAAATGTTATCTTCAAAGACGATATTCAAAAAATGATTGGTAAAAAACTTTCCGTATGTTTGGCATCAGAAAAAGATGTGCAGGAATTTATCGAAAAATATTATGTAAGAACATCGATGAGCATTGATTTGGAAGATGAAAGCAACAAAAAACAAATAGAGGGTGATGATGATATAGCAGATACAAATGCTGATTCCGCACCGGTTGTCAAGTATGTAAATTCAATATTTTTTGATGCTATAACAAAAAGGGCCAGCGATATTCATCTTGAACCTTTTGAAAAAGATATAAGTTTGAGAATGAGACTAGACGGTGATTTAGTATCCTTTCAGTCGCCTCAGAAAAAATATTATAATGCAATCGTTTCAAGAATCAAGATTATGTCGGAACTTGATATTGCAGAAAGAAGATTGCCTCAAGACGGTAAATGCAGAGTAAATATAAACGGCATTAAAACAGATATTCGTGTTTCTATTATTCCGACCATTTGGGGTGAAAAGGTAGTTATGAGAATTTTGGCAAAAGAATTATTTGCCAATTTAGGTATCGACAATATTGGGTTTACTCCCAGAGAAATAGTTCTTTTTACCGAAGCGATAGCTGCTCCGTACGGGATGATTTTGGTAACGGGACCGACCAGCAGCGGAAAAACAACAACACTTTATGCAGCACTTAAGCATATAAACAGTGAGGATCTTAACATATCAACTGTAGAAGATCCCGTTGAATATGAATTAAGAGGGATAAATCAATGCCATGTGAGGTCTGATATCGGTCTTGATTTCTCCAGATTTTTAAGAGCTTTTATGAGACAAGATCCCGATGTTATTCTTGTCGGAGAAATAAGAGATAAAGAAACAGCCCAGATTGCAATACAGGCAGCCTTAACGGGACATCTTGTATTTTCAACAGTTCATACAAACGATACTGTAAGTACAATTTCAAGAATGACTTTTATGGGAGTAGAATCTTATTTATTGGCAGATGCAGTTAATTTAATAGTTGCTCAAAGATTGGTAAGAATGATTTGTCCTTTTTGTAAAAAAGAAGTTAAAGATTTAAGTGATGTTGTATATGAAAAACTCGGTATTGACAGAACTGTAAAAATATATAAGGGAAGCGGATGTAAATCCTGCGATGATACAGGGTTTAAGGGTAGAACTGCAATTTTTGAATTGTTGCCGGTAACAAGTGCTATTAAAAAATTAATTACTTCAAATGCAAATGATATGGAAATAAGAGAAATGGCACATAAAGAAGGGCTTGTAACTTTAAGAGAGGCAGCAATAGCTAAGATGGTAGCCGGAGTTACAACGGTTGATGAAGTATTCTCTGTTACATCAGCCGTAAAATAAAATTTCAAGGATGATGTATGAATAAATTCACATACAAAGTAATGGATCAGGCGGGTCAGGTTATTGCCGGTAAAGAAGAGGCAGATTCCAAAAATCAGCTGATGGAAAAATTTAAAAACAGCGGATTTACTGTTTTGGAAGTAAAAGAAGAAGTAAGCATGTTTGCAAAATTTAACAACATTTCGTTAAACGGCAATAAAAAAGCAAGCGGTAAAGTAAAAGGCGAAGAAATTGCGATATTTTGTAGACAGATGGCAACACTTGTCAATGCCGGAGTAAATATATTAGATGCTGTAAGCGATATAGCCCTGATGATGAATAATCCGTATTTTTCGATTACTTTACAAAGAGTTGGCGAATCTGTAAAAGCAGGTAAAACTTTATCAGAATCATTAGGGGAGTATCCAAAAGTTTTTGACAATGCTTTTTTGTCAATGGTATTAGTAGGTGAAAAATCGGGTAAATTGGCCGAAGTTTTAGAAGATTTGGCAACGTACATGGAAAAAACAGTTAAACTTAGGAGAAAAATTAAATCGGCGGCGGCATACCCTGTTTTTGTCGGTTGCTTTTTCGTTGTGGTTTTTTTCGGTTTAGTTCTGGGACTTATTCCTAAGTTTGAAGAAATGTTTTCTTCTTTCGGTGCAACTTTGCCTCTTCCTACCAGAATTGTTATGGGTTTCAGCAGATTTATGATTGCTAAAATGCCATTTATAATAATTTCAATAGTTATTGGAATTATAGCATTTAAAATTATTACTAAAAGTCCGCAGGGTAAAATGGCATGGCACAAATTATTTTTTAAAGTGCCGATTTTTACTCCGATATATACGAAGATGGTTTTTGCAAGATTCTTTCAAACGTTATCCACACTTATTAAGAGCGGTGTTGATATAGTATCATCCATTCAAATAGCTACAGGAACTGTTAATAATACTTATGTCAGAAGTTTGTTGATTGATATAAGAGAAGGGGTTATTGCAGGAGAAACTTTTTCAAGTAAAATGGATAAGTATGTATTATTTCCCAAAATAATAGTGAGAATGACGGCAGTGGGAGAAAAGTCAGGGCAATTGGACCAGATGTTTGAAAAAATAACTGATTATTATTCGGATGAAGTCGATGTCGCTGTCGCAACACTCAGTTCAGTAGTTGAGCCGGTCCTTATTATATTTTTGGGCTTTACAATCGGTATTGCAGTTATAGCATTGTATTTGCCAATATTTAATATGGCAGGAGCTATGTCCAGTGGAATGTAAAATAAAAGATGTAAGAGGGTTCGGGCTTGTTGAATCTATAGTTGTTATAATAATAGTTGCCGTCCTTATTCTAGTGGCTGTTGGTGTTAAAAAAAGCACATTTAGGAAGGCAGCTATAAAAGAAGGTATGCAACTTATAGAAAATATAGATGTGCAGACAAGAATATACAGAGCACAAAATGGCACATTTCCTACGACTTCAAGAGTCGGAAGTTCTTCTAAAATAAATGTCAGTGCAGTTAAAAATGAGTATTTTAAAGAATTTGATCTTTCTTATGCAAGCGGGAACAACTTTACCGTCAATGTTTATGGAAGCGGTATGGCAAACGGAGTGACTTTGAGAGCAGTTATTAATGCTACAACATCAAGCAAACAAAATTTGCCTCAAGGACAGGTTGAAATATATGGGCTATAAAGAAGCAGGATTAACTTTATTAGAAATATTGGTGTCAATAGTAATAACAATTATGGTTATGGTTTATGGATTGGGGTTTTTTACGGCAGCTTGGAAATATCAGACTGAATCTATTGACTACAATATTGTTTTAAATAAAGTGCAATCAATGGTTGAAGAAATGAAATATAAAATACATCAAGATTCTCCGGTTATAACAGCCAATGAGTTATACTATGTATCAACCCCTTCCAGTAAAACGGTGGAAATAAAAAGAGTTGTTGGTATAGATACAACATTGGGAGGATCCAGTTATTGTCATCAAATAGATGTATTGGCAACATGGCCGTTAAAAAATCCTGACGGAACGGAACTTGGAATAAATAACAGACATAAAATATCAATAAAAACTCATATAACGGTGCCATATGGAAAATAAAAAAGGATTTACACTTATAGAAGTTTTAGTTTCAGTAATTCTGGCAGGAATAATTGTATATTTTTTATACATTATGACACTGGCTTCATATGAGGCTTATAAAACTCTTTTTGGAGTTTCAAAAGAAACAAGCGATATCAGAGTTTGTGAAACTTATCTGAGAAGATCGATTAAAAATGCATGTTATATTAATATCTTACCAAGTGCAGCATCATCACAGGCAACCTCTTTGGATTTCGGCAGACAGGAACTTTACTGGGACTCAGGAACCGGAACAATAAGAAACAGATATGTTGTTGACAGATATGTTGTTAAAGATAGTACTGCCCCGGTTAAAACCGGAAGATTTTATAAAGATGAAACATATTATTGTGATCAAATACCAAATCCGAGAGAGACAACAAAAGAAGGCACCCATGAACTTTTACTTCGAATATATTATACGGACTCAGACTTTAATATTTCAGGACATGCACTGATAAGTGAAGAACAAATATTAACAAATTTAAAAGTAGCATATTACTATATACCTTCCAATGTATATGCCGGTGTTAACAGGTTTACATTAGTAAAAATAGGGCTAGATTTTGATGACACTTTGGCAACCGGCGAAGTATATAGATATACAAGATTATTTCATCTTATTGCAAGAGGATACGGGTTACCGTCATGATAAAAAATAATAATGGTGCAATTCTTATTGTTACTGTGATATCAATGTTTATATTGACGATAATAGGATTTATATCTCTTGAAATGTTTGTAGCTCAAAATGCATTAGTAGCAACGGATGTGGCAAAAGTCAGAACTTTTTATGCTGCTGACGGCATAGTTGAAATGATGAGAGGATATATTAATGTGACATGTCCTGACCATTTAACCATAAATTATGTTGATGCGGCAGTGCCAGCTTCAGGTGATTGGGTGTCAGGGTCGAGTGCGGTCAATGCTGCGGTGGCAAGCGGATATGATACAACCCCGACTTTCCCGGTAGTATTTGCAAAAGTTGAGGTACGAAGGGCGCCGGTTCCGCCTAATGCACTATATGTGGATTTTTCAACAACCACGGTGGTTCAGTATTACAGAATAATGGGAGTATCCTCAGTTACAGTCAATTCCGATGTTATATATTCTACGGTATCATATTACTTTTATGTATCCAGTATAACGCCGGATAATTATTTTAGAAAACGTTTCGCCGCATGGAGAGAACATAAACTTATACAAAATGATAATGGGACTATTCAGTAGAGTTAAGATTTGATAGAATAAACATGTTTTAGTTAATCTTTATAAGAAAAATATTTTGTTGTATTCAAAAAAGTGGAAATATTGTATAATCACGTAGCATTGAACTTTTTGTTTTGTGCAGGTGGTACGGAGGTATCAGAGTGTTCGGTATTGATTTAGGTTCAAAATATATTAAAGTTTGTAAGTTTGTGGGGCATGAAAATGATTCGCCGTTGTCTATTTTGTGTGCGATGAAATCTGTCAAAAATACCGTAGATGATCAGAGTAAATCTGTAACCGATATTTTAAATGAGTTAAAGATTAAAGAGAATTATTATATTTCAGTTAACAGTGTTGATACAATTTCGCGAAATATAGTCCTGCCAAAATCAATAAAACAAAAAGATATGGACAGTGCCGTTATGACAAATATTGAACAGACTGTTCAGGAAGATTTAAATAAGATGTTTAAATCATATCTTGTAACAAAAGAAATTTCAGATAAAGAAAATAATATATTATTTATCGCTACGCCAAAGAAAAGAATCAACGAAAGAATTCAAATTACAAATGAAATCACAAATTCCCGATTGGTTGGGGTATCAACAGATTCAATAGCGTTAACAAATGCTTTTAATTTATTAGGACCTGATTATAAATCAGAAGAAACAATAATTCTTGTTAATATCGGAGATGTGTTTACAAATATGGTCGTTTTGCATAAAAAAGAAATAGTTTTTATGAAAGACATTTCTTTCGGCGGCTCAGATATGACAAAAGAAATAGCCAGTTTGTATGCAATACCTCAGGATCTTGCAGAACGTTCCAAAAAAATACCTATATCGGACGATTTAGCGGAATATTTGAAAAGAAATGATGATTTATGGGATAAAGTCGGATTAAGTATGAAAGGTGTTTTTAAAAAAAGTTCAGCTAACCTTTTGGAAACGGTGTTTAGGACTATAGAATATTGTATTACACGTCAGGCAATAGTTTCCGTTGACAGAATTGTTTTAACAGGCGGCGGCTCTGTTGTTAAAGGGCTTGATGTTTTTATAAAAGATACATTAGGGATTCCTACTGAAAAGTGGAATCCTTTTGAAAATAATGAAGTGCATGGTTTGGTAAAAAAAGAATATGGTTATTTTATGCCTGTAGCTTTAGGGTTAGCTTTAGAAAAGGATAACGGATAATGTACAAAGTAAATTTAGCAACAGAGATAATTAAAGGCAATCAAATAAAATTTAAATTTTTCAAAGTTGTCAACGGTATTACGGTACTGATAGGGGTAACAATAATCTTATTGATAGGATATACCCTGTACAAAAAAATCAATACCAACACGTTGGAATCCAGTATTACAAATTTAATAAATACAATTGATAATAAAAGAAGTCCCGAGGTTTTACAGATGGAAAAATTGTGGGAAGAGTATAACTTTGAGCTTTTGTCTGTTTCAGAGGAACTTTTAAATTCCACAAAATACGGATTAATTCTTAAAGAATTTGCTAACCGTTTACCGAATGAAGCGATAGTATCTGCGATCTCCATGTCAGGTGATAATATGAATGTTACAATGAATGTTCCACAAGAGATAATGAGTAAACTTAAAAGTTTCCATGATTATACAACCGAATTAAAAACATCGTTCGATAAAACATTTTTCATTAATAATGAAGGTATTAAAATTTTATCTTGGATTACGGAAATAGATAAGAAAAAACGTGGTTTTGAAACACTTGAAGTTCAAATACCAATATATTCGAGGAAGAGGTTATGATATTAAATTTGTCTGTAAAAGATATCAAATCTATAGGGGCATGTCTTATTCTTTTGCTGGCAATGGCATATGTCTATGAATTACAGTTTAAAAAATATACTTTAATTTTTAATGAAAAAGAAGTAGTTGTTGACAGACTGGAAAGTATTGACAAGCAACTTGATAATTTTGAAGAGACAAAATTAAAAGTGGCGGAACAAGAACCAAAGATAAAAGAAATAGTATCCGGCTACAAGGATTTTATTGTTTCAAATGATGAAATTATTAACAATTATAAATCAAAAGTTATAAGCATTTTGAAACAATATAATGTTACAGAATTTAAAGAATCAATAAAAAACTTGCAAGATAATAATGCTAATATCGTTTTAGAATTTAGTTTTGATATAACATATGACAAAATTTACAGGGTTTTATTTGATATTGAAAAGTTTTCGATAATATCTAAATTGGAATATTCTAACAATAATGTTGTTTTTGAATGTAGCCCTGTTTTACATTCTCCGGCTCTCAATGATTATTTCTTAGGCAGACAGACGCAAAACATTAATGATATTTTAAAGAAAGGATTGTTTTATGAAGTTGCTAACAATGTTATTGCATCTGTGGATATAGGATATATGCCGACATTAAAAGATTTATTGCCGACGCCAAGAAATCCATTCGTTAAATCCGTAGAAAAAAATGTTGTAAAACAAAAGGTTGTTGTAAAACAAAAAGTTGTCCAAGATGTAGTAACATTGCCAAAGTTTTCGCTTGACGGTATATTATATGATGAACAAAATCCCGTTGCTATAATTGAAGGTAATTTATATCATGTCGGGAGTCTCTACAAAAAGAGCGTGAAAATAAAAAAAATAAATACTAGTTCAATAGAAGTTGAATATTCCGGAAAAACGTATAAAATAAAAATGTTAAATTAGAGGAGATAAAATGAAAAAACAATTGGTTGCCTTAATTTTGTTTATTACTTTGTTATTTAATCCTGTGGCTTCGTTTGGAGAAAAATATAATGAAGTTACGTCAAGCTCATTAATTTCTATTGATTTTCAGGGGACGACATTGTATACGGTGTTGAATGTCCTCAGTATGAAAACGGGAATGAAATTAATTTCAGACACTACATTATACAGTAAAAAAATAATGTTATCATTGAAGGATGTTACAGCCGAAGAAGCACTGAATGCTCTTCTTGATACGTATGACTTGTATTACGTAAAGCAGGGAGATGCGAATATTTATGTTATTAAAAGTAAAGATGATAAAAATCATATAACGGTATCCAGAGTAATCTTTTGTAATTATGCAAAGTCGGGAGATTTGGAAAAAATATTGGAAACAAGACTGTCTACCGGCGGTAAAATAGTATCTGATGTGAGAACGAACTCAATCATTATTACCGATTTGGCAGACAGTATTGATAAAATGGAAGGATTAATCAGATCTCTAGATATTCCGACACAACAAGTTATGCTTGAGGCAAAAATAGTTGATGTAAATCTTTCGACAGGTTTTTCAATAGGAACTAAAATTAATGAACTTTACAGAACCGGCAGCGGTAATACAAATCCTATAACAGGCAATCCGAATTTTTCATATGTAACTCCGGGAACTTCTGTCGGTGCACCTCTTGGATTAAAAAATAGTTTTGGACAGGTTGGTGTTTCAATATTGCAGGGAGACTGGAATATTGATGCAATTATAGAGGCCGGTGTTCAAGATAAAACTGCTAAAATTTTAACAAATCCAAAATTATTAGTTCTAAATAATCAGGAAGCAAGTATAGATATAGTTGAAGAAGTACCATATCTGGAAAGTAAAACAACGTCGTCTTCTACCGGGGATGTAACAGGAACAACTGCATTTAAGCAAGTTGGTATTAAATTAAGAGTTAAACCACAAATAAACAGAGACGGTTCAATAGTTCTTCAGGTTTCGCCTGAACAAAGTTTTAGAACAGGTGAAATGGTTGGCGGTACTGACGGAACACCGGTTGTTAATACAAGCAAAACAACAACAACACTTATGTTGAGAAGCGGAGAAACCGCAGCAATCGGCGGACTCATAAGAGAAACCGAAGATGGAACGACTAAAAAAGTTCCTTTATTAGGCGATATCCCTTTATTCGGATATTTATTTAAAGGCGTAGAACATAATAAAACCAGATATGAACTTACTATTTTCATAACGGCTAAAATTGTAAACTAAGGATATAATAAGATGGTTGATAATATTATAAATGCAAAAGTTTTAATCGTTGAAGATGATGAAGTGGAAAGAATTTCATTGCAATCGGCTTTGGAGACTAATTTTCTTAAGGTATCATCTGTCGGTAGCGGTGCTGAGGCTGAAAATTTAGCAAAAGAAGAAAATTATGATATTTTAGTGGTAGATTATGGTCTGCCGGATATAAACGGTATATCTTTAATCAGAAGCATAAAGAATATTTTAAATGACGTAGTTCCTATTGTTATAACCGGCAGCAGTTCTATTGAAATTGCCATTGAATCAATAAAAATCGGAGCATATGATTATGTTGTAAAACCTTTAGATATAGAATCTTTGTTAAAAACTATAGTGACAATGCTGGATGAGAGAGATAAACTTATTGATGGCAGAGGTAATTTGCAAAAAATGGTTGCAGATATTAACAATGCGGAATTTTTAGTTGATGATTCAAAAGTAAACATGATAGTTTTACCAAACAATGAATTATTAAAAACGAATAAAAAGCAGATTTTTAAATTTTTTGAAAAATTGAAAAATATAAAAATATTTAAAAGAGGTTAATAATGATAACAAAAAAAATAATTAGTTTGGTGACACTTTTCTTGTTAATTGCGTCAGGTCTATCCGTTGCTGATATAAGAAGTCAAGAACAATGGCAGGAAGAAATGAAAAATGAGAATGATGCAGTTATTCTCAGTGCGGAAGCAATTGCCGATAAAAATGCAAAAATTATTATTAAAGCAAGAAAAAATTATATTGACGGCGATTTTGATAAAGCGGAAAAGTATGTTGATGAAATATTGAATAGCTCTCCTAATGATACAAAAGCCGGTGAATTGAAAAATAAAATATTGATGTTAAATGAAAAAATTGTTGTTTTTAAAAAAGCAATAGTTAATGATTATCTGATAGAGTTAAGGAGAACTGTAAAAGAAGGTAATTATTACGAAGGATTTTTGTTTAATGACAAAATATCAAAACTTATCCCCAGTGCTAAAGACAGTCTTGCTTTTGCCAGACTTTCCACAGAATGTAATATTGTTATGGCAAGTTTAGAAAATGAACAAGACAGGAAAAATTTTCTTGAATCTATTGATTATTTTAAAAATGAAAAATTTAAAAAAGCAAGTAATTTAATATATAAATTAGCACAAAAACATCCGAAGTTTCAGGTTTTTGTCGGTATGGGCAGATATTATGCACTTCAAGAAACGAGTATTAAAAGAGTAAATATGTATTACAAAGAAGCTATGAAAAATATGAAAAAAGGAAGATTTGGCAAAGCAAAAGATTATGTGGAACTTGGGTTTAGTTTGCAACCGGATAATATAAGACTTATAACATTAATGGAACAAATTAATATGGAGTTGATGTAGTTTTGCTTTTGAAAAAACATGCAAATCTTTTCATTTTATTTTTTTTATTTACAGTTTCGTTTGTAATAAGAATAAATTCGCTTAATAATTCATTTGTCTTAGATGATTTTCGTTTAATAATCGATAATTCATTTATTCAAAATATTGATAATTTCTTCAAAGTTGCCAATCCCAGAAATCTTTTTGATGTGCTTCCTATAGTATGTGGTGCAAGACCAATATCAGTTATTTCCTTAATGGCTGATTTTTTTATTTTCGGACAAAACCCGTTCGGTTATCATTTGATAAATTTAATTTTACACAGTTTCAATGCAGTATTATTGTTTTTATTTGTTTTTAATTTGACAAAAGATAGAATGATGGGGTTAATATCCGCATTGTTTTTTTCAATCCATCCTATACAAAGTGAAGTTGTCAATATTGCCAGTTTCAGAGCAGATTTATTATTTGTTTTTTTTACACTGATATTTTTAAATCTTACGAATTTATTTAAAAATATAAAAGAAAATAAGAAAAAATTAATAATAGTATTTATGTTTTTTACGTTCATATGTGCATTGTTTTCAAAAGAAAATGCTGTAGTTATTCCTCTTATATTATTATCATATATTGCATTTTTCTATAAAGAAAATAGAATAAAATATTTGTTTGTAACAACAGTTTTTGTTACGGCAATATTTCTGTTTTTTTTCTGGATAGAAAGATTTCCTGTTCCGCTGTATAATCTGATATATCCCAGCATTGAAAATAATATCATGCCGTTAAATAGCTTTGTTACATATATAAATATAATATTTTCATCATTGTATTATAATTTCATGCATATTGTTTATCCGGTAAACTTATCTGTTGACTATTTTGTAAATTATTCTAATTTGATATCAAGTTTTGTAATATTTTTAATTTTATTTTTAATTTCTGTTTTTTTGGGATTTAAAATAAAAAATAGATATTTTAAATTTACATTATTTTTTACAATAATCGTATATTTGCCGGTAAGTAATATAATACCGCTTGTCAATACGATTGCAGACAGATATATGTATCTGCCAATGCTTGGGATATCTATGATTTTCGGATATGTTATTGTTAAGTTGCTAAAGATTGGTAACCCAAAAATAATATATGTTTTTGTTATTATTTTGTTTTCAATTTATGCTTTGATATCATATCAAAGAGCAAAGGTCTACAGTAACCAATATACACTATATCAAGATGCGGTTTCAAAAAATTCACAAAATGTCAGAACAGCATATAACATGGCAGTCGCATATGTTGCAAATAAAGAGTTTAATAATGCAATCAAACAATTTGATGATGTTATTAAAATAAATCCGATTTACAGAAGGGATCAGGTATGGTTGCTTACGGCAATGTCGTATGAATCCTTAGGTCAAAAAGATTTGGCAAAAAAATATTATCACAAAGCTTTTTTATTACATCATGCGGATAAATATATAATAACGAGATTTATAGAGACTTTTAATAGCTTTCAGGAAGCAAAACAATATCTTGTTCTAAATACTGTCAGATTAGATAAACAAGCACTGGCTAATTTTGAAAAAAATGCAAAAGAGTAACTAAGATTTTTCAAAATTTAATTAAAACATTGATTTGTTTATTGAAATTTTTGTATAATTGGCACAGTTAGGCATTGAGTGCCAATTTATATTTTTATGTAAAAAGAGGTAATAAAATGGCTGAAAGCATTGATATCAAAGCTTTAAATGAAAAAGTAAAACAACAATCTTCGGCAATGATTGGGCTTCTTAGTGAAGTGTCAAGAGTTATCGTCGGACAAAGGTACATTCTTGAAAGAATGTTAGTAGGTATTTTATCGGATGGGCATATTTTATTGGAAGGTGTTCCGGGGCTTGCGAAAACACTCGCAGTTAATTCCCTTGCAAAAGCAGTTTCAGGTGATTTTAAGAGAATACAGTTTACTCCGGATTTACTTCCTTCTGATTTAACCGGGACATTAATATATGATTCAAAACAATGTGATTTTTCCGTAAAAAAGGGACCTATATTTTCAAATTTCATACTTGCAGATGAAATTAACAGGGCACCGGCAAAAGTTCAAAGTGCATTTCTGGAAGCAATGCAGGAAAAGCAGGTAACTTTGGGGGAAACAACATATAAACTGCCTAATCCTTTTCTTGTGCTTGCAACACAAAACCCGATTGAACAGGAAGGAACTTATCCTTTAGCGGAAGCCCAGGTTGACAGATTTATGCTTAAATTAAAACTTGATTATCCAAGCGAGCAGGAAGAAAGAGCAATTTTAGACCGATATTCATCAAGGCAAAAGATAGAAACAAATCCCGTTTTAACTTTGCAGGATTTAGAAGAATCCAAAAAAGCTGTAGATGAAATATATGTTGATGAAAAAGTTAAAAATTATATAGTAAGTATTGTTTTAGCAACAAGAAAACCGGAAAAGTATAATTTAAAAGAACTTAAAAATCTTATAGCTTTCGGAGCATCACCAAGGGCAACCATTAATCTTAATTTAGCAGGCAAAGCGCTTGCCTTCTTAAGAGGCAGAGGATTTGTAACTCCTGAGGACATAAAAGATGTAGGTTATGATGTTTTAAGGCACAGAATTCTTACAACTTATGATGCAGATGCCCAAGGTCTTACAAGTGACGATATCGTTAAACAAGTATTTGACGGAGTAGAAGTCCCATAAACTAAAAGAAGCAGAGAAGTTAAGAAGTTTAAGGGTTTGGCTATACAAATAAAATAATTTTATTGCAGTTGCCAAATTTCTATTCTTCTTACCTTTCTCCACTTCAGTGTTTAAAAACTATGTTAAAATCAGAAATTTTATCAAAAATTAAAAAAATAGAACTCAGATCAAAAAAACTTGTGGATGATGTTTTTTCCGGCAAGTATCACAGCGTTTTTAAAGGACAGGGACTTGAATTTAGTGAAGTAAGAGAATATGTTCCCGGTGATGATGTCAGAAGAATATCATGGAGCGTAACAGCAAGGAAAAATAAAGCATATATTAAAAAATATGATGAAGAAAGAGAACAAACTGTAATCTTTATTGTAGATTTAAGCGCTTCCGGTCAGTTCGGCAGTACAAATATAACTAAAAATGAATTAATTGCAGAACTCACTGCAGTCTTGGCATTTTCTGCTCTAAAAAATAATGATAAAGCAGGGCTTCTTACATTTACCGATATTATTGAGCAATATATTCCGCCTAAAAAAAACAGAAAACATATATTAAAACTTATAGATATAATTTTAAGTTATAAACCTCAAAATAAACAAACAAATATTGAAAATGCTTTAAGATATTTTAATAAATTATGCAAAAGAAAAGCACTTGTATTTTTAATATCAGATTTTCAGGATAAAAATTTTGACCAGATATTGAAAGCAACTGCAAATAAACATGACCTTGTTTGCATTAAAATATCAGACCCAAAAGAACAAATGATACCTAAAAAAGGAATGTTTATGTTGCAGGATACAGAAACAGGCAAATTAATAAATATTGATTTTACATCTAAAGAAGTACAACGGGAATATTATAAGAACTTAAAAAAACACACTGATTATTTGGATGAAATTTTTAAATCCGCAAAGTTAGATGTAATAGATATATTTACCGATAAACCGTATATATCGGAGCTGATTAAATTTTTTAAGGCAAGAGAAACCAAAGTCTTAAAGAAATACTAATGAAGAATAACTAAAAAATGAAAAAAATAATAGTATTACTATCACTTTTAATAATAACAACAAATATATTTGCTTTTGAGCAAAGTTTTGAGCCTCAGACAGATTTGACCGTCGGTGATAAAGCAACTTTAAAAATCAAAGCAGACGGATTAACAATAGATAACTTAGAAGAAGATAAATTAAATTCACTGAATTTCGGAGATTTTGAATTATTGGATATACAACAGGGGCAAAACGGTGAAATTAATTTTATAGTCTCAGCCTATAAAGCAGGTAAAGTTGAATTGTTGTCTGCAGATATCCCGTATACGGTTAACGGTGATTTGAAATTTGTAAAAACAAAAGCGTTACCTGTAGAAATTAAAAGTGTTCTTGATCCGAAAAAACCAAGTCAGGATATTTATGATATCAAAGGTATCTTTAAATTCGGACATGGTATATTGTGGTATTTGAAAATTATTCTTATAGTTTTGGCGATTTTAATATTAACCTATTTTATATACAGATATTTTAAAAAGAAAACTAAAAAAATAACTCAGGAAGAATTTATCAGAAGCATACCTCCGAAAGAATATGCGTTATCACAGCTTGAAAACTTAAAAACGCTCGGACTTATAGAAAAAGGGCAGATAAAAGAATATTACGACAAATTATCCGACATTTTGAGATTTTATGTTTCAAGAGTTTACAATATTGAAGGTATGGAAAAAACAACAAGTGAATTTTATTTATTATTAAAAGAAAAAGCTCCGTCTGATTTTAACAGACAACTTAAAGAATATCTGGGTAATTGTGATTTTGTTAAATTTGCAAAGGTTATACCGACTCAAGAAAATATTGATGAAGATTATCAAAAAGCAAAAGAGTTTATAAACAGAATATGAGATTTTTATACATATATTTATTATCGCTGATTCCGATTATTTTGGCAGGTATTTTCTTAAAAGGAAAATACTACAAAAAGATTTCTATGAAATTTTCATCAACCGCTTACTTTAATAATTTAAATGGATTGAGAGTAAAATTATTATTTATTCCGCATTTATTTATTGTTATAGGATTATGTCTTGCTATATTTGCACTTGCAAGGCCACAGAGCTCTTCAAAATACGAAACTTTTTTTGCAGAAGGTATAGATATAATGCTTGTTATGGATACTTCAACAAGCATGAATGCAATAGACCAGACTGTTAATGTTTCAAGAATAGATTCAGAAAAACAAAGAGCAAAAGAATTTGTACTCAAAAGAATAAATGACAGAATCGGAATAGTTGTTTTCAGCAGTATTGCTTTTACGCAGTGTCCGCTGACATTGGATAAAGATGCATTAGTAAATTTTATTGACACGATAAATACATCCATAACAAAAGCCGACGGTACAGCGATAGGCACTGCAATAGCAACTGCTGTCAACAGGCTTTCAAAAATTGAAGGCAAAAGTAAAATTCTGGTTTTACTTACCGACGGTAATAACAATACAGGTGAAATTGATCCTATGGTTGCCTCGCAGCTTGCAAAAGATAATAAAATAAAAATATATACGGTCGGTATCGGTAGCAGTAACGATTTTTATGAAGTACAGGATATGTTTTTCGGCACAAAAAAAGTAAAAGCTCCGGATGACCTTAATGAAGGTTTATTAATGGAAATTGCAAAAAAAACAGACGGCGAATATTTTCAGGCAAAAACATCAAGAGATTTGGCTGATGCTTTTTCAAGTATTGACCAACTTGAAAAAACAAAAACGGAATATACAAAATCTGTAAATTATAATGAACAATATTTAAAATTTTTAATACCTGCTTTCTGGTTTTTAATTATTGGTTTTATTTTAAAACATACTTTTTTTAAGAGGTTGCCGTAAATGTTTGAAAATTTTGCATCATTACTTTATTTATCTGTCGTTATAATTGCCGTAGCGGTAATATACTTTATTTCTTATAAAATTTCTAAAAGAAATATAAATAATTTCGCAAATAATTCTCTTTGGGAAAATCTTATAAATATAAATTTTACAAAAGAAGTCATAAAAAACATTTGTTTTATTTTGGCATTATTTTTTATAGCAGTTGCAATAGCAAGACCAAAATGGGGGCTAAAACAGATTGAAGCCAAATCATTATCCAGTGATATTGTTATTGCTATTGATGTTTCAAAAAGCATGTTGGCTCAGGATTTAAAGCCGGACAGATTAACCAGAGCTAAAATGGTTTTCAAAGATTTAACAGAACAACTAAAAGGGCAAAGAGTCGGGCTTATAGCTTTTGCCGGTGAGGCTTACTGGCAATGTCCGTTAACATCAGATATAAAAGTATTTGAAATGTTTCTATCTCTTTTGGATACCGACACGGTTCCGTTTGCGGGAACAAATCTTGCCGAACCTATAAAACTTGCCTGTACAAGTTTGGAAAAAATCCCGACAAATACAAAAGCAGTTGTAATTATTACCGACGGAGAAAGCTTTGACGGTGATTTGAAAGAATCAATTAAAATTGCGACCGAAAGTAAAACAACAATATTTTGTGTCGGCATAGGTACTCAAAAAGGGGAACCTATTCCGACTTATGATGAAAAAGGGGAATTTAAAGAATATTTGAAAGATGAAAAAGGAAAAACGGTTATAACAAAATTAGACGACAACACATTGGAATATATTGCAACTGCAACAGGCGGTAAATATTATAATTTAAACCAGAATCCGACGGTTGCCGGTCTTGCAACACGACTTAATAAACTGGATAAACGGGAAGGGACCGGAAATATTTTTAATAATTTAGAGGATAGATTTTATTATCCGTTATCGGCAGCTGTTGTATTGTTAATTATTTTTCTTTTTTTACCTGTTTCAAAAAATAAAAATGATTAACGAAACAGCAGGAATATGGAAATTTTATGAATAAGAAAGTAATAGCAGTATCATTATTAATGTTAAGTTTTTTTACTGTCTCATATGCAGGTGAAGATATGAACAGAGGTTCTAAATTATATGAAAAGAAGGATTTTAAAGGTGCAATTGAAAACTTCCAAAAGGCACAAGTTAAAAAACCGACAGATCCTATGATAAATTATAATTTAGCCTCAGCTTACTATAAAGCAGGAGATTTTGATAAAGCATTGGAAAGTTATGATACGGCTTTAAATAATACACAGGATATAAATTTCAAGAGTGCTATATTGTATAATATGGGAAATTGTGCATATAGAAAAGGCGATAATGATTTATCATTACAGTATTATAAATCGTCCTTAAAATTAAACAGTAAAGATGTTCAGGCAAAGCATAATATAGAGTTTTTACAGAGTGATAAAAATAAGAATAAAGATAATAAGAAAGACAACAAGGATAACAAGGACAAAAACAAAAATAAAAATAAAGACGATAAAGACCAAAAACAGCAGGAACAGCAAAAAGAACAGGATAAAAAAGATAAACAAGAGCAGAAAAAAGACCAATATTTATTAGATTATTTTGATAAACAGGATAAACAAAATCAAAACAAACAACAAAATGCAACCGCAGTCAGTAATAAAAGGAACAGTAAACCATGGTAAAAATTAATAAGTACATATTAACATTAATAATTTTTTTATGTAGTTCAGTTTATGTAACAGCAGATAATTTGCAAATGGATGCAAGTGTTAATCGGACAACAGTTCCTCTAAACGAAACTATCCAGCTTACAGTTTCATTAACTGCAGATTCAAAATCATTACCCGATTATGCTGTCCCGCAGTTAAATGATTTCAATATTTTTTCAACTTCACAGTCCAAAAGCATTTCAATTATAAACGGTAAAGTAAAAAATACGGTTTATTATGTTTACACTTTAGGTCCTAAAAAAATTGGTACATTTACAATACCTGCATTTGCATTAGATTATCAGGGTCAAAAATATCAAACAAGTTCTATAGATATCACAGTTGAAAAAGCACAAACGGTCAGTTCAATTGATAATGCTGATATACAAAATAATACGGTAGGACAAAATCAACAAAACAGTTCAAAGCAGATTTACAATTATGATACTTCAAAAGCTGTTTTCGTTGATGCAAAAACAGATAAACAAACAGCATACGTCAATGAAAAAATAATTTATACATTTTCATTTTTTACATCTGTAAATATATTATCAAATCCTAATTATCGCGGTCCGGACTTTGCCGGATTTTTTAACGGCAAAACAACACAAAGAAACTACAGAACACAAATCAAAGGAAGAGATTATGTTGTAAGTGAAGTTTCAACGGAATTATTTCCGCAAAAAGAAGGTGCCATAACAATAGGCAAAGCCACGGTACAGGTTTCAATAGAAGATTTCAATAAAATGCAGGATGATTTTTTTGCAAGTTTTTTTAAAAGTGCCAGAAATGTAGACCTTGTAACTGAAGAAATAAAAATAAAAGTTTTAAGAGTTCCTGATAATATTGATTTAGTCGGCAAATTTGATATATCGGCAGATATTGATAAAAAACAAAAAAGAGTTGATGAACCTTTTGATTTAAAAATTACAATTACCGGCAGTGGCAATGTTAAAACAATTAAAGAACCTCAGATTGTTTTATCTGATAATTTGAAAAAATATGAAACGTCAGAAAAAATATTAAAAAATGGTGAAGAAGAAACAGGCAAAGAGTTTTCAACACTTATAATGCCGTTAGAAAAAGGCATTGGTGAAATAAAAATTTTGCCGATAAAATATTTTGATATGGCAACAAAACAAACAAAAAGTCTGCCTGAAAAAAGAATTAAAATTAATATAGCTGAAGGAACAATTAAAAAAGATAGTAGTCAAAATGAAATAATTGCAAATACTCAAACTGTTCAAAATATGCAAACACCACAAATACCGCAAAATGTAGATTTATCTTTTATATTTAAACTTTATGCTTTTTTACAAAAAACAACAGTTTGGATAGTTGTTGCTGTATTATTGGGTTTTTATATATTAATTAAACTGTTTTTTAAATATAAAGAGTATATTAATAAAGACCAACAAAAATTAAAAAATAAAAAAGCATACAGTCGTTCAAAAAAGTATTTCCAAAAAGCAAAAAGAGTAAAAACAGCCAAAGATTTTTATTCATTAATGTACAAGGGTATGCTTGAATATTTTGCTTCTGTACTCGGTGAATCAGCTGACGGACTTACAACATATACAATCAAGTTGGATTTACAGGAAAGAAATATAGATACTGAACTTATCAAAGAAATAGAAAATATTTTAGAAGAATGTTCAGTTTATTTATATTCACAATCACAAAATATGGATACAACAGACTTCAAAAACTTCTACAACAAAGCATTTAATATCCTCAAAAAACTAGATATCTAAGTCGGTTTTTTATTTGCAAAATGTAGCCGATATAAGATAGAATACAAGAGTGGCAAGTATGACAGTAAAAATGTCAAATATTTGTCAATTATGTTTTTTTGTTGGCAGTATATAAAGAATAAAGTTTTGTAAAAAATTGAGGGATATATATGAAAAAATACCTGTTGTTTTTAATTTGCTTGTTTGTTGTTTCTCCTGTTATGGCACAACCATTAAAAGGAGCAAACGAAGTATCTTTTAAACTAGGCAAAATCTTATCAATGTCTTCCGATATTAAGTTTAATTATGAAGAATATAATGATTCTGAAACAAATGGTGACGGTTTTGCGTTAAAAATGGATTATTTTTATTATTTCAAAAATTATACAGCCGTAGGTATGGGTTTGAATGCAAACGTATGTATGCGTACGCTTGAAGAAAATTTTGCGATGCTTAACTATTACATATTGGCAAAACAAGTAATTCCTCTTAACAGCTATAAAGAGTTTAATTTTTACATAAGCGCAGGAGCGGGATAGGGGCTTGTAAATTATTTTACAGTTTTTTCTTATGATATATATTCTGGCACCGAAAAAATGACTGGCGGATTATGCTGGCTTGCTTCATGCGGTTTTGAATACGGTCCGTACGTGCTTGAAGCATCTTATGTCAACAATAATGCAAAATTTGAAAGCAGTTATGGCTTGTCTGGCGATGTTAAATTTTCAACGATTTTAGTGTCTTTAGGATATAAGTTTTTACTTTAGTTATATTAAACGTATTTTTTAAGAGGAAAAAATGATAAAGGTTGGTATTGTAGGTATAACAGGCTATACAGGTGAAGAACTTTTAAGGATTTTGTCAAAACACAATAAAGCAAAATTAAGCATACTTGCGGGCAGAGAAACTTCGCCTGAAAGGTTATTGGCTGATATATATCCTAAATATGCAAATTTAAATATTAAATGCGAGCCGTTGAATGTTGAAAGAATTAAAGAAAATACCGATGTTGTATTTTTGGCATTACCGCATGCAGTTGCTTTTGAAGTAGTTCCAAAATTATTAAGTGCAGGTAAAAAAGTGATAGATTTATCGGCAGATTTCAGGTTAAAAGATTCAAATACTTATGAGAAATGGTATAAAGTAAATCATACAGGCAAAGATTTTATAAAAGATGCCGTCTACGGTTTATCAGAATTGTATTATGATGAAATAAAATCAGCTAAACTTATTGCAAATCCGGGATGTTATCCTACGACGATATTGCTTGGAATTGCTCCTGCCGTAAAAAACGGATTTATAACCAACAGCGATATAATCATTGATTCCAAAAGCGGAATATCAGGTGCAGGAAGGAAAGCAGTTGAAAAATATTTTAATGAAGAACATCCAAATACAAGGGCTTATAACATAGCAGGTAAACACAGGCACATCCCTGAAATTGAACAGGAAATTTCTCATTTGTTCAGTCAAAAGACGATTGTCACTTTTACTCCGCATGTTCTTCCTGTTGAACGAGGAATGCTCTCGGTAATATATACGAACTTATCTAAAAAAATAACTACGCCGGAAATTATAGAAATATATAAGAATTTTTATAAAGATAAAGGATTCATAAAAATTTTGGATGAAAATGTTTTGCCTAATATCAATAAAGTGGTAAATACAAATTTTTGTGAAATAGGATTAAGTGTTGATACAAGAACAAACAAATTAATCATAGTTTCAGCTATAGATAATTTAGTAAAAGGTGCATCAGGTCAGGCAGTCCAAAATATGAATATTATGTTTGGCTTAGACGAAACAACAGGTCTCAAGGAGATAAAGTAATGCTTCCAAAAGGTTTTTATTCTAACGGATTACATAGCGGAATTGCAAAAAAAAGCAGTAAAAAAGATTTAGCGATATTTTATTCTGATTCACCTGCGACTGTAGCAGGTATGTTTACCTTCAGTTTAGTAAAAGCTGCTCCTGTTTTAATTGATATTGAAAGACTTAAAAAATATAAATCTTTTCAGGCAGTAGTTGTAAATTCAGGTTGTGCAAATGCCTGTACCGGACAAAAGGGACAAAAAGATGCAGAGATTGTTGCTAGTGAAGTTGCAAAAAATCTTAATATATCTGATAAATCCGTTTTGGTTGCTTCAACCGGAGTTATAGGTCAGTTTTTGCCTGTAAAAAAAATGACGGATGCACTTCCTAAATTAGTAAAAATATTAAAAGATAAAAATGAAAAAAGAGCAGTTGAAGCAATTATGACAACAGATACTTACCCGAAATTTTTATCAAAAAAAATAAAAGTTT